>NZ_CALLXM010000117.1 GCF_937875265.1 uncultured Acetobacter sp. | reverse complement strand
GCAGGCCGGACTCACCGCTCCCTTCATCGTTAAAACCGCTCTCAGCGCGCTGGGCATCGGAGACATGCTCTCAATGAACTTGCCAAACCGTGCTACGGGAACAAAATCATGAGCATGAAAACGATCTCTCTTCGCGCAGGGCTTGTGCTCGGTCTGGGCATGACACTGCTTCCCGCCGCGGGCCTCGCCCCGCTTGCTTCAGCCGCGTTTGCACAGTCTGCTCCGGCGAGTGCTGAAAGCGCCCCTGTTCAGGCCCTGTATGCTGCTCTTGATAAAGCACAGCATTCCCACAGCAGCTTTGCAGAACGCAGCCAGATTGTTGGGGCTGCCGTTGATCAGGCTTTCGATCTGGACGCCGTGCTGCATGCTTCTATTGGCGTGCGCTACCAGTCTCTGGCCCCAGCCGACAAAGCCAAGCTGCTATCTGCTTTCCGTGACTTCACGGTAGCGCGGTATGTCTCCAGCTTCAAACCCGGGTCGGATGCCCAATTCACCATGAAACCGGGCCTTGAAAACTCCCCGGTTGGTGGTAACAAAATCGTGAACACCTATATCGGAGCAGATGACAGCATGCCCGGCACACCGCTGAGCTACATCATGCATAGCACAGCGACTGGCTGGAAAATTGTTGATGTACTGCTCGGCGAGTCCCGAATCAGTCAGGCTGCCGCCCAACGTTCAGACTTCAGTTCCACACTTACCTCTGGTGGCGTGTCGGGCCTGATCAATGTCCTGGAACGTAAAGTTAAAACTTTCTCCAACGACTGAGCAGGATAACGAGTGTGATGCGTAGCGGACGGACAAACTGCCCGATTGTGGGCCGAATGACGGCTGGTTTGTAATGTCCGCTTTCTCTTTTATAGCGCTGGCCAGCAGTGCTCTGGCAGTGACGGGCTGCATTCAGTCCGTTGCCGGAGCGACCCTGCTAGCCCGCTTCCGACGGAAGGAACGTCGGCCTGTTACCCTTAAACCTCTGCCGCCGGTTACGGTTCTCAAACCTTTATACGGGGATGAACCGCTGCTGGAAGAAGCTCTTGAAAGCTTCTGTACGCAGGATTACCCCCAGATGCAGATCCTGTTCGGGGTAAGAGATCATGATGATCCGGCTATTGGCATTGTGCAGCGCCTGCAGGGCCGCCACCCGCATCTTGATATGCAACTGGTGGTGGACCCAACTGTCCACGGCCTGAACCGCAAAATCAGCAACCTGATGAATATTCTGCCTTATGCACGGCATGAACTCCTCATCATTTCCGATTCTGATATCCATGTCAGCCCGGATTACCTGCTGCATGTTGTCAGCGCTCTGCACAAACCGAATACCGGACTGGTGACAACGCTTTACGCTGGCCTGCCCGCACATTCCTCCATTGTGCAGATGTTAGCTGGCTGCCAGATCAACCATAATTTTCTGCCCGGCGTGTTGCTGTCCCGCTATCTGGGCCGACAGGACTGTCTGGGAGCAACCATGGCCCTGCGGCGTGAGGTACTGGATGCTGTCGGTGGTCTGGAAGCTCTGCTGCCACATGTGGCAGATGATGCCCTTCTGGGCCGTCTGGTCCGCATGCTGGATAAAGACATTACCATTGCCGACTGCATGACCTGGACCACCATTGGTGAGCCCAACTTTTCCGAACTGCTGTCCCATGAGCTGCGCTGGGGCCGGACCGTCTGCACACTGGCTCCTGCTGGTTATGCCGCGTCATCCATCCAGCTCCCGCTGTTCTGGGCGACTCTTGCCATCCTGTTTCAGCCCCATGCACTCTGGCCTCTTGTGTTATTCGGATGCGTATGGGCTATCCGGGCGGTATCAGCGCAGGTCATTGATCGGGCCGTAGGCTGCCGTCAGCTTTGGCCCCTCCTCCTGTTGCCTGCGCGAGACTGGCTTTCTGCCGCCATTATGGTGGGCAGCGCCAGCGGCACACGGGTCGACTGGCGCGGACAGACCATGCATGTCGCACCCCACCCCGTCGGGCCGCCTCCAGTCAGCCAATTCTCACCGGAGAGCTGAGACGACTTGTCTCACCCCTTCCGCAAGAGTAAGTCCCTACCCATATTCTTCTAATTGATTCAGATCACCATGCCTTATCAGGACACAGAACAATGATGAGAACCCTCTTTCTCCAGCCTCCGTCCTTTGATGGCTTCGACGGCGGAGCTGGTTCGCGCTATCAGGCAAAACGCGAAATCAAGTCGTTCTGGTATCCGACATGGCTGGCCCAGCCTGCCGCCATGGTGGAAGGCAGCCGCCTGATTGATGCCCCGCCGACTGGCATGGGCATGGAACCGATTCTGGAAGACGTGAAAAACCGCGATCTGGTGGTTCTTCACACCTCCACGCCGTCCTTCGCCAAGGATGTGCAGGTTGCCCAGATGCTCAAGGACGCCAACCCCAAACTGATAATCGGGATGGTTGGTGCCAAGGTTGCCGTTCAGCCAGATGAAAGCCTGCTGAAAGGCCCTCCGATCGACTTCGTGGCCCGCAATGAGTTTGACTACACCATCAAGGAAATTGCTGAAGGCCGTGATTTCAAGGATGTAGACGGCATTACATGGCGTAACGACAAAGGTGAGATCATCACCAACCGTGATCGCGCCATGATTGAAGACATGGACAGCCTGCCCTTCGTAACTGAAGTGTATAAGCGTGATCTGAAGATTGAAGATTACTTTATCGGCTATCTGATGCACCCGTACATTTCCATCTATACGGGCCGTGGCTGTAAATCACGTTGCACCTTCTGCCTCTGGCCGCAGACGGTTGGTGGCCATCGCTACCGCACGCGCAGCCCGGAACATGTGGCAGCTGAAATCCGTCTGGCTCAGCAGTACTTCCCGCAGGTCAAGGAATTCTTCTTTGACGATGATACCTTCACCGATGACCTGCCCCGTGCAGAAGCCATTGCGCGTGAACTGGGTAAGCTGGGTGTTACATGGTCCTGTAATGCCAAGGCCAACGTGCCTCTGGAAACGCTGAAAGTCCTGCGTGCCAACGGCCTGCGCCTGCTGCTGGTTGGGTATGAAAGCGGCAACCAGCAGATCCTGCACAACATCAAGAAGGGTATGCGCGTTGAAGTGGCGCGGGAGTTCACCAAGAACTGCCATGACCTCGGGATCAAGATTCACGGCACCTTCATTCTGGGCCTGCCGGGTGAAACCAAGGAAACCATTCAGGAAACCATCCGGTTCGCCAAGGAAATCAACCCGCACACCTTGCAGGTTTCTCTGGCCGCTCCCTACCCCGGCACTGCGCTGCACAAGCAGGCAACCGAGAATGGCTGGCTGGATGAAAGCAATGCCGAACTGATTGATGAAAACGGCGTGCAGATGGCTCCGCTGCACTACCCGCATCTGTCCCACACGGAAATCTTCAACAGCGTGGAAGAATTCTACCGGAAGTTCTACTTCCGCGCGCCGAAGATTGCCTCCATCGTCAGTGAGATGGTTCGCTCTCCGCAGATGATGAAGCGCCGCCTGCGCGAAGGTGTGGAGTTCTTCCACTTCCTGCGTGACCGTAACGCCGCCTGATTTCACGGATCTTGCCCCCGCCCGGCCTTGCTGCACGGGGGCAGAGTTTTTAGCCCATGAAGCGCGCCATAATTTCTGCCGATGATTTCGGCCTTTCGGTTGAAGTCAATGAAGCGATTGAAATCGCTCATCGGGATGGCCTGCTTTCCACAGCCAGCCTAATGGTGGCGGGCCCTGCGGCAGACGATGCCATTGAACGCGCCAAACGCCTTCCCACTCTGGGCGTTGGCCTGCACCTTGTGGTGATTGAAGGGGCATCGGTCCTTCCTCATCAGAGCTTGCCGCTTGTAACAAAACCCGATGGCTGGTTTTCTTCCTCCCAGCTTGGCTTGGGCGTGGACTACTTCTTCCGCCCCGAAGGCCGACGGGAACTGACAGCGGAAATCACCGCGCAGTTTGACGCCTTTGCCCGCACCGGCCTGCGGCTGGACCATGCCAACGCGCATAAGCACATGCATCTGCACCCCACAGTAGGCCGCCTGATGATTGATATTGGCCGCAATTATGGGTTGCGCGCCGTGCGTGTGCCGCTGGAACCACCAGAACCACTTTATGCTGCTGGCACCTACACAGACACACTAGGTGATGCCGCCCTCCGCCGCTGGACCCGCCTGCTCCGCCATCAGGCCCGCTCAGCAGGAATGGCCACCAATGACTGGTGCTTTGGTCTGGCATGGAGTGGCCACATGACACCGGATCGCGTGGCGGCACTCGCAGCTCATCTGCCTGAAGGCGTTTCGGAAATCTATTTCCACCCCGCCACCAGCAAAAACGCCCTGCTCCAGAAACTGATGCCGACGTATGAGCATGAGGCTGAATTTGAGGCCCTGTGCTCCAGCGGCTTCCGCACAGGGCTGGAGCACGCCCATGCCACAGCATGCGGCTGGCAAGACATTATGCCTGCCTGAACGGGCGCGTTCCGTTAAGGTGTCTTGTTATAATATGCTATATTTATCACAGTTTTAGAAATATTCGGTCTGCGTAGACTCAAGATCTTGTCATACCTTACAGATCTCATTGACCACCCTTCCGCTTTCTGATTGAAATACTGCCTGACCAGTTAAATAACAATCAAGAAACGGTCTCCTTATCATGTCAGAATGCTTCTTCCTGCATTCGTTCT
>NZ_CALLXM010000116.1 GCF_937875265.1 uncultured Acetobacter sp. | reverse complement strand
CGCGCTTCTGTCATGGCAGGCAGCCAGAGTTCAATGGAGGTGCCGCCACCGGGCACACTCTCCACCCGGACTTCTCCGCCACAGTGACTGATGAACCCGTAGATCATGGACAGGCCAAGCCCAGTGCCCTGCCCGATATCCTTGGTGGTAAAAAACGGATCAAAAATACGGGCCTGCATTTCTTCCGTCATGCCCACGCCGCGGTCCATCACCTGCACCACCACCCATGTTTCGCCATGAGTGGCACTGCCGGTCAGCCCCAAAGGCCGGGCTGCCTGCCTGACGGAAACGGTGGTCGCGCCACCTTCCGGCTGTGCATCCAGCGCGTTTACGCACAGATTGAACACCGCCAGTTCCAGCTGCGTGGCATCCGTCCACACGACAGGCAACGGGGCATCCGGAAGCTCAAACTGCACTGTGCTTATACGACTATTGGAAGACACAACCTCCGTACCCAGCACAGCCTGAATTTCGTCGGGCACTTTCCCTTGATTCATAAAACTTTTAAGGGAGGCCATCAATTCCCGCAAATCAACCTGCTGGCACACCAGATGGCGCGGGCGACTAAAGTCCAGTAATTTTTGCGTCAGCGCGCCACCACGGCGCGCTGCTTCAAGCGCATTATGGAACAAGCGCGACACGCCCGGCTCTTTGGGAGGCTCAAGGTCCATCACCAGTTCAAGCGAGCCCAGAATAGCCGTCAGCAGATTATTGAAATCATGCGCGATGCCACCCGCCAGCGTGCCAATGGCCTGCATTTTTTCAGCCTGACGCAGGCGCTGCTCAATGGTCAACAGATCCGTCACGTCACGGTCGATCAGGATGGAATAATTTTCCAGCCCGGAATCTCCCGTCCCGACCGACATAGTACCATCCGGCGCGTTATCCAGCCGCACACGGGTCAGATCATGCCAACGGGCCTGCCCATCTGGCCCAACCAGCTGCAAAACCTGCTGGTCGCGGCCGACTTCATTCAGAACTCTCTGTGCCTCTTTCAGGCTTTCCAGACGCGTGGCCTTCACCAGTTCTTCTTCAGTGTGCCCCACACACTCTTCCACACTCCGCCCGAACTGCTCCGCCATCTGACGATTCAGGCGGATAAAACGGCCAGACTGCTCCTTGAACGCCAGTCCAAATGGCAGATTATCCAGAAGCCCTCGCAGCAAAAGCTGTTCACAATGCAGCTCTTTTTCTAAATGATAGCGTGCCGCTGCCTGCCCCACCATGGAAAGCAGAGTTTCATCATCCCACGGCTTGTACGCAAAAAAAGAAATCTGCCCCTGATTCAAAGCCGCTTCCACAGCGGTGATATCGGCATAACCCGTCAACAGAACGGCTCCGGCGGATGAGAGCATTCTGGCACGAGCCAGAAACACATCCCCAGTCATGCCCGGCATTCTCTGGTCGGAAATAATCACCGCAATATCAGGATGCTCCATCAGCAGCGCAAGCCCACGCTCACCAGATGAGGCTGAAAGCACATCATATGTGTCTTCCAGCAAATCCGTCAGGGCGACCAGGATCTCCGGTTCGTCATCCACAATAAGGACAACAGAACGCTTGTCAGGCTCAGGCAGCATTGGTGCGCCTTTCCTCTTCAGCCCGGTAGGGCACACGCAGGGTAAAGCATGCTCCGCCGTTCTCCCGCGCATCAGTCACGACAATACTCCCGTCATGGGCCTGCACCACACCATAGGCCGTGGCAAGTCCCAGCCCAGTACCCGAGCCTACAGGTTTTGTCGTAAAGAACGGTTCAAAAACGCGTTCCTGCAAATCTTTGGGCACACCCGGTCCTGTATCGCTAATTCTGATGACGTAATCCTGCCCATTATGTGTTGTGGCCGGCTCCAGAGAAGACGTAATTTCAATTCGGTCCACCCCGCTTGCATGACGGGCATACACCTCATCCTCTCGCCATTTTTCCATAATGGCATCAGCCGCATTACTGACAATGTTCATAACAACCTGATTGACCAACGCTGCCTGACAAAAAAGGTCCGGCGGGGCCTCCAATTTACGCACGACCAGAATCTCCTGCCCAAGCTTTGGAGCCAGCAAGGTCAGCACCATTGCAATGGCTTCCGGCACATCCAGACGGCTGAACTCGCCCTCTTCCAGCCTTGAGAACCTGCGGAGGCTGACGACCAGATCCCGCATACGGGAAAGCCCGACAAGTGATGCCGCCAGCCGTTCACTGCTTTTTGCCAGAGCCTGCTCGGCGGTCAGGCTGTCACCTTCCCGCACAGCATTCAGGGCACGGGAAATGCTGCGGTTGACCGTATTTTCATGCGCCAGAACAAAGGCCAGAGGATTGTTGAACTCATGCGCAATCCCTGCCGCCAGCTCCCCCAGCGAGGCCATTTTGGCAGACTGCACCAGCTTGGCCTGTGCCTCAATCAGCTTGCGGTTGGCTGCGGCCAGATCCGCATTCACGCGCCGCAGGGCATCTGCCAACGCCATACGGGCACGGGCACTTTCAATGTGAGCCTCTTCCCGCCGGGTTTCGTCCTGCAACATCTTGCGCCGCACAAGGCTGCCCACGCGGGCCACCAGCAGAGCGGGCGTGATATCTGAATCCACCAGATCATCCACACCGGCACTGAACGCCATGCTGGCCATCTGGCCGGAGACCTGCCCGCTTTCCACCATGCCCAGCACACGCATGCACTGCCGCGCCCTGCGCCGCATGGCCACAACAGTGCGGGCAAACGCCAGCCCATCAAATGACGGGCACCCCAGATCCACCACCAGACAATCGGGCCTGGAATGCCCGACCGGCCAATCCGCCAGATTAAAATCTTCCGGGTCATTCATCAGAGTGACGATTTCGCCGTGCCGCCGCAGCAGGTCAGGCAGCACGGGCGGCACATCCCGCCCTTCCCCTGACCAGGACCACAACAGCCCCCCCGGAGCCGTGACAATGGCCACACAGGGCTGACGAAAAGCGGCCTCTCCCCGCGGGAGCAGATCTTCTTCATGCTCACGCAACAAAGCGCAAATCCGAAACATCAGGAAAGCCGGGTCGGCCTGACTGCAAAAACAGGCATCAGCCCCCTGCTCCAGCACCATACGTTCCAGCTCAGGGTCTGGGGCCTCTGTGATAACTACCACCGGAATACCGCGCGTGGCCGCATTCAGCCGCAGCCGCTGGCACAGCTGCCCGGCAGACATATCCGGCAGCATGGCGGGCACCAGCAGCAGATCAGGCAGATGGGTTTCAAAACCCTCAAATGCCTGCTTGCCATTGAGAGCGCACGTCACCTGAAAGCCCCGCTGGCTCAGCAGGGCCGAAAAATCCTCACGTCTGGCGGCATCTACCCCCACCAGTAAAATGTTACACGAGAGGATTGTCATAAAAATCCCGCATCCCACACCTGTCGTCCCGGAGCGTGCATCACGTTTCAGGTGTCCTGTTTCCTATGCTCTCGTCTTCTACATCATGCCCCTGCACAACGACCACAGGCGCCACGCGTTCATGAGCGTGAATTCATCTAACCAAATCCCAACGACCCCGTCTGTTCGCGAATGCGTTACCTGAGAGAGAAACGCCTGCATCAGAACCAGCTGACATAACAGGGTCCTATAGCAGGAAAGCCACAGCCGCCGCCTTTTGGGGGAAGCGAGTGTGTGCTTGGGCTGCTCTTGTGTATAATCCTGCCCAATCTCTGCGCGCCTGTTGATTTCTGACCGCGCAACACCCTGCATTTTTAATGCCTTAGGAAACACCAGACTATGGACCAGACACCCAACAGCGCCGGTGCGCATCGGCCACTTTCATTTTCTTCCGCCACACGGGGGGCGTCCCCGCTGGGGCTGAAACTGGCCCGCACCGGTCTGTGGTCCGTCTGCTATTTTGTTTTCTACTTTGTTCAGCAGCTGGCAGAACTGTTCGCACCGCTGCTGCTGATTGCCGGTGTGGCATGGAAAGCACTCCCCGTGCTGATTGGTGCCGTGTCCCATGTCAGCGCCTCGGCTGACCCGCAGGCGCGTGATGCCATTGCCAACGTCGCCTCTGCCATCCCGGAGCAGATCACGATGGCAGGCCATACGCTGACAGCTGGCGGCATGATCTGGGATGGCGTTCTGCTGATGGGTCTGGCCGCTGCCGGAGCAACTCTGGCCACACTGGCCGGGCGGAACATGTAAGCAGCTATTTTTTAGCCTGCCATCAGACGAACGATACCCCCATCCATCACCAGATGGGGTTTATCTTGAGGATAATGCGCGCTCTACACCGGCAGCACTCAAGACGCTTAAACCGGATGCGTATGATCCTCCGGACTTCCTGAAAAACCACCGAAGCGACCTGCTCTCTCTGTCGTATTGAAACGTCGAGAAGAAGAGGCGTTTACGCGGCCTCTGTGTAACGTCCCGGCATCAGCCCGGCTGGTGCAGTCGGGCCGCAGCGGGCCAGATCCGCACAATGCCATGCCACCAGTGATACCCGGCCAGCAGCACCAGCACAGCAACCACAATGCTGATGATCCACGCCCAGCGCCAGAACGCATCCATCAGCATAAACTCACGGATGCTCCCGATTTCCCCCACGCGGCCACCCAGATCAGCCCCTTTAGCCGCCACCTGCCGGTAAGCCGAACTTGCCCCGGCTTTAGCAACCTGAGCCGCCTGCTGGCTGGCCTGATAGCCCGCTTTCAACCCACTCTGCACCCGTCCTTCCGGTGCGGGTGAGGCTGAAGACTGCGAAGGCTGCGAATAACGAATCTGGCTAGCTGCTGCGCCAGAGGCCATGCTCTCAGCATCTTCCGTCATAGATGAAACAGGGGTGGCCGCAGGCTGCTGCTCGGTGTGACCCGGTTCCGCAACCCTGTTTTGAGCATAAGCCGTAAATTGGAACGGCTGGCTCTGGCTGCTAGGCTCATCAGACACTGCGGGACGCTGGCCCTGCGGGTAAGATGCGGCAAGCCCGCTCAGAGGGCCCGAAACCCGATCAGATTCAGCTTCTGGCTCTGGCTCTGGCTCTGGCTCTGGCTCTGAGTGCGCAGAAAGCTGCTGCGCCTCAAGCTCTTCTTCTAGTGCTCCATCCTCGGCAACGGGGCCTTCCCATTCTTCTGGCAGAGCGTCGTCTTCAGTAGGCTCGGCCTGTTCGGGAGTTGAGGGGTCTTCGTGCCACTGAACGGGTTCATGCTCTGCATCTGGTGCAGGCGTATCTGTATGCGGCGCCTGCTCCGGCACATCCTCAGCGGCAAAATGCCCGGCAGGCTGCCGTTCTGCGGGGGGCTGCTCAGGCGCTACAGAAGCCGGGGCATCCGCGACCACCTCCGGCAGGTCTTCAGACGACGCTCCCGGCTCGGCATGCTCAGCCTCAGCAGGAGCTGACTGCGCAGGGCCAGATGCTGTCGAGTCTGTATGACCAGATTCGGTAGCAGCCTCTTCTGAAGAAATATGCGACTCTGCGTCCACTGGCGGGACCACAGGAGCTACCGGCTCATCGTCCCATTGGAAACCGGAAGTTGGGGGCGCAGGCGGTGCGTCCGTAATCTGAATATGCTGTGTAGCAGGAGCAGCAGGCGCTTCGGCAGGCGGCTGCAAGCGCCATTTGACGCCACACGCAGAACACTTAAGCACATGCCGCTTTTCAAGAAGAGCCGCAGGGACCTGATAGGCAACGCCACATGACGGGCAGACAATTCTCATCAGCATTCTCTTACACGGCGCTCTTGATATCACACACGGTCTCAGCGCTCTCCTGTACAGTGATAAGGGCAGGAACGGAACAGTCTCTTAACACAAGAGAAGGCCCTGCGCGCCAGGATGGAAAGTGCCTCCCGGTCTTTTACTGATTTTTCACAGCATTACGCTCCGTTTTTTCAGGGCTTCCGCGCCAATCCCCTGCGGCTTGTGATCGACAGCCCAGCCCTCCCTCCGCTACACTCCAGCTTATGCGTAGCCCCTTTTCTCTTTTTCTGCCGCGTCCCGGCAGACCCGTGCTTTCACCATGATTCGCATGAACGGCGTCTCGTGGCGCAGGGAGCGCAAGGAAGGCACACCCGCGCTCTCCAACCTGTCCTTTGAGGTCCCTCAGGGCGGGTTCCGCTGGCTGCTTGGCCCCTCTGGTGCCGGGAAAACCAGCCTGCTCAGCCTGCTGCATGTGGAAAACCTGCCCACTGATGGCACTTTGTGCCTGCTAGACAAGGATGTAACGACCCAGACACCCCGTGCCTTACTGGTCCGCCTGCGGCAGCGAATCGGCATGGTGCATCAGGATTTCCGGCTGATGCCCGACCTCTCTGTGGCGGATAACGTGGCCCTGCCCCTGCGCCTGCAACATCGGCCAGAAGATGAGATTACGGATGAAGTCCACGCCATCCTGAAGTGGGTGGGGCTGGGTGACCGCATTGGTGTGCGCGCCTCCCGCCTTTCCGGCGGTGAGCAGCAAAGAACAGCCATTGCCCGTGCCATTGTGCATCGCCCCGGCCTGATACTGGCAGATGAACCCACCAACGCGCTAGAAGAACCGCAGGCTCATAAACTGCTGGACCTGTTTGGGGAGCTAAGCAGCATGGGCACCACTGTGATTGTTGCCACCCATAATGAAGCACTGATCCGCCGCCTGCCCCGGCCCGCCCTGATGCTGGAACGCGGCCGCCTTGTGCAGGATGGAACCTGAGCCGTGGCCCTTCCTTTCTCTGGCCGTAAAGACGGTCTCTCCCTTTCTGAAGCGCTGCCGGACAGAAGCCTGTTCATTCTGGTGGCCATGATGAGCTTTCTGGCCGCCCTGACCCTGACAGGAGCTACGGGCGCACGCACCCTTTCCACCCGCTGGGCCGGAGGGGCCGCACAGTTGCTGACCATTCAGGTCTCAGAACCCGATCAACCCGTTGCCGGAGCCAGCAAGACCGACAAAACGGCCCCGCAAACCCGCGCCGATGCCGTACTGACGGACCTCGCGGCTCTGCCCGCAGGCACGCAGGTCCATCGGCTGACGCAGGAAGAACTGGCCCGACTGCTCACCCCCTGGCTGGGTGATGCGGGCAAGACGGCCCTCCCTCTGCCCGCCGTTATTGAAGTGCGTCTGGCTGAAGGGCATGAAGCCCCGCTGGACCTGGAGCAGGCGCTGGAAGCGCACGTCTCTGGCACGGTTGTGGAACATAATGCCGAATGGAGCAGCCGCCTGCGCGCTCTAGCAGAAAGCCTGCTGGCCTGTGCCGCTCTGGCTCTGGCCACTGTGGGCGGCATTGCCACCATGATCACGGCTCTGGCGACCAGAGCGGGCCTGTCCACCCGGCGTGATATTATTGAAATCCTGCACGGTCTGGGCGCTACGGACAGCTATATTGCCGGGCGGTTTGCATGGCGCACAGGCGGGCTGGCCCTTGGCGGCGCTTTGCTGGGCACTTTGCTGGCTATGGCTCCGCTGTTGCTGCTGTTCAGAATGGCAGCGCCCTTTGCCGCCTCCACCCTTCAGGCCACCAGCACCGCCATGCCGGACTGGCGGACCCTGCCCGACCTGCTGCCGGGTGACATGCTGGCCGGGCTGGCAGCTCTTCCGTTTGTTGCGGCTTTTATTGGCTGGGCTACCACGCAGTTCATGGTCCGGGTCTGGCTGCGGCGGATGCCATGAGGCACGAGGCTGCTCGTCCTCATCGCCCCTCGCGCCTGCGCCACTTTGTTCTCTGGTGGGTGAAAATGGGGCTGCTGATCAGTCTGGGGCTGTGCGGAGCCTTTGGCTGGTTTGTGTATGATGCGCTCCGGCCTGCTCCGGCCATCGCGCCGCGTACCGATGGCATTGTTGCCCTTACAGGCGGGCAAGGCCGCGTGGATATGTCCCTGCGCCTGCTCATGCAAAACCGGGGCGACAAGCTGCTTATTTCCGGAGTGGACACGCAAGCCACCAAGCAGGATCTGCTCCCGCCGCAGTTGCCGGAAGACCTCAAAGACCGCGTGACGCTAGGTTATCTGGCCCGCTCCACCATTGAAAATGCCAGTGAGACCGCTGCATGGGTAGCCGATAACCGTATCCATACTCTCACGGTCGTTACGGCGGGCTACCACATGCGCCGGGCACTGGTGGAACTGCGCCGCACCCTGCCGGGTGTCACGCTTTATCCCTACCCGGTTCTTCCGCCCGCACTGGAACACCCCCTTCAGCCGCCAACCCTGCGGTTGCTTTTGCGGGAGTTTGCCAAATGGCTTGGCGCTCTGGCAGGTTTTGCCCACACCCCGTCACACGTCGCGGGCTGACACATCCCACAGTGAGTGACGGTCGGAAAATCGACACCGACCGGCCGCTTCGTTATAGGGGCAACACTCATCACTATGATCTTCAAGGAGCAGCTTTATGGAGTGCGAATGGCGTCGATCTTACGACAGGCTGGTGCCGATGCGGATCAAGGAACATTTCGGAGACCCGGGAGCCCTGACGCGGCAGTTTCCCTACATGAAATCGACGTTCAAATGGAAAGACGACGACTTCATCATTAACGAGGAAGCCCTCGCCGACCCGAACAACGAGTATCACGGGCTTGAGCGGCTTGCTGCGCAGTATGATCAGGATGGGTCCTATAGTCTTGCGGCAGACCATTGGCTGATTGCGGCAGGGTGGCGTCGCAAAACGATGAACCCGGATGATGAGCGTCATGAGGAAGCTCTTCAGTTCGTTTTACGCCATGTGGAATACAGCAGAGCGATGGCGGACTGGAAAAAGAAGAAGCTGGGACGCAACGCAATGCCGTATCCCAGCCT
>NZ_CALLXM010000115.1 GCF_937875265.1 uncultured Acetobacter sp. | reverse complement strand
TGGGCACCACGGGCCACCCGCAGCAGCATATTGAAATTGTCTGGCGCGTTGTGGATAAAAACAACAAGGAAGCCGGGGCCGCCACACAGCTGCACGATATTGAAGCGCACTCACTGGACAAATACTGGGGTGACGTCGCGGTTGTTGCAGCACAGGAAGCCGCCGGAGCCATCCGCCAGATTATCGGCCGCTATTCCGGCCGCGAGAATGCACCGCTGCCACCTCCGGCTGGCAAACCACAGAAACAAAACAAAAAAAACTAAAAAGCTGACGCCGCTTTTAAGGAGTTTCATGAAACAGCTAATAGTTTTAGTCACGAACGGCTTTAAAGTGGGGTGCGCAGCCGAAAGAAATTATCTACTGGCTGTTTTCGTTATGGCACTCGTTTTTGTGTTTCGTTTCACACCTGTGGGTGGCATTGATGAGCAATTCCATTTTGAGCGTGCGCAGCAGATTTCTCAGGGAAATTTCTTTGCCCAACGCTATGGCCGTAATGATTTTGGAGGCGGTCTCGACAATAGAATGATTGAGTGGATGCGTTACTTCACCACACAACGCGACCACCAACAGCCGGCTGACAGGGAACAGGCTAACGCGTTAGCGGTAAAACTGGACAGCGCTCCTTCGGCCCGCACGCGTCTGAGCTTTCCCTCAACAGCCTCTTTCTCTCCATTGATGTACTTGCCCTCAGCAATCGCAATGGATGCCGCTCGCCTGGTTCACGCCCGTGTCGATACACAGTTTTACGCTGGGCGGATTGGTAATCTTGTTGGCGCTTTCATATTACTCATCATCCTGCTTTCAATCCTGCCCGTGGGACGGTTGGCAATGCTTGTGCTGATGACAACCCCCACCTGTCTACACCTGGCGACCGCATATAGTGCTGACCCTGTAACCAACCTGACAGCATTCATCTTTATTGCCTGTTGTCTGCGTGCCCGTATGGCCACCGACCCGCAGGAGAGAACGACATGGATGCATGCTGTTTTATGGCTGGCAGCGCCTTTGGGTTTTCTTAAGCTGACATGCTGCCTGATCAGTCTGGCATGCCTGATGATCCCAGCAGATGCTTTTGCATCCGCTCGGCAAAGAGTGAAATTCTGCGCAACGGCCATCGGCCTGAGTGTTGGCGCGGCTCTTTTGTGGAATATGCTGTATCCGTTTAATCCGGGTGCATATTGGGGCACTGGTGCAAACCCGAAGCTCGCACTACACAACCTTTTAATACATCCCCTTGCTGTTGCAGAAGAATTTAAAAATACATACAGCGTTGGTTCACAATGGTGGTGGGAAGACGCCTGGGGCCGTTTTGGCGGTGGCCCGGAGCCATTGTTCTTCAAAATTGGCCAGACAACTAGTGTGATCAGTGCCGCACTCATGGGGTGCTTATTGCTTGTTGATGTCCGCCAGGCTCGGTCTGCGTTTTCCGGCACGATGTTGATTGTATTAGGAGCAGTCTATTCTTTTCTGATTTTGCTGGCTTTTTATGTGAGTTTTGCAAAAATTGGAGAGTGGAGTATTTCCGGGCTTCAGGGTCGCTATTTCCTGCTCACATGGGGGATGGGTCTGCTTGGTGCAGCCCTGCTTCTTCCAAAACGTGAACGTCTCTGGAACCAGGCCGCAATCCTGCTGCTCTGTGTGAATTTTGTCTGCGTGGCCCGGACAGGCATTCTCTCTCTCGCAATTTATGCCAGAATATGGAACTGACTACAGAGAAGAGAGGCGCCCTCTTATCCCCCTCTATCTGGGTATAAGATATGGGATAATCTCACACACAAAGGTTACGCTGCGAAATGCCCGCATGGTCAGCGGGCAATGCTAAAAATGACTGTAATCTGAAGCCTCAGACGGCAGCTTTACAGGTTTAAGACCGTGAGTCAGGAGACACCAGCACACACCCGCTCAGGCGGCGGCAGGCGGCAACAGCATCTGTGTGAGACAAGTTGGTTAGGCGAGCACGGTAGAGGCGGCCTTTTTTAACCTGCACGGCAGCAACCTGCGCCTTGGCACCGGAGA
>NZ_CALLXM010000114.1 GCF_937875265.1 uncultured Acetobacter sp. | reverse complement strand
TCAATCACCTGCGCCTTGTGTGCCACGCCGGGGGTGTCCAGCCCTGTGCCGCGCCCGGCCCAGTCTGCGCCCTTGCCACCAAAAAGCCCGGCTGCCAGAGCCGCAGCCGCTGTGGTGTTGCCAATCCCCATTTCGCCCAGACACAGAAGGTCACAGCTTTGCGGCACGGCGTCATACCCCGTGCGGACAGCGTCCAGAAAGGCGGCGTCTGTCATGGCCGGAGCGGAGGTGAAATCTGTGGTGGAGGCCAGATTATGCACTGGCACCACGCGCAGGCTGGCCTGTGCCACGCGGGCAAGCTGGTTGATGGCCGCGCCGCCGGCTTCAAAATTCTGCACCATCTGGGCGGTCACATCCTGCGGCCAGGGGGACACGCCCTGCTGCACCACACCATGATTGCCCGCAAAAATAAGAACCTGCACCTGCTCAAGGTCAGGCCGCGCCCGCTTCTGCCAGCCGCCCAGCCAGCGCGTCAGTTCTTCCAGTCGGCCCAGACTGCCTGCCGGTTTGGTCAGCTCGGCTTCCCGAGTGGCAATGTGCTGCTGCGCAGCGTGATCCACCTCCGGCAATGCCGAGCAGGCGGCCCGCAACGCGGCGAGGCTGGAAAACGAAACAGACGGAGCGTGGGGGGAGGTTGGTGGCATGACCCTGATTTTGTGCTGTTATAAGGAGGGATGCAAACGGCAGCAGAAAGCGGATAGCCCATGAACACCTTCAGGCTCAAGGCAGACCCTGCCACCCCGGCAGGCCTGCCGGGCACAACGCTGGTTCTGGGCGGGGCACGTTCCGGCAAGAGCCGCCATGCGGAAGCCCTGATAACAGCACTTCCCGCCCCGTGGGTGTATCTGGCTACGGGCCGGGCGTTTGATACGGAAATGCAGGATCGTATTGCGCATCATCGTGCTGGCCGGGCGGAGGGCTGGCAGACGGTGGAAGAGCCGTTTGCCGTGCCTGATGTTCTGCGCGCCCATGCGGACCGCCCGGTGCTGCTGGACTGCCTGACCCTGTGGCTGACCAATCTGCTTCTGGAAGATCATGTCATTCCAGACGCAACACAGGCGCTGCTCACCGCTCTGGCGGAGCGCCGAGCCCCCACCGTTCTGGTGGGGAATGAGGTGGGGCTGGGGATTGTGCCGGACAACAAACTCGCCCGGCGGTTCCGGGATGAAGCCGGGATCCTGCATCAGCGTCTGGCCGCACAGGTTGGAAAAGTCCTGTTTATTGCAGCAGGCTTACCTCTGGTTCTGAAAGACAATGCTCCCGGCTGATATTTTCCGGGGCCGGGGCTTCAGGCCTGATCCACCGCCATGCGGCCAATGGCCGGGTCATCTGTAAAGAAGCCGTCCAGCCCCATATCCAGATAACGACGGATTTCAGCAACGGACCCGGCAACATTGCGGGCGGCTTCACCCTCCGCATTCCGCAACTGGCGCGGCAGGAAAAAGTTTTCCGGGCGGCAGGTATAGGCATGTACCAGCAGGCCCGCTGCATGGGCATCATCCACCAAGGAAGACGGCTGAAGCCACGCCCCCTGCGCATCCCGCGGGATGAGGTCGGTCAGAGACGGGCCGATCACATCCGCATAGCGCCGGACCTCTTTCAGGCCAGCCGGGGTCATCAAGTCCCCAAATGTTGTTTTCTCACCTTTAGCTGCCAGATCCGGCGGCACATCCTTGCGCTCACCCATTAACAGCATCAGGCGTGCCTGTGGGTTGATGGCCCTTACATCTGCACCAATGCGCTGAAGGTTGCCTGTCTCAAAAGACTGCACTTCCAGCGGGGCTGTGCGGGTATACTCGTGTGCTGCAATGGTGCGCAGGAACAGCGCTTCCGGGTCAAACCCCAGAGCGTGAAAATGCGTGGAATGCTTGATTTCAGGGATCAGCCCCAGAACCCGCCCGCGCGCGGCAGATTCTGCGGCAACAAAATCAATCATTTCCTCAAAAGTCGGAATGTCAAAATGGCCGTCATAGCGGGTGTTATGGGCCCGCAGTGAGGCAAGTCGTTCCTTCGCCCGCAGGGTTTTCAGTTCGGCGAGTGTGAAGTCTGTTGTAAACCAGCCGGTCGCGGTTTTTCCGTCAATGGTGGCGGTGCGCTTGCGGCTGGCAAACTCCGGCCGCAGGGCTACGTCCGTTGTTTCAGCAATATTGGTTTCATGGCGGCAGACCATCACGCCGTCTTTTGTCATCACCAGGTCTGGTTCCACAAAATCAGCGCCATCAGCAATGGCTTTTGCGTAGGATGCCAGCGTGTGTTCAGGCCGCAGGGCAGACGCCCCCCGGTGCGCAAACACCAGAGGACGCGGGGCGAGGGAAGGTGCCGCTATAGCCCGTCGTGCGGTGCCGCATAAAGCTGCCGCACAGGAGGCAACCAGAACCGAACGACGAGAAAAAGTCAGCATCAAAAATCGCCTTAGAATGTGGTGCTCAGCGTCAGGAAATACATCCGTGGCGCAATGGGGAACGCCGTGTACTGGCTGGAGGCATTGGTGGTGTTCAGGGTAGACCAGCCTTTTTCATTTGTCAGGTTGGTAATATTGCCCTGCACACGCAGTGAGCGGATGTGCGGAATACCCTTGATGTCATACCCGGCGTTCAGGCTGAACAGGGCATAGGCGCTGGCGTGCAGATCATTCGTGAAGGTGGTGTAGCGTTTGCCCACCACATCCCCAATAAACTGTGCGTCAAAGTTGCCCCAGCGTGTGGAGGCCACAAATTTTTCCGTCCAGTTCGGCACACCAGCAACATTTTTGCCTGCGGTGTGCACCACTGTGGTGCCGTTCAGGTAGTTATCGTTATAGGTCGATTTGTTATAGGACAGCGCATTATAGAAGGAAAAATGCGGACCAAACTGGGCGGTGAAGGAGAAGTCCATCCCATCTGTGGAGACAGAGCCCACGTTGGTCAGGGTTGTGGCACTGCCCACAATGGAAGAGAGCGTCTGAGTTGTGGCAACGGCCAGAAGACGGTTTGAGAAATGCACATGGTAATATTCAAGCTGGCCGCTGATGTTGGTCAGAGGCCCGGCATCCAGATGGCGATTGGTGCGGAAGCCTGTTTCATACGTCCATGAGGTTTCCGGTTTACCGTTCTTGCGGAAGTCATCAAACGCCTGCTGGCTGGTCACACCCCACGGGGTGGCGTTGCCATAGCCTGCGGCTTCAAACGAGCGCATGTTTTCCTGAATATTGGCAAACCACTGCTCATGCTTTGTAATATTCCAGAGCGCGCCAAATGCAGGCAGGAACGGTTTGGTTGAGGCAATGGTGCCACCCGGCACGGTAATGGCGGTTTTAGGGGAGAGTGACCCCGGAAGACCGGCCACAGGCAGCGTGCCGTTGGTATAAACCAGCTCAGATTTAAACCCGGCATTCAGCGTGAAGTTTTTTGCCACCTGCCAGGTGTCCTGCAAATGCGTGGTCCAGGTGTTTGTGTAAAAATTGTTGGTATACTGGTCAATCAACGCATTCTGCTGGCGATCATACGGGGTGGTGGGGTTGCTGGCATCAAACGGATACCACCGGCGGGCCTGCGTATTGTTGTTGCGTTCGTACCAGCCGCCCAGCTCAATGGTGTGATGGCCGACATGGTAGTGCAGGCTGCTCATAATCCCGCCGCGATTATCCCAATACTCCGTGGTGCGGGTGGCCATACCAGACCCGCCAAACACGCCGGACAACTGTGATGAACTCTGGTCGGGGAAGTAGGATGAGAACAGGTTGGGCAGACCCGCAGCCGTAATGGGGCCAGCCACAACACCTTCGCCCATATCATGATGATAATAGATCTGCGTATCCCATTTCAGATTCTTGCTGAAATCATGAGACCACTTGGTATACATCAGAAAGTCTTCACGCTGGGCGGCGGAGTAATAGTTCCGGTAGTTCAGCCCCGCATTGTTATAGGCCGCAGAATTTTTATAGTAATTCATGGCCTCAGACAGATTGGGATACATAAAGGGGCGAACATACAAAGAGCCCCCGTTAGGCATCACAATACCATCTTCGTTCGGCTCAACCTTCTGCGCCCAGTCAAAAAACACGCTGATCTTGTTTTTCTGGTCTTCATGCACAAATTTCGCGTTGACCTGATTACCACCCTGATGCCCCGCAAAATCCCATGCGCGTGCGTCCTGCCGGCCCCATGAGACATAGGCGGAGTTACCGTTCCCAAAGTCCCCGGTGTCAATGCGCGCAAAAGTGCGGAACGTGGACCAGCTGCCAAAGGTCTGGTTCAGCTGGCCACCAGCATGGTGCAACGGGTCCTGCGTGGTAAACTGTAAGGTGCCGCCAAGGTTACTGGTGGAGGCGGTACCCAGTGCCCCGGCCCCTGTGGCCACGGAAGCCGAACCAATATTTTCACTAATTGCGGCGCGCTGCGGGGAAAGACCGTTATAGTTGCCGTAATCCTGATCCCCCAGCGGGATGCCATCCAGCGTGTAACCCAGCTGGTTTTTTGCAAAACCGTGGATGAACAGGGAGGAATTTTGTTCGTTATTGCCCCACGGGTCCGCATTGTTAAACACAACACCGGGCAGGATTTCCAGCGCTTTCAGCGGGTTTACCCCTGGCAGCACGCGCTGCATTTCCGCATGGCCCACAGTCTGTTCAGACCGGCTATGGCGGCCCGTGGCAATAATCTGCTCCGCTTCCGCCGCATGGGCACGGCCAGATGTTTTGGTTGCGCGGCGGGATGCGGTGTGCACGCCTGTAGTGGCAACGCGGGCAGGGGCCGCAGTTTGAGCAGGCTTTGTTTTGCCCGCGTCTTCAGAAACGGTTGCTGCATAACCGGTGGAACATGCCAGAGGAGAGCAGAAGAGCCACAAGGCGGCCCGACGAGACACAGGGAAAAGACGCATCAATATAAAACAATCCTGAAATCGGTTGATTCCAGAAAGCTTCTTAAAGAGTAATTCCTTGAAAATAATGTGACAGTTTTATTTCACATTTAAAATGTTATGATAATAAAAACTTTATTTATTCATCGTCTTTGTTTGATTTAATCTTTTAAAAAAATCAACAAGAAGCATGAACAAATGTTAATTGTCTTTATGAAAGCCTAATTAGTAAATTTTTGGTCACAAACTTTTTCAGTCTTTATTTTTCAGGTGTTTTCCTTTGTCAGAAACCATAGCCCCCGTTTCTTCTGCTTCCGCACCGCAGGCCGCTCCGCCTGCGCAAGAAGCCCAGCCAGCCGTCCAGCCAGTAGTTGCTCCCGAAGGTGCAGCACAGCCTGCTGTGCAGGTCGCGGGTAAGCCAGCTTATCTGCTTCCCCAGCAGGTGCTGGCGATGGAGGGGCCGCACGGCATCCGGTATGATTTCAATCTGGGGGCACGCGTGCATGTTCCAGAGCGGAAGGAAGGCAAATGGCGCGTCATCCTGCGGGATATGGATACAGGCAATGTCCTCTTTGCGCATGAGACGACCGGGGCCACCATTTCTTCCAGCAAACGCTATTACGTGCGCTTTAAAATTGAAGTGACTGATATCGGCACGGATGGCGTCGAGCGACCGGTTTTTGAGCATGAATATGACGCACGGGATAAGGAGGTCATCATTCAGCTACCGGTCGGCACACTGGGCGACACACTGGCGTGGTTCCCCTATGTGGCCCGGTTTGCAGAAACGCGGGGCGCGAAAGTTACCTGCCTGCTCTCCGGCCTTATCCTGCCGCTGCTCAAGGATGCCTATCCTAATATCACCCTCATGACTTCAGACGAAGCCGAGAAGGCAGGGGTAACGGGCAAAGCTTATGCCACTTACTGCATCGGCCTGTTTTTTGATGACAAGGACTGTATCCAGCAGCCCACTGATTTCCGCTTTGTCGGCCTGCACCGTACCGCAGGCTACATTCTGGGTGTCTCCCCGCATGAAGAACGTACGCGCCTGCACCTGCCGGATGACAGCCGTCCCATTAAGGAGCCTTACGTCTGCATTGCCGTGCAGGCCAGCACGCAGTGCAAATACTGGAACAACCCGACCGGCTGGCAGGAGATTATCGCGTTCCTGAAAGAAAAAGGTTACCGGGTGATCTGTATTGACCAGAAGACCGTGCACGGCACCGGCCTCGTCTGGAACCACATCCCGCATGGTGCGGAGGATGAAACAGGGAATCGTCCGCTTACGGAGCGCGCCCGCTGGCTGAAGCATGCGGATGCGTTTATCGGCCTCAGCTCCGGTCTGGCCTGGCTGGCCTGGGCTGCGGGAACCGAGGTCGTGATGATTTCCGGCTTTACCCACCCGACCAACGAGTTTGAAACGCCGTACCGCGTCATCAACTGGCACACCTGTAACTCCTGCTGGAATGACCCCAAGGAGCGGTTCGATCATCACAACTTCTTGTGGTGCCCCCGGCATGAAAATACGCCGCGCCAGTTTGAGTGCACCCGGCTTATTACCGGCCAGCACGTTATCAATGAGCTGAAAAAGCTCTTCGCCTGAGCCGTGCAGGGGCGAGGCAGCTTGCCCCTTGCATCCCTATCCTGATGATGCTCTGTCCTGTCAGACCATAAGGCGGCGTCATAGTGGCGTGTCTGTCGTTACAATCTGAGAGAGACGTAATGTCACAGGATTTTATCAGCACACAGCTTCTGGTGGCAGGTCGGTGGCAGGATGCGGCAGATGGCCGCACGCTGCCGGTCTTTAACCCCGCAACGGGCGAGAAAATCGGCCAGATCGCCCATGCCTCCAAAGAGGACCTGGCGCGTGTTGCCGAAGGCGCTGCGCAGGGCTTTGAGGCATGGCGGGCGCTTACGGCGTGGGACCGTTTTGTCATCATGCGTAAGGCAGCCAACCTGCTGCGTGAGCGTGCCCAGAGCATTGGCCGCATCATGAGCCGTGAGCAGGGCAAGCCGCTGGAACAGGCTATTACCGAAATTAACGGGGCAGCAGGTGTTATTGAGTACTTTGGTGAGGAAGGCCGTCGGCTGAATGACGTGCTCATCCCGCCGCGTGTTGCCAATGTGGAGCAGCGCGTGCTGCACCGTCCTGTTGGTGTGGTGGCCGCCTTTACCCCGTGGAACTTCCCCGTCAACCAGATTGCCCGCAAGCTGGGTGCGGCTCTGGCTGCGGGCTGCTCCGTTATTGTCAAAGCTCCGGAAGATACCCCGGCCTCCCCGGCGGAACTGCTGCGCGCGTTCTGTGATGCCGGTGTTCCGGCTGGCGCGGTTTCTCTGGTCTATGGCAACCCGGCGGAAATTTCCGAGTATCTGATTGCCCATCCGGTGGTGCGCAAGATCTCCTTCACCGGCTCCACGCCTGTTGGCAAGCATCTGGCCTCTCTGGCTGGCGCGCAGATGAAGCCCGTTACGATGGAACTGGGCGGCCACGCTCCGGTCATCGTGTGTGAAGACGCGGATCTGGATACAGCAGCTCAGCGCCTGTGTGCTGCCAAGTTCCGCAATGCCGGGCAGGTGTGTATCGCGCCTACGCGTTTCCTGCTGGATAAAAAGATTGCATCCAGCTTTGTGGAAAAATTCAAGGCGCAGATGAACGCCCTTAAAATTGGGTCCGGCCTTGAAGAGGGTGTGACCATGGGGCCGGTGGTGAATGAGCGCCGCATGAAGGCCCTGAACGAACTGGTGGCCGATGCACGGGAGAAAGGTGCAACCATCTGGCAGGCTGATGTGCCTCTGCCGAATGAAGGCTGCTTCTTTGC
Source organism: uncultured Acetobacter sp. (assembly GCF_937875265.1). Lineage (GTDB taxonomy): Bacteria > Pseudomonadota > Alphaproteobacteria > Acetobacterales > Acetobacteraceae > Acetobacter. The sequence goes on along the minus strand of NZ_CALLXM010000114.1, from coordinate 6,530 downwards.
CCCTACCCTTGTGCTTAACCCCACGCTGGACATGCGGGTGATGCAGGAAGAGCCGTTTGGCCCGATTGCCCTTGTGTCTGAATTTACATCTCTGACGGATGCGGTGAAGGAAGCCAACCGCCTTCCTTATGGTCTGGCGGCTTATGCTTACACCCGCAACGAGCGCACGGAGCGCCTGCTGGGTGAGCAGGTGGAAGCGGGCATGATCGCCATTAACCATCACGGTCTGGGTGTGCCGGAAGTGCCGTTTGGGGGCATCAAGGATTCCGGTTATGGAACGGAAGGCGGGCCGGAAGCAGTGCGCGCCCATACGTTGCTCAAATTTGTCTCAACTGAGCATGAAAAAGCAGAGTTCTGAATCTTTAAGGCCATAGAGCTTTAAACAAAGGAGGGCATCTTCGGGTGCCCTCTTTTTTTGTGAGTGCTGGGAATGAAAATACGCTCTAAGTTTGTGGATTATTTTGCACAAAATAACAGATATGTTAAGAAGGATTGGAAATTTCGTATACGGAATATGATATACGCTAAGGTTTACGGTGGCTAACCTCTTATTCTGACAGAAAATTCTTCCAAGTCGGCGCCGGACTATTCCTAAAAACAGTTTAATATTAATATTCTCTTTAAAAAAGAGGACTCTGTGGCCATCTTGGAATGGGAAAGAGTTTAAGCATAGTTCTGCCGTATTCCCACCATAAAAAACAATTGTTGCCGGATCACCATACGTGCAAGGTCAGTTTTGAGAATATTCTATTATTCCATGACATGCTTTGCAAAAACAATTTATAATTAGAAGAAAAGAGGTCTTTCCGCGTTGGTGGAAGGATTTTTTTAGTGTTTTTGTGTCTGAATACCATCAGGAACTTGATGTGTGGAAATATCACACCATGAAAGAGAGGCGCTATAATCAAAAAATTCAATCTGATTACGTTTAAAAGCAGGCAAGCAATATGGTTTATGAATTTTCTTACAAGGAGCGTGAGCAGTATTTTTCAGTCTATGAAAAAATGCTGGCGTCTCGGGAATATTTTTTTGAATGGCACCCGGAATGGCATGGTGCTTTTGAGCCGACCCCCGCAGAGGACGATCTGGATCGGCTGTATAACCCTTTTTATATCGTTGCTGTGGATGATACCGAGGAAATTATAGCGTCCGTAAGAATTCTGCCAACAACCGGACCGACCCTGTTACGGCAGAAATTTGCCAGGTTTTTTAAAGCGTGCCCGGATATTATCAGCCCGGATGTATGGGAAGCTTCATATTTTTCCACCACTGCGGATACTTCCCTGCCCGCAGGGCGTAGCCTTGTCGTGGATATGCTGAAAGCTGTTTATGAGTGTGCATTTTCCAGCGGTGTAAGCCAGATTATCGGGACTTATCCCCGTTCCAAGCTACGACTGTACCGGCGTTTGAACTGCTCCCCCGTTTCTGTTTGCTCAGGAGACATAAACGGTCAGGAGTTTTGTGTGGGTGTGTGGGATATCACACCGCTTTTGCTTAGGCATCTGGTTGAACTGCAATTACGCCCGTTTTGAACAAAGCCGCATACCAGGGTCAGGACCATGACATTAAGACAAGCTCCTTCAACTGCTATTCTTCCAAGTGCTTTGCAAACACTGGTGACGGCCATCACGCAGGCACAATCCCTGGAGGAATTGTCAGCTATTCTGCAAGCATTGCCGCAACAATGTGGCATGTTGAATGTTGTTTATTATTTTGCTGGTGATAGTAATAAGCCTTTGAATCCCGATAATTTCGTCTCCACTACCTATCCAAAAGAGTGGCAGGAGCGCTATTATACGAAAAACTATCTGGAAATAGATCCCGTTGCACAACAGGGCCTGCAACACGGCCTTCCTTTTGAGTGGCGTGAACTGGAAATCGAAAAAGGTACTCTGGGATATAAAATCATTATGGAAGGGATGGATTTTAATCTGGGCCTTTCCGCACTGAGTATTCCACTCTGGGGAGTGGATGGATCTCGCGGCCTGTTCGCCGTCACCAGCGCTGACCCGCATAAGTTTGATGGTCTGGCCAGAGTAAACTGCGCGCGTGATTACCAGATGCTGGCCAGCTTCGTGCATGAAGCGTATATTCGCATTTCAGCGTTTCAAACCCGTGGCATTATTGAGTTGTCGGGGGAAGAAAAAGCCTGCTTGAAATTGGCGGCGGAAGGGCTGCTGGGGCGTGATATTGCCCGCAAGCTCAAACTTCCGGACCCTGTCGTGCGGTTATGCCTGCGTGTAGTGCGCCATAAACTGGGGGCCGCCACAACGGATATGGCGATCCAGAACGCGGCCCGGCTAGGTGTTATTTAACGCTGCCGGGATCACTCCCTTTAAGGTTTTTATAGCTCTCCAGCGCAATAGCCCGGGCCTGCTTCAGCTCCACAATGGGGTGAGGGTAGGTGGTGCCAGGAATAAAGCCCAGATGGCGGCTTAATGTAGGGTCCATTTTCCACGGAGTGTGCACCAGCTTGTCCGGCAGGTTTGCAAGCTCGGGCACCCATTCCCGGATATAGGCCCCTGAGGGGTCAAACTTTTCTGATTGTCCCACCGGGTTGAAAATACGGAACCAGGGTGAGGCATCAATGCCGGTGCCAGCACACCACTGCCAGTTCATGGCGTTCAGCGCCGGGTCCGCATCCACCAGCCGTTCATAAAACCAGCGTTCGCCTTTGCGCCAGTCTGTCAGCAGATGTTTGGTCAGGAAGGACGCCACCACCATCCGCACCCGGTTGTGCATGGTGCCGGTCGCGCGCAATTCCCGCATGCCCGCATCCACCAGCGGATAGCCGGTGCGGCCCTCTTTCCAGGCCTGCAAGGCATCGGTGTCATTTTGCCAGGGCATCTGGTCAAACTCAGAACGCAGATTACGGGTTGGCATGTGGGGTTCATAAAAAAGCTGCATCCACCCAAAATCGCGCCAGCCCAGTTCAGACAGGAACTTGTCGGTGTTTACATGGTCCCCGCTGCGGGCTTCTGCCTGCCGGGCCACCTGCCAGATCTGCCGTGCGGAAATCAGCCCGGCCCGTAGGTAAGGGGACAGGCCGGATGTGCCCTCCCGGTCCGGGCGGTCGCGGTCTGTTTCGTAATGCTCCAGAGTGCCATCCAGAAAATCATCCAGTATGGTTCGGGCGTTTTCTTCACTGCACGGCCAGTATTGTTCTGCCAGCGTGGCATCTTCAGGCAAAGCGGGCGTTAGCAGGGCCTCGGGTGCAGTGTCTTTTTTGAACGCATCCGGCACAGTGGCAAACTGAATATTTGCTGGTGCGGGCAGGGGGCGTCCCGGTTCACCCAGTTCCCGCGCAGCCCGCCACCACGCGGTGAAAATCCGATACGGCTGACCGGCCCCGGTACGCACAGCCCAGGGTTCATGTAGCAGCCGTGCAGAAAGGGACTGCACATGGATACTCTGTTTCGTCAAAGTCTCTTTGAGTGCGGTATCAATATCCTTACCCACCGGGTCATATCGCCGGTTCCAGAACACTTCAGACGCGCCGGAGGCTTTGATAAGTGCCTGCACAACCGGCAGCGTTTCCCCCTGCGGAGTGAGCAGCGTGCCACCACGTTTTGCCAGTGCATCCTTCAGGGCCGTGGCAGCCTGCCCCAGCCACCAGCCAATAACGCCTTTTGGCAGGCATGCTTCATCCTGCACATAGGCACACAGCACAGGCTGGCCGGTGGCGCAGGCGGCATGGAACGCCGGGTTATCAGTAAGGCGGAAGTCATCCCGAAACAGGACAAGAACAGGGGAAGGGGGTATCGGTGCAGTCATTGCGGAACAGTGCCGTTATCCTCCTGCTTATGCAATGGTTTCCGGGGTTTGGGGCAGGGGAGCAGCCCTGATGCAACCGTTCTTCCCGCACTTCGTTAAACGTCACCACCCTGCGCGCCACCCTGCGCGCCACCCGATGCAGCAGAACCCGGTGCAGTAAGGGAGAAAATCCGTTACTAAAGACGGCACGTTTCTCCAGAAACACTCCTGAAAAGAGAAGGACCTTCCGCATGACCCAGTCCTGTTCCCCCACCGGTTGTGGCCCGCGCGGCTCGCTCACGCCAGAGCAGGAACATGTTCTTAAAGAGCATGGCACGGAATATCCGGGCTCCAGCCCCCTTAATCATGAAAAGCGCCCCGGCCTGTATCACTGCGCGGGCTGTGGCCATGTGCTGTTTGAGTCCGACACCAAATATGAAAGCGGCAGCGGCTGGCCCTCGTTTTATGATGCGGTGCCGGGCGGTGTGGAAACCACGCAGGACAGCCGCCACGGCATGGTGCGGACGGAAGTGCATTGTGCGTCCTGCAAGGGGCATCTGGGCCATGTGTTTCCAGACGGCCCGCTGCCCACCGGCCTGCGCTATTGCATGAACGGTCTGGCGCTGGATTTTCAGCCCTCTTGAATCCGGTTTCCGGCCGTCCCACCTTGAGAACCATGACATACGCTCATGCCATGGCCGGAAACGGCTCGCCCCATACCGCCGATGACATAGCGCAGCGCCTGCGCCGCGTTAAACGACTGGCGTGGATTCTGGATGCTGCCTTCCGCCTGCCCGGCACACGCTTCCGGGTTGGGGTGGACGCCATTGTCGGCCTGCTGCCGGTTGGGGGCAGCGCGGTGATGGGCCTCGTCTCCCTTTACATCGTGTGGGAGGCGTGGCGCCTGCGCGTGCCTTCAGCTTTGCTGGTCCGTATGGTGGGGAACGTGCTGCTGGAAACAGCAGTGGATACCATCCCTGTGGCGGGGGATCTGTTTGATGCAGCCTTCAAGGCCAACCTGCGCAACGTCGCGCTGCTCGAGCAGCATTTCGGGCATAGAGCGCGCTAAGCGTTCAGTCAGACCGGCTTGGCGCCCATGCCCCGCAGGAACAGGGCCCACGCGTGCTCAAAAAACGCATCGCGTGCGGCCTTGTCTTCCAGCGGCTTCAGGCCGAACAGACTTTCCTTCATCGGCCAGCCCGTCAGCAGCCCGCTCCATAAATGGGCGGTGGTGGCGTTATCATGCCCGGCCTCAATCTCCCCCGCATTCTGCGCAGCTTTCAGCAGGCGCTCAAAGCTGGCGTGAAACGGCTCACTGATATTCTCAATCGCATGGGTAATCAGGCTGGGGTAGCGGTACGCATCTGCTATCAGAATCCGATACGTGCCCAGCGCATCGGGCCGCACCACAAAATCCAGCATCAGGCGGCTGACATGCTTGAGTTCCAGCAGAGGGTCCTTCAGCGGGGCCTCTGCCATGGTGCGCAGCAGGGACGCCGTGAGGTTGGTAATCACAGCCTTGAACAGCGCTTCCTTGGACGGATAACGCCGATACAGCGTCTGCTTGCTGGCGGACGCCTTGCGGGCAATCTGGTCCACCGATGTTCCTGCATAGCCATGCTCCACAAACAGGCTGGCCGCCACTTCCAGCAGATGCTGGTCCAGCTGCTCGGTCGCGGAGGGGGTGGGACGCCCGCACCGACGCTTTTTCCCCTCTAAGCAGGGATGCGCCATGTCCATATGACTGGCAGCGTCAGATTTCGTCATAAGGCGTGGACCTCAAAGAGCAGACAGGAAAAGGGAACACCACAGCGCTTGCGGGCGGTGTTTTCTCGCTTTTTTTGTCGAGAAAGACAAGATGGCACAGATGCCACCTGTTTTTCTATTATGCCTGCATCTGCCATGCGGATAAAGCCTGTCCTCACCTCTTCCCGCATGTGTGAAAGTCTGCCTTCTGGTGCCCCGATGCAAAGCGGCGCAAGATCACGCACGGTCGTACCGCCCATCTGGCAAGCAGGGCCGCAGGAGAAGCAGAGACATCATGGCGTCGCGCCCCCCTCACAGCCTGCAACCGGCCTCCACGCCCCCCGGTGAGGTGGGTCCGGCTGATGCTCCGCTTCATCCTCTGCCGGGCTCGGATACGCTCCCGCATCACCCGGACGGAACGCCTCTGGCTGCCGTGCAGGCGCTGGAGCACACACTGGCGCGGTTTTACCGGCTGGTTGTTATTGTGGTGGTGCTGGCTGTTCTTGGACTTATCATAAGCTCTGGTGGTCCGGTGCTGATGGTGGTCTGCGCTTCAGCTCTGGTAGCGGTGGTTCTGCACGGCGCGGCCCGGTGGATTACGCATCTGCTGCGCCTGCCGGAATGGCTATCCGTCATGCTGCTTGTGCTTGGGCTGGCGGCGGCTGCCACAGCGCTTGTGCATGTGTTTGGTCCGGAAATTATGGTGCAGGCAGGGCACCTGCGCACGGCTCTGGCCTTCCAGATCAGTGCGGTGCATGACCGCCTGAACAGTGGCGTGTTTGGCCATATGATTCTGGACCATGTGCCGCAGTCTCTGGGCGGGAACCAGTCGGCCACGGGTGCCCATGCGCCGGGGCTGGATTTTGCCGGGTCCATGACCAATGTGCTGACCTCCACCTTCGGGTCTGTCGGCACACTGGTTGTGATTGTTATTGCCGGGATCTATTTCGCGCTCTCCCCTCGCCTGTATGCCAATGGCATTTTGCGGCTGACACCTGAACGACATCGCCCGCTGGTCCGCACTCTTCTTC
>NZ_CALLXM010000113.1 GCF_937875265.1 uncultured Acetobacter sp. | reverse complement strand
GTCAGTGAAAGATGCAGGATTTTTGTCGCATATGTCACGACATATCCGTAAATAATATAGAAAGAGACTGTGCTCGCGGTTACCAGCCCCATGCCGGTCAGAATTTCACGCCATTGAGCCGTCAGGCTCTTCATCATGCCGGGGGGATGTGCTGCTTTACGTTTCCCCGCAGCTTTTCCAGACATCTTAAGGCGAATAGTCAGGATAAGCGGAATAATGAACAGACCGAATGCAAACGGGAGCCGCCATGCCCAGGCATGCACCTGCTCCGGTGTGCACCATGTGGTCATCAGATACCCGACGCTGCCGCCGAGCACCTGCGCGATAATTTGTCCAGTAATCTGCCAGGACCCAAAAAAGCCCCGACGACCGGGTGGCGCAATTTCCACCAAAAAGGTTGTGGAGGTTGCAAATTCGCCCCCTACGGAAAACCCCTGCAACAGCCGGGCAACAGCAATCATGAGCGTGCCGGTTATTCCGGCCTGTTCATACGTTGGGGCGCAGGTGATAAGAGCGACAGCAATGGCCATCAATCCCATCCCCAGTGTCATGGCTTCCTGCCGGCTGCGGCGGTCGGCATACATGCCCAGGCAGATCCCCCCCAGGGGCCGGGTAAAAAAGCCGACGCCAAACAAGGCAGTGGACATGAGGATGGTTGACACACTGCCCGCAGATTTTGGGAAAAACAGTGTGCTGATAATGGGAATCATGTAAGAAAAAATGGTAAAGTCATACCATTCCAGCGCATTCCCGCCGATTGATCCGATAATGGCGCCCCAGCGTGCCCGGGCTGTGTGCGGTCTATCCATCGTGTCGGTGTCTTTCAAAAAATTCCGCTCGAGCGAAGACCATTTTCAAGGGGGGGACGTAGAGTGCCCCAGCGTGTGCATCAGCCGGTTGGCCCAGCCAAAAATACCAACGGCACAAACTAGATCAAAAATTTCCAGATCAGACAGGCCGTGGTCCCGCAGGAATGTCACATCGGATTGTGCAAAGAGTCCTGGGGAGCGAGTGAGTTTGACGGAAAAATCAAAAATTGGTTGCCAGTATTCGTCATTCAGGCAGGCATCCGGACCTTCTGAAAAAATGGTTTCCACCAGTTCCGGGCGTTTGGTCAGCTGAATAAAGCGCCGTGCATGGACGGATGCACAATACAGGCAATGATTGATAAGAGAGCAGCCCAGCGCACCCATTTCCCGCCCGGCACGGGACAGACCATCCCGCCCATACATAATGGCGTTAAATAGAGGAGACCGCACAGCGAGGCTTTCCGGGTCATGCGCCAGTGTCAGCACATACTCCGAAACCTTGGTGTTGGAAGGGGTGATTTTCATCGCCTCTCGCTGCTCTTCCGTAGCCTCTTCCAGCCGGACGGGCTGAAGATACGGCACCCATTCCAGCGGTTCAGCCGTAAATGCCACGCTACTGGCACTCGTTTCGGGCTCAGCCGATGCAGCATCTGCTGGTACCAGAGTGCCTGCCAGAGCCTGCATGCCAATAGACAGCCGGGCCAGATAACAGACGCAGGCAATCAGTTCAGCCAGATGCACAATTTCTGCATCACTCAGCCCGGCATTTTGCAGATCCTGAATATCAGCGCGGGTTGCGTCTCTCGGGTGCTGCGTTACCAGGTCTGCATAATGCGTGAGTGCGGCCAGAAATGCGTCACTCTGCGGTGCAGCATCGCCATGCGCCAGAGCAATAAGATGTGGCGGGGGGAGGAGTGTGCCCAGCGTGTCCAGATAGGCGGATGCCAGGTTCGGCGCGCACGCCAGCCGCGCCATGCGCGCTGCCAGTGCTGTACGCATGGCATGGGAAAGTCGCCCTGGATTACGCGGGGAAATCACAGCCGCATTGGCCTGCGCGCTCATGCTTAGAATATCAGCGCGTGTTGTCATCACTTCAGCTAGCGCATGCGTTTGGGCACCGGCGTGCCCGGAACTCATGATAGCAGACAGGAATGGCAGGATATCCATGCGGCAACGGGTCCATAATCGTTTCTATTCCGCACGATATTGATCCGGATTACGCATAGCAAGTAGATTATCATCCGATTTACAAATTCTTTCTTGATGCCACCCATTAGGCCGCATACAGTCCAGAGTCATGAAGCCTGACCTCCCGGACCTTAAGCAGCTTGAAGCCTTCTGTGCGGTGGTGGCCGTGGGGAGTCTGACGGGTGCTGCGCGCTTTCTGGGGCGATCGCAGCCCGCTATGACGCGCCTTATTCAGGATCTGGAAGCGTCTGTTGGCTTTGCGCTGTTCCATCGGAATGGCCCGCGTATTGTGCCAACTGAGCAGGGTATGCAGTTTCATGTGGATGCAGAGCGGCTACTGGCCAATGTGCGCCGAATGCATGAACGTGTGGAAGCAATTGCGCAGGATCAGGCTCCGACTTTCGAAATTGCAGCGATCCCGGCCCTTGCTACAGGGCTGATTCCCTATGCATTGGCGCAACTGCCCCCGTCACTTTTGCCAAAGGCTGTGCATGTGCAGTCTGTCAGTGCAGAGCGGGTTGTGCAGTCTGTTATGGAACGCACGGCTGATCTCGGGGCGGCTAGTTTCCCTGTCAGCCATCCAGAGCTCGATGTGTTGTGGGTAGGGCAGTCCCGCTGTGTTGCGGTGCTGGACCGGGCTGATCCTCTGGTTTCCTGCCCTGTGGTCCGGTTGCAGGATCTGGTCTCGCGCAGGCTGGTAACCATTGCCAATCCTTATCGCCTGCGTGGCCGTGTGGAAAAAGCCTTTGCCAAAATAGGCGCTTTTCCAGAGTCTATTATTGATACCAATACCAGCGTGACGGCGTTGGCTATGGTGCGTGCCCAGCTTGGGGTTGCTATTGTAGAGCCTGCCACGGCCTGCGGGTTGGTGTTACAGGATACAGTGATCAAACCGCTTGATACGGCCATTCCTTTCTTTTTTGGCATTGTGAAAGCTTCCGGTCGCCCGCTTACGCCGGGGTTGGAAGCGCTGGTGGAAGCGCTGCGCAAAGCTTCCGCTGCGCAATTGCCGGAATTCCAGCTGCACGAACGTGTTAGCCCCGAAATTACGGAAGAGGCCCTGCATGGTCTGGGTGGCCCTTCCTTATCCCCTTTGCCCGGAGACTGGCAGGTATGATGCTTTCTACCCCCCCTGAATTACCCGGTGGTCTTGAAAAACTTGAAGAGCGGCTGAAGCAGGATCTCTCATGGCTGGAGATTCCGTCAAAAAGCTGGGTGCCGGAACGCTGCGTTGAAAACCGTACGGTGCGCGACGTGGTCATTATTGGTGGCGGTATGGCGGGGCTTACAGCGTCCGGTATGCTCACGCGGTATGGTGTACAAAATCATATTGTGTATGACCGCGCTCCCGCCGGGCAGGAAGGGCCGTGGGTCACCTACGCTCGTATGGAAACCCTGCGTTCCCCCAAAACGCTTACCGGACCGTGCCTTGGTCTGCCCGCACTGACTTTCCGTGCATGGTATGAGGCCCGCTTTGGGGTGGATGCGTGGGCGGAACTTGGGTTTATTCCTCGTCAGATCTGGATGGACTACCTCTGCTGGTTTAGAAAAGTTTTGTCCGTTCCTGTTGAAAATGAGACAGAGCTTCTGGATATTCGCTACCGGGACGATGGCTTGCTGGACCTTCTGCTGCGTCAGCAGGGTCGGGAGGAAAGCGTTCTGGCGCGTCACCTGGTGCTCGCAACCGGGCGTGACGGTCTGGGTGGCGGCTATATGCCGGATATTTTCAAATCTCTCCCCCGTGCGTTGTGTGCCCATTCGGAGGAGCTGATTGATTTTACAGCTCTTAAGGGGCGTCGTGTCACCGTTATTGGTGCCGGGGCTTCTGCCATGGATAATGCCGCGGCAGCGTTGGAAGCCGGTGCAGCCCGTGTGGATATGCTTATTCGCCGTAAAGATATTCCGCGTGTTAACAAATTTACCGGCATTGGTAGTCAGGGCGTTGTGCATGGGTTTCAGGCACTGCCGGATGCATGGAAATGGCGCTTCCTGGATTATACTCTTGCAGCACAAACACCGCCGCCGCGGCCCAGCACTCTGCGTGTTTCAAGGCATCTGAATGCATTTTTCCATCTGGGCTGCCCGGTGGAGGCTGTGGCCGTGGATGCAGAGCATCTGCGCCTGACAACTCCGAGAGGTGTGCTGGAAACAGATTTCCTGATTTCTGCGACCGGGTTTTCTGTAGATATCGGGCAAAGACCGGAACTCAAATCAATCGCACCCAGTATTCGGTTCTGGAAAGATCGGTTTACGCCAGCACCGGAAGATAATCCTTCTGGGTCTCTGAACCCTGAGCTGGAGTTCTCACCAGATTTGGGTGCGGCCTTTGAGTTCCAGCCAAAAGAGGGTGCTGTCTGCCCTGCACTGGCAAAAATTCATTGCTTCTGCTTCCCGGCGACCCTCTCCCATGGAAAGGTGAGTGGGGATATTCCGGCTATTAGTGATGGTGCTGACAGATTAGCAAAAGGAATTGTCAGCAGCCTGTTTGTTGAAGATCGTGAAATTCATTATCAGAACCTGCAACAGTTCGATACGCCTGAGCTGCTGGGCGATGAGTGGCAGGATGTGGGATTCTGATTGGGGCTACTGGTCTGTAAATTCTTGCTCAATAGGTTAGCGCCAACACATAGAGGTGCCAACTATATACTGCGATTCTCTATCGTGTTGACCTGACCGACATTACTGTTGCCACTGTCAAGCGGTGAACACGTATATCAAATTATTTTACCTCAACTTGATAGTTACACGCATACGGCCATAAGTCTTTCCACTTAGATCAGGGTGTGCGCAAGGGGGCACCAGGTTCATATTTGTGCGCTCATGTTGACAGGCTGGCTGTAATTTACAAGCATGACATAGGTTAAGCCTATTGAGAGATCAGAGCTGTTTGGAGACTTTAACACATACAAACCTAACGGCTTATCCCTGGATCCTGCGTCATACGATCCTTTGGAGAATTACTACTCAGGAGTGTCCTGATAGTGTTTCATTTACTCTCTCTTATGTTTCATAATCTTATCTATCAAAAAGTATAACCATGATAGCCTCCAAGGCTAATATAAATCATGCCAATGAAAACAGGCCCTGTTCTTTTTCAGAACAGGGCCTGCATCATAGGTTATAAAATTAAGTGAAGATCAGGCGCTTAATACCTGAGTAACTTCCTTCTGTGCATCTTCAATATACGGACCAGCAGATAGGATATTAAGGCTGAGCAGCCCCATGGTGCCTTCCGTAAGGTTAGGCAGTGGAAGAACAGCATTGCCTGTGGTCCAGGCAATATCATGCTGGTTAACGTCAGCATGCCAGCCTTCCGGTTTAGTTTCAGCCAGATGCACGGCAATGTTTTCCTGGCGTGCAGCTGTTACAAACGTAATGTTTCCGATGGCAACACCCATCTGACGACGGTCATCAACAAACGGCCCAATGACATCAGCCGGACGGCTGGCGCGAGAGACAATACGAACAGATGCCATATTGGCGGGCAGCATAAAGTTATAACGCTGGCCATCACGACGGACCGGGCGGATCACAGCACCTGTTTCCGTAACCAGATGCAGCTTAGCATCATCCGTCAGCGCTACGACTTCAGCATTACGAAGGCCTTCTGTAATGCGGCTCTTGCGGGCTTCCAGCGTGCGGAACAGTGGCTCCACAAATGCGCGGTCAACACATAGCTCTGCGCCAGCATCAGTTTCCCATGTCTTGGCGCGGCTACCAATGCTAGCAACCTTGCCTTCCTGGCGGAAGGAGCGACGGTTACCTGTATCCAGATAGCTTTCCGTCAGCATACCATTAGCAGAAACGACAGAGTGTTCTGCGGTTTCAATATGATAGTAATCATAAGTGGTAATGGATTTATCGTAGAAGATGGAAGAGCCATTGACGAGCATACGAGCAGGAACAAATTTTCCATCAAAAAACAGGCAATGTTCTGCTGTAATCAGCAGGTCTCTGTAGGGCACACCCTCAGCCACAGCATTTTTCAGAATGCGAACAGGGTAGCCTGCCTGATCATCGCTCATTCCTGCATGGACTGTTGCGCGTGCGACACCAGCCCAGACAACCGGACGAACACTTTCCGCGCCTGTTTTCCAGTCAAACGTGATAACTTCATCGCCAATCTGGATATTTTCAACAGAAACGTCACCGTCTACGGTGCGGATCATGCTGCCAGCAAGAAAGCAAACAACATCCACGGCATTTAGGTACGTTTTACCATTTTGCGTTGTAACCGTGAACTTTGTTCCTTCATTTGCAGCAGGCAGCTGAAAAGAAGATGTGCCGTTAATCGGTGTTCCGTTACTTGTTAGGGTATAAATACCATCCACATAAGTATAATTATCAGCTGTCATACCATCAATAATGATCGTATCATTATCTGTAATATTGGTGATATAGCCAATGATGCTTGGCGTAGTGCCGGCTGCAATTTCAATGGTTCCGCCACCGCCAGCAGGGGTATTAGCAGACCCAGAAAACTCAATCAGGTCGGAGGTTGTGGTTGCGTAACCACCCAGCACTAGAGTGCCGCCATCCCCCACAATCACTTTAGAGCCAGCATTAATAATATCAGAGTTACGAAGTGTTAAGATACCATTAACAGTAACACTTGCGGTAGCCGTGGTTGTGCCAAGACGCCAACCGTCGCCATCCACGTTCACGCCTTCGTCGATAACGACGGTCGTGCCAGTTGTTGAGCCACCGCTTGCGGTGGCGCCATCAATCGTCCAGTTATTATAATCTGAAGTAATTTCAATGATGTTGTCACTGTTTGGCTTCAGAAGAATATCATCACCAGTGTCATTGTTGGTAAGATGTACAGATGCGACCATGAAAGTCTCTCTCGCTTGTTCAGTTAGCCCCGAATGACACTTCGAACGGGAATAGTTAATAACGAACAAACAGTTAAAATTTATCCAAAGATAACGCAACAACAAACAGGGATAATTGATAAAAATTAACTATATGTGTTATTACGTAATGAAATCTATTAGGTATACGTTAGCCTAGATGCTGATTAAGGCAGGCTACATTGCTACAAAGTAAGAAATTCTTAGTCGATCGTGTCCTCAGGCAGTTTCGCCAAGGAGATATTCACATTCTATATCGGCAGGATGGTTAGCTCGCACGGATTACCCAGAGAGGATCAGGTGGCGTGGATATTGGTGGGTGGTGAGGTTTGCTAATGAAAAATATCAAGAGTGGTAAATAATTTTTATAAAAATATCTATTTTTTAAATGCGAAATAATGCATCATGAAATATCGGTTCAGTAGTAATGCGGAGTGCTGCGATTCACTGAAGAAACACAGGAAGACTGTGAGTGATAAATGTTCTCTTTTTTATCTGGGCAATTTCTCCGGCCCTGTTTTTGTAATGACAGGATGATCTATCAGAACATCAAGAGCTCTCGGGGGTATAGAATTTTTTCTGTGGGTTTTTCTTGTTCATATATTAATTTTGAGAATATCGTTTTCAATCATAATAGTTTTCAATTTCTGTATGTTTTAATAAGTAATGGGGGGATAAAAATAATCAGAGGAAACCATTTCAGTGCTTGAGGTCAGGGGGTATCCTGTTGGCTGACTGATGACGGCAAGAGGCCCCGGTCTACATGTTATCCATTTATATAAAGTTATGACCAACAGACATCATCTGTCTGGCAGTCTGGCCATAGTGGCAGTTGTCACTCATGCATGTAATGCGGGGGCAGTGACAGACTGCATCTTTCACTCTGATTATGGCAGTCAGCAATGCGCTCATGATCGGGCGTATTTGAAAACAGAACTGGCCAACCTGTAGTTGGGCTCCATTTTTCAGTATAGTGATGATTTCTACAGTTCAATTTGACGCCACGCCTAAGTGGGCGGTCCGAGCCCGCTCGCTTTCGAAGCGAGAGGGATGTCGTCCCGTTCTGAGCAATGGCCCTGACGTTCGAGGAACCAAGTATGATAAAATGTCAGAGTCCAAGTTTGGCAGACGTTATGTCAAGTCAGAATCTGGCTAGTTTGGGGTGCTGATGATCTGATTGATCCATTCACGGACACAATACAGGTCATTGCTGCAGATACTTGTATCTGCGTGTAGCAGACGTTTGGGGCTCAAGGTGGCTCTAAAAACGTCTAATCATTCCATAAGGAAAAATCTAAGTTACTGGAAAGATTGGTGTCCCGTACGGGATTCGAACCCGTGTTGCCGCCGTGAGAGGGCAGTGTCCTAGGCCTCTAGACGAACGGGACGCTGAGGTGGATGCCGCACTCCTACGAGAAAATCTGTCACAGCACAAGTGAAGAAACGTCTGGGCAGCGGGGTGTGCTTTGCAGGTAACAGGAGGGAGGGGAAGGCGAGGGATTGGAGAACACTCTCCTGAATTATGTTGATATGTTATATCATAACGTATAAGACGCAAATCAGATCGTTTCCAAAACCTTAAAGGCCAATAATCTTATGCTGGTGTCTCGTCTTTCTTTTCTGCTGGCATGCTCAACTGTCTGCACGACAGCCGGATTTCTGTTCTGTATTGAAAAAACGCAGGCTGAGACTTTATCTGGCGGTATCACACCGACCGCGCAAACAGTTGAACCGACAGATAAAAAGAAGAAAGTCGCGCAGACGTCTAAGAGTAAAATTCAGCACGAGGAGACTTCTAAGGCAAAGCCAACCGGGCAGGAAACTGTTTCCATACAACCAGGTCTGGCCAACAGGCCGGAAAACGTGACGGTAACGGCGCATCTGGACCGGGCGAGATCAGAGCTTCAGCCTGATACGGGAGCCACGGTCTACCGATTTAGCCGTAAGGCGCTGGAAACCATTCCGGGGGGAGATAATGCTCCCGTTAATCAGGTGCTTTTGCAGGCACCGGGTGTGGCACAGGATAGTTATGGTCAGATCCATGTCCGTGGGGACCATAATGAAGTGCAGTTCCGGCTGGACGGTGTGCAGCTTCCTGAAGGGCTGAATGTTTTTGGGCAGGCGCTGATGACGCGCTTTGCTGATAACATGTCTCTCACAACTGGCGCATTGCCGAGTGAGTTCGGCTTTTTGCAGGCTGGTGTTGTTGATATCACAACCAAGAATGGCACGACCAATCCGGGTGGGACGGCATCTGTTTACGGTGGGGCACGCGACTTTTTCTTCCCCTCTCTTCAGTATGGTGGCCACAAAGGCAAGTGGGACTACTTTGCAACGGCAGATTTTGTGCATGATCGTGTCGGCATTGAAAACACGACCAAGTCCTTCAATGCTGTGCATGACCTGAGCAACCAGTATCACTTTCTCGGTCATCTGCGGTACACCGCTGATGAAAATACGCGTATCAGCTTTATTGCCGGTGTTTCCAATGCAGAATATCAACTTCCAAATAACCCTGGTCAGCAAAAGCAGTTTTCTGAGCCGTCTTATACTGGAAGTGACCTGGCGCAGAAGCTTGATGGAAGCGTTGATAGTGCCAGCCTGAACGAGCAGCAAAAGCAGATCACGGATTTCGCCATTCTGGCTCTTCAGAAAGAGATTGGGAAATTCAGCCTGCAAAGTTCTGTTTTTACCCGCTATAGCAGTCTGCGGTATTCTCCTGATCCGTTGGGGGATCTGGTTTATAACGGCATTGCACAGCGTGCTGCGCGGTCCATTTTTTCCACGGGCACGCAGCATGATGTGACATGGCATGCCGCTAAAAATCATACTGTCCGGTTTGGCTTCCAGGTTTTTGTTGAACGCACCGTGTCCAAAACAGATTCCACTGTTTTCGGGGCGAATGGTGTGGATGAAGACGGCAACCCGACCTTCGATTCAACACCCATGAAAGTATATGACGGCAGCGGTAAAACCGGCACGATGTATGGTCTGTATGCGCAGGATGAGTGGACGCCGCTGCGCAACCTGACAATCAATTACGGTCTGCGGTTTGATGGAGTCAGCGAATACACCAGCCAGAAGCAGGTTAGCCCGCGCCTTAATCTTGTCTGGAAGCCCTGGAAGGGTGCCACGGTGCATGCCGGGTACTCCCGTTATTTTACGCCGCCACCGTTTGAAGTGGTCAGCAGCTCTGCGCTGTATAAATTTTCAAATACCAGTGCAGCAGCAGAGGTCATGCAAAATTCAACAGTTAAAGCCGAACGGGATCACTACTTTGACGCAGGTATTCAGCAGCAGATTCTGCCCGGCTGGCGTGTGTCTTTTGATGCCTATTACAAGCTTGCTGATAACCTGATTGATGAAGGTCAGTTTGGTGCGCCGATTGTTTTGAGCGGCTTTAACTACCGCAAGGGGCAGGTGAACGGGTATGAGGTCAGCACGTCTTACGATAAAGGCCCGCTGTCTTTGTATGGAAACTTCTCCTGGTCGCGTGCCATCGGTAAAGATATCACCAGCGCGCAGTTCAATTTTAGTCAGGAAGATCTCGATTATATCCAGCATCGGTGGATCCATCTGGACCACGATCAGCGATGGACCGCTTCCGCCGGCGCAGCCTACAGCTTTTTCCACAAAAGCTGGCATCCGCTGCGTGTCTCCGCCACCATGGTTTATGGCAGTGGCCTTAGGGCCGACGGGGATGTGCCGAACGGGGCAGTTGTGCCGCAATATGCGACCTTCAACTTTTCAGCAGTGCAGACCTTCAAAAACCTGTTTGGAAAGTCTTTCCTTGGCAACACACAGGTCCGGCTAGATGTCACCAATCTGTTCGATCACCCATATTTGCTGCGTGATGGGAGTGGTATTGGTGTAGGGGCACCTCAGTATGGTCTGCGCCGGACAATTCTGACCGGTATTACGCAGAGTTTCTAAAGAAAATCTGTCAGAAAATATTTTACTTTTACAGGTAAAATTCTGGCTGACACATAATCGTATGAATAACTTAACCCTCAGTCCTGTTTCGGGACTGGGGGTTTTTAATTAATTTTCGTAAAAAATCTCTGTCGTCCGTGATAAACGGGTGATAGAGGGATATTTGTTCAGTTATGCAAAATTTCACGCACAGGATTGTGCGGGCGTCTGTCGTATTATGCAGTATGGCAACGCGTTAATTGTAAACATGCTTATGGCAAAGTAAAAGCCACGTCCGTATATGGGGTACATATTGGATGTTTGGGAGAGCACGGAATGGTACAATCAAGGCGGAACATGCCGGGTGTGTCTGATCAGCCTGAGAGCCATGCGAAAGAGACGGATGATCGGGATATCGTCTCTCCTGGGTCAGACCTTGGTCAGAGAATGAAAATTTTGCGCAAAGCTGCCGGGCTGACACAGCAGCAAGTTGCGGATGCGCTTGGCGTTTCTCGCCCTGCTATTGCGTTCTGGGAAACCGGACGTGAGGGGAGTGCCAGAAAGCACATTCCCAAACTGGCTGCGCTGTTTGGTGTGGAGCCGGAAATTTTTTTAACAGGCTATGTTCAGGAAGACATTGCTCTGACAGTTACCCCTGATGAGTATGATATTGTCCGGCTTTACCGCATGCTGGACCCATCTCGGAAGGTCTCCGCTCAGAAGTGGATAGAAAGACAGGTCAGAATGTGGCGCAAAAGTGAGGGTAAAGCCTGAGGGGAAAGTTTTCTGAGCTCTTCGTGAGCATTTTGCTGTGTATGGAGTGAGGTTAAAAGTGCGACCTCGTAATTCACTATAAAATGACGATATATCAAGGCCTGTCTTTCAGCAGGAGCATGCTCAGATAATCAGAATTTTCTTCAAAAATGATAAACTATGAAGAGAATTAAGATTGGTGGCACAGAAGTGAAATTTATCGCGAAGTGTCGTTATTTTAAGAATTATCGGCAGGAAAGCAGATTTATGAGGGAACTCTCTTCCGGTTGACCCACTTAAAATCCCACTGAGAGGGATGATGAGACAGGGAATGCAGACTAGGAGCACCATCGTTTATCTGCTGGCCGGACTGGGAATTGTTCTGGCTCTGAACTGTGCTGATCCGGTATTGGCCTCAGGTATGACGCCGGTTGTAGCGGAAGCTCCTGTTGTGGAAGACGGTTTGTATCACGTTGATAGCCAGCGGACACAGGTGGTCTTTTCAGTCTCCTGCCTGAGTATCAGCCAGTATCATGGCATGTTTTCCGGTGTGTCCGGCTCACTTCAGCTTGATTCTACACATCCCGAACAATCCCATGTTGCTCTGCAATTGCCCTTGCACTCTTTGACAACAACGTCAGGCTCTGTCGCCGAAACGCTCTGGAGTGAGGACTGGTTGGATGCCCGGAAATATCCTGATGCCCGGTTTGTTTCTACCAATGTTGTCTCGGAGGGGCCTTCACTGGCCATAGTGGCAGGACGCCTGACGCTGCATGGCGTGACGCGCCCCATGGTGTTGCATGTCCATTTTGTCGGGGCAGGGGAAAACCCAATGGATCATGCTTATACTGTGGGGTTTGAAGCGCAGGGCACTCTTCAGCGCAGTGCGTTTGGTATCAAAACAGCCATGACGGCTGTAGGGGATGACGTTACGCTAAATCTGACAGGCGTTTTTGAAAAAGGTCCGTCAGAAAAGCCAGAATAAGCAGCGCAAGCACCAGTTACGGTGTCTGTAGGGCAAGGGCTGCTGCGGTCGCAATATCTTTGCGTAGCGCCACAACATTGCCTTTGCCATCCGGGTGAACACGGTTGGTCAGGATCAGGACAAAAGTTTCCTTGTCCGGCACCAGCCAGAGAGATGTACCTGTAAACCCGGTATGTCCGAATGAGTTTGCGGGGAAACGCTCCCCGCGTGGTGAGGAATAATGTGTGGCAATATCCCACCCCAGCCCGCGCAGATCAGATTTTCCAGCAGGTTGCTGCGGGGTAGACATCAGCACAAGGGTTTCCGGGCGTAGCGGAAAGGCAGAAGGCTGCCCCGCCCGGCGTGCCAGAAGGGCATGTGCATAGGTCAGCATGTCATCAGCACAGGAAAACAGGCCAGCATGCCCGGCAACGCCTTCCATCCGACGGCTGGTCGGGTCATGCACCACGCCACGTAGCATCGTGTTCTGTTCATCATACTGAGTGGGGGCAATGGTTTCGCGCAGGACGCTATCTGGCAAAAAGAACGTGCGGGAGAGGCCCAGTGGCTGAAGAATGTTCTGCGTCGCGTAAACATCCAGAGAAAGACCAGAAAGTTTTTCAACAATCAGACCCAGCGTGATGAAATTGATGTCGCTGTAAACAAATTTCTCACCGGGCGGATTGGCAGGCTGCGCGTCCATCACGCGTTGAATGGCAGCATTTTTCCCGTGCCAGGGGGTAGAAAGATCCAGGTCTGGCGCCAGCCCGGAATAATGTGTGAGCAGAAGCCGGATGGTAATCGCCTGTTTGCCGTTTGCAGCAAAATCCGGAAGATACGTGCTGACAGGATCATCCAGTTTCAGAAGGCCACGTTCATAAAGCTGCATGATGGCTGGAGCTGTAATCAGCACTTTGGTTAGCGAGGCCATATCGAACAGCGTTGTCCACGTCATGGGCTCCTTATGGGGAACCAGCGCGCGGTTACCAAAAACCCCTTTCCAGACGGTCTGTCCGGCCTGCCCGATGGCGGCGACGGCTCCTGGAGTTTTTCCCGATTGAATAGCGTTCTGGAAAATCTGGTTGAGTGCGGCAAAGCGGCTTGTAAGGGCATCCTGTGCCCATGAGCCGTTTACGCCCAGCAGGCTCAATCCTGTGGCAAGGGTGCCGGTTTTCAGGGCCGTACGGCGGGAGAGGCAGAAGGATGCGGGCATGGGCAGGGGTCCGAAGTAAAAGAGGAAGGCATTAGAAAAGGCAGTGTAAGGGAGAAGTTCCTTGTTGCGCTAGCGTGATGGAGGCTGCCGTGCGTGCTGAGAAATAGCCCATCAGGGCGTAGGCTGCGCAACGTAACGGAATGTCAGATTAAAACGGGTAGGACCCGTCAAAGGGTGCATGCCCGGAGCAAGGGGTTTGACGCCATGATAATGCAGCCGGGCTTTGTTGCCCCATACCAGAACATCCCCGTGTTCCAGCAAAACAGGATGCGCCCGTGT
>NZ_CALLXM010000112.1 GCF_937875265.1 uncultured Acetobacter sp. | reverse complement strand
GGCGAGATTTCCGTTGCCAGAATAGTTGAGAGCAGGGGCGTCACTTCTGATGAGAAGTGGCCGGAGGCAATGGCCCAGCGGATAATGTGCTGGATCAGTGTTTTGGGCAGACCGGCATTCACATTGTAATGCGCCATCTGGTCACCCACGCCGTAGGTGCACCAGCCCAGAGCCAGTTCGGACAGGTCGCCCGTGCCAATCACCATTCCCTGATGCAGGTTGGCCAGTCGGAACAGAAAGTCGGTGCGTAAGCCCGCCTGCACGTTCTCGAACGTGATGTCATGCACCGGTTCTCCCTGCGCGAAGGGATGTTTGATCTCCCGCAGCATGAGGGTGGCAGCGGGGCGGATATCCAGCACCTCATTCCCTGTGCCAAGAGCGGCCATCAGAGCCTGTGCGCTGGCCAGTGTTTTTTCCGTCGTGCCAAAGCCGGGCATGGTGTAGCCAAGCACCGCACTGCGGGGCCAGCCCAGCTCATCCGCCGCGCGCACAGCCACAAGCAAAGCCTGTGTGGAGTCCAGCCCGCCGGAAATGCCGATAACCATGCGTTTGACGCCACTGGTGCGTAGCCGCTGCTTGAGGGCGGAGACCTGAATGGTAAAGGCCTCAAAGCAATCCTGCGCCAGTCTCTCCGGGTCATTCGGTACAAAAGGAAAGCGGGAGAGCGGGCGCCGCAGGCCAAGGTTTTTGATGGGCGGGCTAAGTGTGAAGCGAATGCGTCGCCATGCAGGCGTGTGGGCCTGCATGGCTTTGGCGTTGGCTGCAAATGTGCCCATCCGCAGGCGTTCCTGCCGAAGCAGGGTGAGGTCAATATCTGCCAGAACATGCTGAGAGCCGGAGGGGAAGCGCTCACTCTGGGCCAGCACATCCCCATTTTCAAAAATGGCAATCTGCCCGTCCCACGCCACATCGTTGGTCGATTCGCCTTCCCCGGCGGCGGCATACAGATAAGCTGCTACACAGCGGGTGGATTGTGCGCGGCAGAGCAGGGTACGGGTTTCGGCTTTGCCAACCGTGATGTCACTGGCGGAGGGGTTAGCCAGAATGGTGGCCCCGGCGAGTGCGGCCAGTGTGCCCGGCGGCACGGGGACCCATAAATCTTCGCAGAGTTCGATGCCAAGGCAGAACCCGGGTACGTCATCCGCTTCAAACAGAAGATCCGTCCCGAAAGGGACGTCTTGGCCGTTTAGCCGCAGGGTCTGGCCATGTATGGCCACGCCGGGGGTAAAATGCCGCGCTTCGTAAAACTCACGATAATTAGGCAGGAAGCTTTTGGGCACGATGCCCAGAAGCACACCCCGGTGAATAACCACGGCACAGTTATAAAGGGCGTTGTCATGCCGGAGGGGGGCACCCACCACCAGAACAGGCAGCAAAGACGCAGAGGCGGTGATCAGATCCGCAATGGCTTTTTCAACCCCGTCCAGCAGGGCTTCCTGTTGCCGGAGATCATCTATCGCGTAACCAGACAGCCCCAGTTCCGGAAACACGCACAGCACAGCGCCTTCCTGCCCGCAGGTCTGGGCGGCCTCCAGTATGCGCTGCCCGTTGGTGGCCGGGTCTGCCAGAGCCACGGGCACAGTGCAGGCCGCAACGCGGGCAAACCCCTGATGATACAGCGCGTGAAATGCGGAAGCCGACAACGCGTTCCATCCTTATCCTGATGGGAAGAGAGTATAGGCCTATGATTGCAGAGAAGTGGGCCTGCGCCAACACAAGGACTTTTCGGGCTTCCGGCGGCACGCGTGCGGGGTGTAGGAGAGGCCGTTCAAAATAAACAAAAAAAATGCAAAAAATCTCTTGCGCGTTTTTCTGATTCTCCCTAGAAGGAGGCCATCCAATGCGGGCGTAGCTCAGGGGTAGAGCACAACCTTGCCAAGGTTGGGGTCGTGGGTTCGAATCCCATCGCCCGCTCCAAATTTTCAAGAAAATTTGAGTGGTAAGCATTAAGGTCGCGCAAGCGGCCTTTTTTGCGTTTTGGGGCAATGGTTTTCGTGGGTTAAGGGCATGGCGCGGTATGCGCTGTCCGTTCAAACCTTACGCGTTCTGTGGCACCCGGAATGAGCACCACAGATCTAAAAATACCCTCTGCGACAAAAGGTTTATGAAACCGTAATGCGGTCAATGGGGGCTTTCTGAACGAGTTTGATCCAGCTGTGGCGGCTTTCTACAAGCTCCACCACGCGGTGTTTGTGGGCGTCCTGTTCGGTCACACTGCTGGTCATGGATGTATGATGGACTCTGTATTCCGCCAGAATTTCAGGAACATGTGTGCCTTGTAAACCAAGTTCCGCAAAAGAGCACCACAGGTCATAATCCTCCCAGCCCATGGCGGACCGGCTGACATAATAACCCCCCGCAGCTGCCCAGGCCCATTTTGCAACAAGGGCCATGGCATCAATATAGTTGCCAGCGACCAGCTGCATCGGGAGGAAGGGTTTATCGCCAAGGAACTTATGCAGAGTTGGCTCTCCAAACTGTTCCAGAATGGGATAGGCATAGGCTGTCATTTCATCTGAGGCGGCCACAAGAGTGGTGCAGGCTTCAGGCAACAGGCGATTATCAGCGTCCAATGGCAGGAAGAATGGCGTTTCTGCATGTGTCACAGCGCAGTTTCGTGCCCCACCCAGCCCGGCATTGACCGTTGTTTTCAGCAGAAGGAGGCGGTTGAAGCGTGCTGTGTGGCGCATCATCCATGTTGTGATCAGGGCTACGGAATCGTCAGAAGATCCATCATCGACCACAACCAGATCCAGCACATCCAAAGTCTGTGTGCGCACAGACTCCAACGCTTCCAGAATAAAGCCTTCATAGTTGTAGGAGGTGATGATCACGGTTACCGAGGCTGTATCCATCCCATCATAATGGAACAGGACTTCATGCAGAGGGATGTCCGGCAGGCCCCGGCCACGATACGCGCCCCGGGCAGTCTGCACTTCGGAAGCACGGGCGGCGGCCTGTTCTCCGCCCAACCCTTCAAAGATACTGTCCAGTACCAGAGCCTGGCGTTGCGGGCCAAAATACCAGAGTGAGCCATGATAGGCGGCATCTGCCATGCGGCGGCGCAAATCCGGGTTATCAAGAAGAGTGCGCAGGGCGGTCTCCCACTCTTCCGGTGTGTCCGCCAGAAAACCACTAACGCCATCAACAACGCACTGACGGAAGGGCGTGGTGGGGGAGACAATGGAAGCCACACCTGCCAGAGCGGCTTCAAAAAACTTCAGTTCGCTTTTGGCATCACAGAACAGCGTTCCGGCTTCCAGTGGTGCTATGGAAATATCAAATCGGGCCGTTTCTTCAGGAAGGTCGGGCAGGGAGACCATATCCCGCCACTCAATCTGATCCGCTACAGGGGCGAGTTCAGGGAATTCGTTCATCAGCAGAACGGGGCGGTGGTTGCCCGGCTCACGGAACAAAACAAGGCGAACATCGGCCCGCTCCTGCATCAGAGTCGCCAGAACGCCAGCAACACGGGCAAAATCGCGCTGATGCGTGCGGGAGCCTGTGGCATACCCGATGCGAACAAGGCCATCAGTCCCGGCCATCTGTTTTTTGCGCATGGCCATGCGGCTGCGGCTTAAAGCATCAGCATCAAACGTATTTGGTACAGTATAGGTCAGGGGTTTGTTGATGCGCATCAGGCCGGAAAGGGTGTCGGTTGGTGCGAGGCACAGATCAGAGCGCATCAATGTACGGCGCATTTCCGTAAAGACGGTTTCAATCCGTTGTTCGGTTGCACCAATACTGCGGATGCCATCGATAATATCAAACCGTGCCATGTGCGGCAGGAACGTGATGTCATCTGTATCGAAAATAATGACAGCGCCGTTTCCTCGCGCCAGTTGCAGCAGGATATCGACGTGTCCGCTGAACTCCACTCGCCACAAAATGACGATATCTGCCCAGCTCAGATCATCCGGGTTTACCTCGGCGCAGGGCTTCCACCGTGCCTCATGACCGGCCCGCACACAGGCTGCGGCATTCCGGATGCAGCGATACTGCACGCCAGGGGACTCGGGCTCACCTGCCACAAACAGCACTTTACGGCGTAAGCCGCGTTGCGGGGCAGACGGGAGGGACGGCGGATGTTCGGCGTGTGTTGCCAGAGGCGTTCTGTCGGATTCTGCTACAATGGACTCGGGCAAAGCGGGTGGTTCTGGCAGGGCAGGCACCGGGAAAGCGCTTTGCGGCTCAGTCAGAACGGGGGGCGTTGGCAGGTCCGGCACAAAGGGAGCCATGGAGCCGCGAACCATGGTGCGGGCCAGAGAGCGGAGAAACCCTGCTGGCGTGGAAAGGAAATCACGCAGTGCGTTCAGCCCTTCTTTATGGCTCGTGACCTCCTGGCAAAAAATCATCCAATTTTCTCTATTATATTTAAGCTCGGAGAGGGCCTGAGAAAGGGACTCGGATAACGTGGTGCTGATATCTTTGAGTGTATGAGCATGATCACGCCAACAGGCACCATAAGCGAGCAGACGTTTTTTTTCGGCGTGAAGTTTATTCACTGACAGTTTGGAATATTCAAACTTTTCTAGCAAAGAGGTAATTTGAGTTTTTAAAGAAAGCATCTCGTGTTTGTTCTGTATAAACGAGACGCGTTCTTGCCGAAGTTCATCTTTAAGCTGGCGTATTTTTTCAGTTTGAGTTGTCAGAAAAGCTTTATTCTCCCAGAATGCTCCGGCTTGGCTAAAGCGTTCTCGAAGAAGCGTTTTTTGTCGTTGGTCGTCCTCGGATAAGTTGGAATTTTCAGTTAGAATAAAATTGACGTCTGCGTTTTCTATAGGGGCTGACGTCAGGACTCCTAAACCGCCTGAATGAAAAAAACTGAATGATGGGAAGGTTTTTTTTAACTCATTCCAGACCGGACTGCCTGATACAGATGATGTGCCCGCAAGTAGAACAATACTGCCTGTGGGCAGGGCTTCAAGTTCAGCCTTCAGGCGGTCAGGAGCCTGCCATAAAGGGTTTGCGTAGTAGTAAAGTGCACGATCTGGATTTCTGGAGGGCTGAAAAAGTCGTTCTTCAAGAATACGAGTTGGAAGAATATGGTCGTGAATTGTCTGTTTCAGAGTGTCCTGAACCGAACGACTCGCTCCGATAAAAACGAGAAGGTCTGGAGAAAACTGGCAGAGTAACCAGGCAATAAAAGGTAAGTGACCGCAGCCTGCTGTATCATTTTCTCTTAGAATGACCTGCAAAAAAAGCGGTTCAGACTCCGCTGTGCAAAGGGATGCAACAGAGGAGACGGGTCTGCGGAGCATTGAGGCAGATAGAGATGCAGGCATGGGGAAGAAAAAAATCCTGTTTGGAAGTCAAGGGACTATTTTGCCGGGAACTGACTATTTGACAATGTGGATACTCATTTTTCTTGTTTTAGTACTAATCGTGGTAACAAAAATTAAATATTATGAAACAGCTACATGATGAGAAGTGTCTCTTTTTAGAAGTTTTTGTAAAAAAAAACGTTAAACACTGGGAATACTCAAAAGATGCTTGCAAGATCGTATTGGCTTCGCCTAAAACGAAGCCTGACATTGTTGTGCCGCTGTATGGGGTGACCCGGTCACACCTTACTTAAAGCGGGTGTAGAAAGGACGGAGAAATATGGCGATTATCACCGTTGTCGGTGCGTCAGGGACCGTACAGGTCACTGTCGACGGCGCCCAGAACACGGCGTTTGTAAGCCGGACACAGGCTCTGGCTGACCAGTTGCAGTCTAATATCAGCACGCTGGATGCCCAGAACCTGACCAAAGGCTCGAACGCTGCGGCTGCTGGCAATCAGGCAGGCTATGGCGTTATTACGGCTGCTGGTTCTTATCAGGTTTCTGGTAACTACCAGTGGCTGACCGCAGGCTCTCCCACGGCTGAGCCGCTGGATAGCTGGGTTAACATTGATGCCAGCAAAGTTACGGCTAGCACGGGTTACCTGAGTGTTATTGCTGGTACAACAGCTGGTGTGGCATTCCACGCAAACTCCCAGAGTGGCCTGTTCGTTGGCGGTTCCGGTGATAACCTGTTCCAGGGTGATTACCTCGATGCCAACCCCGGTGCCTGGGATATTCGTACGGGTGACGGCAACGACACCATCAATGGCGGCAATGGTAACGACACCATTTATGCTGGCGCTGGTAACAACACCATCACTCTGGGCACAGGCGTGAACTACGTTCATTCCGATGGTCAGGATACGATTACAGCTAACGCTGGCACGCAGAG
>NZ_CALLXM010000111.1 GCF_937875265.1 uncultured Acetobacter sp. | reverse complement strand
TTCTCCAGCCCGGAAATGGCACAGGCCGTTGCCAGCGCTTTCCTGCAAGAATTGCTGCGCAATGGTACCACAACGGCTGCTGTCTACTGCACTGTGCATCCTGAATCCGTTACCGCCTTCTTTCAGGAATCAGAAAAGCGTGGCACCCGGATGATTGCTGGCAAAGTCCTGATGGACCGCAACGCCCCGGACAACCTGCGCGACACTGCCCAGCAAGGCTTTGATGAGTCTCAAAAGCTGATTGAGACATGGCATGGCAAAGGGCGGCAGCTTTATGCTGTCACGCCGCGCTTTGCGATTACCAGCACCCCGGAACAGCTGGACTGCGCAGGCGCCCTGTTCCGCAGCCGGGATGATCTGTTCATGCAGACACATCTTGCTGAAAATGAAGATGAAATTGCCTTCGTCAAAACCCTGTTCCCAGACCGGTCTTCTTATCTGGATGTGTATGACAAAGCCGGGCTGGTTGGCCCACGTGCCATCTTTGGTCATGCCATTCACATGCATGAGCACGATTTTCAACGGTGCCATGACACACAGTGCACGCTAGCCCATTGCCCCACATCCAACCTGTTTCTGGGGAGTGGTGCGTTCCGGTTGTTTGACGCGCTGGACCCGCGCCGCCCGGTGCATGTCAGCCTCGGCACAGATGTTGGTGCAGGCACCAGCTTTTCGTTACTCAGCACTATGGGAGAAGCCTACAAGGTCTCTCTGATGGCTGGAAAACAACGCCTCCATGCCATTCAGGCCTTCTGGCTGGCTACGGCGGGCGCAGCACAGGCCCTGCATCTGGACACAAAAATCGGCACTATCGCACCAGGTATGGAAGCCGATTTGTGCGTGTTAGACCCGGCGGCAACGCCGCTTCTGGCCCTGCGGACCAAAGAGTGCGCCAGCATTGCTGATCTTCTGTTTGTGCTGATGACGCTGGGTGATGACCGCTGCGTTAAAGCCACATGGGTGGATGGTCGCCCGGCTTATGTCCGGCCTGAAGCCTCTTAAAGACCTTCTTTTTACCAGGCGGCAACAACCCCATCACTGCGGGGGTCTGTCGCCCCTTCCAATATTCCGTTCTGATGCCTGACAAGCGCACCGGCATGACCCATCAGAGACGTAAAGGGCGCCACCCGCTCCATCTGGTGCCCGGCAGCCGCCATGTGCGCTACAACATCGGGGGCAAAACGATCTTCATATTTCAGGGTTACGCTCTCATCCCCCCATGTGCGCCCCAGTAGCCAGCGCGGTGCTGTTACAGCCTGCTGCAAGCCCATGCCATACCGTGCATAGCGGGTGAACAAAGCCGCCTGTGTCTGCGGCTGTCCCTCCCCCCCCATCGTGCCGTAAACCATAGTCCGACCATCATGGAACCGCGCTGCGGCGGGGTTGAGGGTATGAAACGGCTTACGGCCCGGACGCAGCGCATTCCACCCTTCCTCCACCAGCCGGAAGCTTGACCCTCGGTTCTGCCAGACGATGCCGGTTTGTGGCAGAACAACCCCTGAGCCAAATTCAAAATAGGTGCTCTGGATCATGCTGACCGCCACACCATCCGCGTCAATCGCGCCCATCCAGACCGTATCACCTGCCTGAGACGGATACGGCCATGGTGCCGCCTTCTGTGGGTCAATAGAGGCGGCCATCTGGTCCAGCAGAGCCGGGTCACTCAGCGTATGCTGTGCTTCAACGGTCATGTAGGCCGGGTCTCCCACATGGGTATCCCGATACCGGAACGCCTGCTTTGTAGCTTCCACCAGCCCGTGCCAATACGCAAAGCTTTCCGGTTCCTGCACCTGTAACCGGTCAAACAAAGCAAGAATAAGCAGGGAGGCCACGCCCTGCGTTGGGGGTGCCATGTTATATAATGTCGCCCCGGTCACCCTGACAGAAAGAGGCTCCCGCAGCGCAGCGACATGCGCTGCCAGATCATCCACAGACAGCGGGCTGCCAGCCTGAGCAAGGTCAGCCGCAAGGCTTTGTGCCAGAATGCCTGTATAAAAACAGGTCAGGCCTTCTGCCGCCAGAGTTCGCAAGGTCTTGCCCAGCGCAGGGTTTTTCAGGATGTCGCCATTCCGTAACGGTCGCCCTTCCGGCTCAAACACAGCGGCGTATCCGGACACCGGGCGTAATTCATCCGCTTTCTGAACGGCGACTTCTGCCCCGCCAGCCGTAACCGGAACCCCGGCTTCAGCATACCAGATTGCATCGCGTAGCAAGCGCTCAAGTGGCAACGCCTGTGTCTGCTGCCGGGCATGATGGGTTTGTGAAAGCCGGAGAGCTTCCCCCCAGCCAGACACTGTGCCCGCGACTGTATTGGCAGCCGACCCGCCGCGCCACGGCACAGCCGTATGCCCTGCGGCACGGTAGAACGCCAGATCCGCTTGGGCCGCGGCTGCTCCGCAGGCATCAATGGTTTCCGTCCGCCCGTCCGGCCACAGGATCAGCCAGAAAGCATCCCCTCCGATGGACGTCATATGCGGATAAACCACCGCCAGTGCTGCTGCCGTTGCGACAACAGCCTCTAGCGCCGTGCCGCCATCCTTCAGCACATCCAGCCCCGCCTGACTAGCCAGATGATGCGGCGATGTAACCATCCCGCGCGTTGAACGAGGCGTATGCAACATGGGTCAGGCCTGTGTGTTCATAATGGGACCGGCACAGGGAAAGCCAAGAAGACCAGTGGCTTCCATAACTTGTGCAAAAGCCAACAGGATGGATTCTTTCCCCGGTGCGGCAATCAACTGCACACCCAGCGGCAACCCGGCAGGCTGCCCCGGCGCAGGCGCCAGTGGAGCCGCCACCACTGGCATCCCCGCCAGACTTAAAGGCTGGGTGAACAGGCCAAGATTAGCCCG
>NZ_CALLXM010000110.1 GCF_937875265.1 uncultured Acetobacter sp. | reverse complement strand
AGCACATCCGCGCCCTGCACCGTCACGCCTTCATGATTGAAACGCGGACTGCTGAACACCAGTTCGTGCTCGGTAATAGTCCCGCCTTCCTTGCGCACATGCTGCACAAGCAAAAACAGCGGATGGTCTTCGGGCACCAGTTCATTCAGCGCACTCTGGCAGAGCTGATGCCGGGATGTTGCAAAAAACTCTTCCGCCGCAGCATTGGCAAAACGCAACCTGTTGGTCGGCCCGAGTTCCAGAACCGGCACCGGCAGGCTATCCAGCAGCAAACTGGCAGACGGGCTACCGTCCTGAGGCGATAAGGGTTTCTTCATGCAACCTGCTTCATGCAGCGTGCGCCTGAGCATCAGCATGGCGGGAGGCACGCGGCTCCCGCACGGCTCCGTCAGCAATTTGCTGATCATAGAAGTCGGAAATCATCGCAATAACGGATGGGGCCGTATCCACACGGTTCACCGCAGCCCGGAACCCGGCAGAATTCGGCAATCCGGCGGAATACCAGGAGACATGCTTGCGGGCCAGCCGCAGGCCGGGACGCTCCCCAAAGTGGTCGAGCATCATCTTGTAATGCTCCAGCACAATGGCTTTTTCTGCCTCTAAGCTAGGATCTGGCACCTCTTCGCCCGTCAGCAGAGCATGGGCAACCTGCGCCAGAAACCACGGGCGGCCATAACATCCACGCCCGATCATCACGCCATCGGCTCCGGATTGCGCCAAAGCCATGCGGGCATCGTCGGTCGTCAGAATGTCGCCATTCACAATCACCGGCAGTGCAACAGCGTCTTTCACGTTCCGCACAAAAGCCCAGTCTGCTGTGCCGTTATAAAACTGCTGCCGGGTCCGACCATGCACGGTAATCATGCGAATACCGGCCTCTTCCGCAATGCGGGCCAGTACGGGCGCGTTCAGGTGAGAATGATCCCACCCCATCCGCATTTTCAGTGTGACGGGAACGGGCACCGCTTTCACAACGGCATCCAGCAGACGGGCAGCGCCCACTTCATCACGCATCAGCGCGGAGCCGGCCATCTGGCCGACTGCTACTTTTTTAACCGGACAGCCAAAATTGATATCAATCAGGTCAGCGCCCCGGTCCACGGCAATACGGGCCGCTTCTGCCATGGCATTCGGGTCGCACCCGGCCAACTGGACAGCATTTGGGCCACCGGCGTCTGCCACTTCAGCCATCCGCAGGGTTGTGTCATTTTCCCGCACCATGGCCCAGGAAGCGATCATCTCGGAGACCACGAGCCCAGCCCCCAGCTTCCGCGCCAGACGGCGGAAGGGCAGATCTGTCACGCCAGACATGGGTGCTAGGATAACGGGCGTTTCCAGGCGCACACCGCCCAGATCAATCGGCCGCAATAACGGTTGCGTTTGCACAGTCTTTTCCACATTGCCTATGATTTAGGCAGATATACTCATTTTCGGTCCCGGAATCAATCTTTTATATCCGTAACGTTCTGCCCCCGTATACGATCAGAACGCCCTCATTTTCCATGCAGAACCGAGCCACTTTCAGGCACTTTCCAGCAGCTGACGCGCCAGAGCATTGTGCCGTTCGACCAGACGCTCTGGGTCATGACTGACAAACTGACCATCCCTGATCAGCCAGCGCCCATTGACCATGGAATATGCAACGCGCCGGGGTGAGCAGAACAGCAAGGCCGCAACCGGGTCAGACTGCGCCCCGGCATGATCAATACCGCGCAGATCAAACGCAACAAGATCGGCCGCCATACCGGGGGCCAGATGGCCAATATCATCCCGCCCCAGCACAGCAGCCCCGCCGCGCGTAGCCAGCTCCAGCACTTCACGCGCCTGCATCATGGGCCGCCCATCTTCCGTTTCCAGCAGCCGCCCGAGCAGCATGGCCTGCCGGGCTTCGCCCAGCATATGGCTCCCGTCATTGGATGCTGAACCGTCTACACCCAAGCCAACCCGCATACCGGAAGCCACCATGCGCCGCACAGGCGCAATGCCAGAACCAAGCCGCATATTGGAGCACGGACAATGCGCCATGCCGGTCTGTGTTGCCCCAAAGCGGCTGATCCCGGCGCTATCCAGTTTCACGCAATGCGCGTGCCACACATCCGCGCCAATCCACCCCACATCTTCAGCATATTCCGCAGGGGTCCGGTTGAAGCGTTCACGGCTATAGGCAATGTCACTCTGGTTTTCCGCGAGATGCGTATGCAGCATGGTGCCGGTTGCACGCGCCAGTCGGGCTGCCTCACGCATCAGATCCGGGCTGACGGAGAACGGGGAACAGGGCGCTACCACCACACGCTGCATCGCCAGCGGTGCGGGATCATGAAATGCCTCAATCACCCGCTGCGTGTCGGCCAGAATAGCAGCTTCATCTTCCACCACGCTATCGGGTGGCAGGCCGCCTTTGCTTTCCCCGACACTCATTGACCCACGGGCCGCGTGAAAACGCATGCCCATTTGTGTGGCGGCTTCAATCTGATCATCCAGCCTGCTGCCATTGGGAAACAGGTAGAGATGGTCGCTGGTGGTGGTACAACCAGACCACAAAAGCTCAGTCATGGCTGTGCAGGTGGAAACGCGAATCATCTCCGGCGTCAGACCAGCCCATATCGGGTAGAGCGCCTGCAACCACCCGAACAGGGAACTATCCTGCGCTGCGGGAATCACACGGGTCAGGGTTTGATACATATGGTGGTGCGTGTTCACCATGCCGGGCATGACGACATGGCCACTCATATCCTGCACCTCATCAGCCTGAGGCAATGGATCCGCCGCCGAACCAAGGGCCACAATCTGCCGCCCCCGAACCAGCACCCAGCCGCCTTCCAGTTCATCGCGCCCGGCATTCATGGTGACGAGACGCAGGGCATTTTTCAGCAGAATGGTTGTCATTGGTCTCTTCTCACACCGGGTAAGCCAAAACACTAAAAAGGCCGCACATCAGTCCGATGCGCGGCCCCTTATCAAAACCTTCACCCAAAAGCGCACTGAACGCTGCCAGATCAGGGAACCAGAACAGACACCGCAGCCGTGCAGGCAATGCCTTCTTCACGCCCGGTAAAGCCCAGACGTTCAGACGTGGTGGCTTTCACTGAAACCCGACCGACATCAACTTCCAGCAGATCCGCCAGACGCTGGCGCATGGCCTGTGCATGCGGACCAATTTTCGGGCGTTCGCAAATCAGCGTTACGTCCGCATTGATCAGCATACCGCCCCGCTCACGAATACGCTGCCCGGCATGCACGAGGAAACGCGCACTATCCGCATCTTTCCACTCGTTCTTGCTGGGCGGGAAATGCGTGCCGATGTCCCCTTCCGCCAGCGCACCGTAAATGGCGTCACACAAAGCGTGAATCCCGACATCTGCATCCGAATGACCGGCAAGGCCCTTCGTGTGTGGCACGGTAATCCCGCAAATAATCAGCGGGCGGCCTTCTTCAAAAGCATGAACATCATACCCGAGCCCAACACGCGGCAGGAGAGTCGGGCCAATCAGTCGTTCAAGGCGCACGAGGTCCTCCTCATAAGTCAGCTTGATGTTGTCTTCATCACCAGGAACCAGCGCGACGCTAAAGCCCGCTTCTTCCAGCAGCTTCGCATCATCTGTTGCCGTAGCGGATGCCGCCCCGCGATGCAGGTCCAGAAACAAGCTAAAGCGAAAGCCCTGCGGCGTCTGCGCCCGGAACAGGTGATCACGCGACACAGTCCCGGCAATCACACCGTTGTCTTCACGCTTCAGCGTATCAGCAACTGGCACAGCCGGAATGGCGCCAGGATGGTCCGCCAGTGCAGAAACAACATTCTGCACAAGATTGGCCGTCACATAAGGCCGGGCTCCGTCATGCACCAGAACCAGATCGGGGCGCTCACCTTCCGGCAGAGCGTCCAGCGCTTCCAGCCCTGCCCGCACGCTGGCCTGACGTGTGGAGCCTCCCGCTACGGGCGGCAGAACGGGCACCCCGTCCAGCACCTGTGCCAGCATTTCGGGGTCACCCACCGGCTGCAAACAGCTTACATGAGGCAGAAGG
Source organism: uncultured Acetobacter sp. (assembly GCF_937875265.1). Lineage (GTDB taxonomy): Bacteria > Pseudomonadota > Alphaproteobacteria > Acetobacterales > Acetobacteraceae > Acetobacter. Next base: position 155 of record NZ_CALLXM010000110.1, on the reverse strand, counting down.
GCTTCCGCAGCGTGGCGGATAACCGGCAGGCCCGCCAGCATGACATATTGCTTCGGTGTTGCAGACCCACTGGTCGCGGCGTAACGGCTACCTGTTCCGGCAGCCAAAATAATGGCAGCTACTCGCATATTTGGAGCAATGCTGCGGGAAGCCAG
>NZ_CALLXM010000109.1 GCF_937875265.1 uncultured Acetobacter sp. | reverse complement strand
TGCGAACTGCGGGACTCGAACCCGCACGCCCTTACGGGCTGGAGATTTTAAGTCTCCTGCGTCTACCATTCCGCCAAGTTCGCATAAGGGGTGGCCGTAGCAGCCAACCGTAAAAGGCGTTTTATGTGTTACGGCGGGTTTTAGCATGCTTGGGCGTGGCGGCAAGTGTCTGCGGTGCGCTTGTGTGTTTAGCGCGCCCCCAACAGGCTTGGGCCGTGTTGTTTCAGCCACGCTTCGGCATGGTGTCGGTGTGGGGTGAGTTGATCAGCCAGCGCCCAGAAAGCCGGACCGTGGTTCATATGGCGTAAATGGGCCAGTTCATGCGCAATCAGATAATGTCTGACCGGAGCAGGGGCCATCACCAGACGCCAGGAAAGCATGATGCGACCGGCTGAAGAGCAGCTGCCCCATCGGCTGGAGGTGTCACGGATATCAAGTCGTGTAGGGCGCAGGCCGGAGCTCTGGGCCTGCGCGCGTAGGTCCTGCCCCAAAATCAGGCGAGCATGGTTTCGCAAAAAGTCTGTTATGCGTCTGCTCATAAAATCTCTAGCACCGCTCACAAAAAGCTGGTCGGCTTCAATCCATACCCCGCCCTGTGCTGTGGGCTGATGCACAATGGTATGTGGCTTTCCTTCAATAGGAATGGTGCGGCCCGGCAAGAATGCAGGGGCCTGTTGAAGGGCGGCCAGACGTGTGGTGATCCAGCGTGTCTGCTTTTTGAGAAATTGTAGGGCGTGCGTTGAAGAAAGCTCGGAAGGGAGTGTTACCACAAGGGCTTGTTGGCGGTGGTCAATCCGGACGGAAAGGCGGCGCGCGCGACTGGAGGGTTTCCAGATGACGGGTACGCGACAGTCTGGTGCCAGATCAATCATGTCTGGCGTAGTGGTCAAAAGGCTGGCCCGGGGTGCTGCCGCTGCACCTCGGGTTGTAGGCAGAACTGGGGTCTCAGGGCGTTTTGACACGAACATGGCGGACGGATGGCCGCTTGTGTGCACTGGGTTTTTTGGCAGCCTGGCCTGGCCAGCCGACCAGATAGTCTTCCAGTGCGCCAGCTTGACGTTCACTGATGCAGCGACCCGCAGCAGAGGCCCCGGCCTCAATGACACTCTCCGGGTTTCCAGTGAGAAGGGGGTGCCATGAGGGCAGGGAGCGCCCCTCGGACAGGCGACGATAAGCGCAATCGGCTGGAAGCCAGTCCAGTTCGGGCACCATTTCCGGGGTCAGGGTAATGCAGTCCTGCACTTTCCGGTGCCGCTGAGGGTAGTCCGTACAGCGGCAGGTGGAGACATCAAGCAGACGGCAGGCGACGGACGTATAATGGATCGCATCAGTATCTTCGTCACGGAGCTTGTGCAGGCAGCAACGGCCACAGCCGTCACATAGGGATTCCCACTCAGCGGTGGTCATCTCTTTTAAAGGGGTGGTTTCCCAGAATGGTGCTGGGGATGTGGGGGAGGTCATAAGGGCAGGATAAACCGGCAGGGGGTCTCAGAAAAGGGGCGTTTTTCTGATTCCAAGGGTGCCAAGCACGCTTAGAGCAAATGCCAGACACAGACTTCCTGCGAGTGGTCGCCCCAAAAGCGGCAGCCAGAGCAGACGCAGGCGGGTAAAGGGGGTCGCTCCGAGTTCCTGCGCTGTGCGGCCCCATGCTGAGGGCGCGTCCTTGAGGTGGTGGAGGGGGGCAAGAGAAATGGCCGGTCCGATCAGAATTCCCTGTAAGAAGAAAAGCGACAGAGGGGCCTGATTGATAGGAGGCCAGAAGGGCAAAGCAAGTGCTGCAATGGTAGCTGGTAGCAGAACAAGCAGAAGCGCGGTGTATAACCGGTTACCCTGCCTAGTTAAGAGCGCAGTACTCAGCACAACAATAGCCAAGCATACGCCTGTAATGGCCATTAATAGTGCGTGAGTAAGGAGAGGCAGCATCAGATTGACAGCAGGAAAATTCAAGGTCCTGCGGCCCAGTGTTCAAATCGTTCGGACAATATGGAGAGATGCGTACTCCAGAAGGTGTCGTTGACCGCTATGGGAGGAAGCAGGCGGCGACTATCGGGAGACCCGGCATTGATTTCTGCCAGAGACGGGAGAGATGGCCACGCATTGGCAAAGGCCTGTTTCTGGGTGGGATGTTCCAGCCATGCAGTCAGAGCCAGCGCCGTGTTTTCCTCCGCAGAGGTTTTTGGCACCCCCCATGCATAGTTCACCTGAAGGCGCTGTGGCCAATAGAGGCCGAATCGACCCCGGTCTGCCTGTGCAGCACTGAGAATTTCTCCTGTTGGAACGCTTCCCATCAGCGCGCCACCACTTTTGAGGATGCGTGCGGCTTCCTCTGGAGTGGACCACCAGACAATATAGGGACGCAGCTGGTCGAGCTTACGGAAGGCGCGCTCTACACCATCCTGTGTGTTCAGCACACGGTAGAGGGCATCTGGAGTGACACCGTCTGCCAGGAGCGCGATTTCCAGTGTGGTGCGCGGGTCCCGGCGCAGGCTGCGGCGGCCTGGATGGCGGGCGACATCCCAGAAATCGGACCAGTCCGGGGGGGTATCAAAGCGTGAGCGATCCCAGGCCATCGCAAAATCAATGGAGGCAGAGGACTGCCCGCAGCCGTTAGGGGAGGGGTCAGCAGGGTCACGGGCCAGCAAGCCTAGAGAGCAGCTGACCTGCAAGGAGCTGGTTTCCATCATTACAGCGGCCCAGCGGTGCGGAGAATCGGTTTCCTGTTTTCGAAGGGACTCGACCGTGCCATCCCATGAGGACGGCGCCAGTTGATGTTTGATAATCTGAGCATACGGCGTGAACAGGACTTTTTGCTGTGTGGCGGTAATCGCTCCGCCAAATGTCAGTATCCTTATGGGTTGCACCACTGTCCGATGAATCCGACGCACCACACGCGCATCTGCTGGTGAGGCAGCAGGCAGTATCAGGCTCCCCAGAACGAGAGTCGTCAGTCCATACCTGCGGGCGGCAGGCATGGCCGACAGGCGCCGCGCCGGGGAGCGACGGGTCGTTTTAAGGGGTGCGTCTCGAAACAAAAAAAAGGACAGGGGTAGCCTCACGCGGTTGCTGCTTGGGTCAGATACAATTCTAGCCTGATTTCTGGTCCATCGGAAAGGCAGTGGCGTTTGCTGTTTGCCAGGCAAGCAGTGCGATCCGTCCTGGCTCCAGATCTTTTGCTGTATGAACCGGGGGGCGATGGGCAATAATTTCCCCGCCATCACGCATACGAAAGCGCATGTGAATGGCCGTTCCCACATGGCGGGCGGACACGAGTGTGCAAACCAGCATGTCGTTTTCTTCAGGCGACGAACTGATCTGGCGTGGGAACATGACGGAAAGCCGGTCTGGCGCGATGCAGATATTGGCGAGGTCTTGTTCCTCCAGCCCCGGTGCAGCCATGGCTTCTACGGTCTCACCCGTGGGGAGGCGGAGTTCGGCAATATCATCTTCCGCGTAAAGCACCTTGCCGGTCAGCACATTGGCCTCGCCAAAAGCGACGGCCACACTTTCTTGCGCCGGGCGGCTGAGCAGCTCCTGGGGGGAGGCAAGCTGGAGCAGCAGGCCATTTTCCAGAATACCAATGGTCTCTCCGGCCATCAGGGCTTCCGTACGGTTTCGTGTGAGGAGCAGGGTACTGAGGCCGATGGCGCGTTGCAGTTTTTCCAGCAGAGCCAGCATCCGGGTTGTGGCAGTATGGTCCAGCTGATTGAAGGGGCGGTTCAGTACAAGGACTTCCGGCCGCATGACGAGGGCCCGGGCCAGCAGGCCCCGCAGGTTTTGTTCAGGCGTTAGGTCGGAGGGTTTGAACGTGCGACGGCCATCCAGCCCTGCAAGAGACAGCGCCTCCATCATGCGGCGCTCGCCTTCCGCAGCGGAAACCTTCCCGGAGGCCCGCAGCGGGAAAAGAATATTGTCCGCCAGCGTAAGGTGCGGGAACAAAGGTGCATGCGCCCCGAGCGTGACAAGCCTGCGCTGGCCGGTCGGGCTGCGTGTTACGTCCTCTCCGCCTACACGGATCTGTCCGCCGTAACTTGGGGCGTGCCCGGCCAGAACATCTGTCAGGCGGGTCAGGTCATCATGCTCGGAGCCGATTCCCAGCAGGGCCACACACTGACCTTTCCCCACACTCAGGCTCAGCCCAGAGAGCGGTGGCAAGAACGCGAGAGTGTGAAGGTCTAGTGACGGGGGCGAGCCATGCGCCGTATGCATGCAACCATATCCTTAGCGAGCAGTTAAAAGGGAGTTGTCAATCATTTTAACGCGAATAGGGTTTTCCATGTCTTCTGATAAACTCAAGGATGTAAAGGCTGCTGGTGAATCTGCCGCTGAGACAGCCCGTGATGAAATTGAAGCTGTAAAGGCGCATCTGGAACGGCTGATCACAAAGCATGTGGTGCCTGCCTTGACAAATGCTGGTGGAAAAGCCGGAAATTTGACCGAAGAAGCAGTTGCCAATGCACGTGAACTGGCCAATCATGCGCGCAACGATATTTCCAAGCAGACGCGTGCACAATCCTCATGGGTGTCCATAGCCATTTCCGGCGTGGTGGGCTTTATCCTCGGTCGGATGTCACGCTGAAGCGTCACGTGATCTGAACGAAGGTAGCACCGGAGTCCATGCGTATTTTTGAACTTGGCAGGTCCGCCCTGCATGCACAGTCCCATCTCATGCAGCAGATGGCTGTTCGGTTAGGAAAGCAGGCAGCATTTCTTGTTGCTGCAGCGGTATTTGGCTTTTTTGCCCTGATTTCCGGGCATGGACTCTTGTGGGCCCTGTTCCTGTTTACCTTCCATTGGGGGCCGGTGACCGCAGCATTCGGCGTGTTTGCGCTGGATGTATTTTTTGCTCTGATTTGTGTTCTGTTTGGCCGTCGGTCCTACCTGACGACAGCAGAAGTGGAAGCACGCATTGCGCGCAACCGGTGTGCGACGCAAATGCGTGAATCCATCACTCTGGCCGCTGTAACGGCCACAGTAGCAGGCTCTCTTGGTCGCAGCAGCACCCGTAAAGTGTGGGATGTGGTGCGCCGCAAGAAAAACTGATTTTCCCTCATCTGCCTTTGCCCATAGGTTCCATTCCAATTTTGCATTGGCAGGGGTGGATTTTTTCTGGGAATGATTGCCCTACGATTTTGTGAGCGTGCGAACAGTTTGCATGCTTGCTAGTATGGGCACGTAATGGAACCTCAGCGTCATCCTGATAAAAGCATCGAAACCCGCCGGTCCTTCGGGCACCGGCTGGCTCGTCTTGCTGCCATTTGGCGGCGGGAAATTGATGCCGATCTGCGCCGGTTCAGCCTGACAGACGCAACATGGCGTCCCATTTATTACCTCAATTTTTCAGAGCAGCCTGTCAGACAGACAGATCTTGCCCGTTCCCTGTCACTGGAAGCGCCGTCTCTGGTCCGGCTGCTGGATGTGCTTGAGAAGCGCGGGTTTATAGTCCGTGAAATTGATGAGGAAGACCGACGCTCCAAACTTGTCAGTATTACCAAAGAAGGCCGGAAAGTTGCCGCACTTGTCAGCCATGCGGCTGATAATGTGGCTACCCGCCTGACAGAACATGTTACCCCGCAGGAACTGGAACAGTGCTGCGGGATTCTTGACCGGGTCGAGCAGGCCGCACTTGGCCAGAAAGATCTGACAGGCCCGGATCGGGCGCACGCACGATGAGAGTTGTTACGAGAATGGCGTCATGCTGACGGAATTCAATCTCTTTGGTGTCTTTATGGCACCAATCGTCGTCTACGCACTGGCGGCGTTGCCTCTTACCATGTGTATTCGTTTCGTGCTGTGGTGGAGCGGCCTGCTGGGCTGGTTCTGGCATATCGCTCTGTTTGAAGTCTCACTTTACGTTTGTATCCTCTGCCTGCTCATTTTGTACGTCTGATCCCTGAAAAGGCTTTTGAGTCTCCGCAATGCCCCTTCTGCGCACCCTGATACGAGTTATCCTGACCCTGGCGGTTGTCTCTCTGGCCATTGTGCTGGGGGTTACCCTTTGGAATGTCTACATGATTGCACCATGGACCCGTGATGGGCGTGTGCGCGTGTATGTTGTAGATGTGGCCCCTGAAGTCTCAGGCACTGTGGTGCAGCTTCCTGTGGTGGATAACCAGTTCGTACATAAGGGCGACCCGCTGTTTGTGCTGGACCCGGTAAGGTTCCGTCTGGCAATCCGCGAGGCTCAGGCCCGCCTGGATGGCGCATTGGAAGACCTGAAACTCAAACGCAATGATGCCCGCCGCCGTATGGGTCTGGGTGGCATTGTGTCGGCTGAAGAGCAGGAAGTCTTTAACTCTAATGTGGCAACTCAGATTGCCGCAGTGGATGCGGCTCGTGCTGCGCTGGATGTCGCTAAGCTGAACCTTCAGCGTTCCGTTCTGTATTCTCCGGTCAACGGTTTTGTGACCAACCTGAACCTGCGGGTAGGGGATTACGCTTCCTCCGGGCAGGCACGTCTGGCCGTGATTGATGCCGATTCCTACTGGGTTTACGGATACTTTGAAGAAACCAAGATGTGGGGCGTACATGTGGGGGATGAGGCTCGCGTCAAGCTGATGGGCTATAAGCCTATCCTGACCGGCCACGTTATAAGTATTGCCCGCGGTATTAACGATACCAACGGCACCCCGGATAAACTGGGGCTGCAGGATGTGAACCCGATCTTTACCTGGGTGCGTCTGGCCCAGCGTATTCCGGTGCGTATCCATCTTGATCATGTGCCGGATAGTGTGACCCTGTCCGCGGGCATGACGGCCACAGTTAGCGTTGGGCCTGAACCGCGTGGTCGAAGGGGCAAGATGACCACGTGGCTGCAAGATCATCTCTGAGCGCGGCATGGAATATAAGATGAAGGTTCATCGTCGCCTCGGCCTTTTCATGGCGTCCTCCCTGATGCTTTCGGCCTGCACTGTCGGGCCGAACTATCAGCCGGAACACATGAAGGTGCCGACTCAGTTCAAGGAAGCAGCGGAAGAACACCCTGCAACCCAGGAAGAAATTGACCGCACCAATAAGGAAATGACCGAGTGGTGGGCAGCGTTTAAGGACCCGGTGCTGACTGGTCTCGTTAATGAGGCAATCAAAGGGAACTACGATCTCCAGATCGCCGGTCAGCGCATTCTGGCGGAACGTGCCATTCGTGACCGCTCTGCTTCCCAGTGGTATCCCCAGATGGATGCTAATATGGGCGGAGGGGATGTGCGATATTCTCTGAACATTGATAACTGGCCTATTCGCCCAGGAAACCCGCAGAACCGCGCGGAAGCATCCATGCTGACATACGGCGCGATGGCGACGTGGGAAGTGGACGTGTTCGGGCGTATTCGTCGCGATGTGGAAGCGCATGAGCGTGCAGTGGAGGCCTCCATTGAAGGCCGTCGCGCTCTGCTGATGACCATGCTGTCAGAACTGGCCTCTGATTACATGCTGCTGCGGGTTACGCAGCTTCAGATCAAAATTGCCACGGACAATATTAGCGTTGCGAAGAACGCGGTGGACCTGACGAATAAGCTGTATCTGGAAGGAGTGGGGAACACCTTGCAGATTGCGCAGGCTCAGGCCGAGCTTGATACGCAGATTGCTGCACGTGAGCCGCTGAAAACCCGTGTTTCCCAGATTACGCACGCCATCGCAGTGCTGCTGGGGCAGATGCCGGGGTCTCTGGAAGATGAACTGAAGGCACCGCGACCCTTGCCGACCGTGCCGGAATTTCCGGCGACCATGCCTTCTGTTGTGATTGCCAATCGTCCGGATATCCGCATGGCAGAACGGGAATATGCGCTGGCTACGGCACAGATTGGCGTAGCCGTTGCCAACCTGTATCCGCATTTTGTCATCCCTCTGACTTTCAACCCCAATGCGTCGGCCATGTATCAGCTGTTTCAGGCTAATGCGATGAGCTGGCAGTTCCTGATGATGGCCAGCATGCCGCTGATGCATGGTGGCAAGCTGACGTCTGAAGTCCGTGCGGCTCAGGCTTCCGCAGAGGCTGCGCGTCTGACCTATCGTCAGGCTGTGCTGAATGGCTTCAAGGAAGTTGAAGATGCAATGGCTGCCTGGCACGATGACATTGAGTATGCCGAACAGCTGCATAAAGCCGCAGAAGACAGCGCCACCGCAAGTGAGCGGGCGCGGCGGCTTTACGGGGCTGGTCTGGTTGGCTTCCTGGAAGTGCTGACAACCGAGCGTACCACCTTGAATGCACAGAACATGGAAGCTCTGGCCCGGCTGGAGCGGCTGAGAGACGCTGTAAACCTTTACACTGCTCTGGGCGCAGGCTGGAAAGGTGTGGCGCTGACCAACTCGACCCTGCCTGTTTCCCTCGAAACACAAAACGTGCTAGCGCGAGCTTTCAAGCAATGATCTGAAAGGTCGCGTCATGAGCCAGTCTTCGTCGCCTTATGTTCGTCGGCTGCTCTGGATTGTGGCCTGTTTTGTGGGTGGGTTTGCGCTGCTCTGCGTGAGTGGCTGGGCGCTGGTAGTTCAAGGCAGCACGCAGGACTCCCTGCTGGTTACGGCTCTGCGCTGGTTGCCTGTTGCAACGGGCGCCATAACGGTGGCGATGGGGTTTTTCCTGCTGTCTCTGCCCGTGCCGGAAGACCCGGAAGATTTCTTTCTGCCTGATGACGCCGATGGCGAACTTCAAAGAACAGACGGAAAATAATCTCAGCTTTTACCTGAACATCCCCTCTCATCTGTGTGGATGAGAGGGAAAGCCAGTCTTCCTATTTTTTAGGAGGGCGAACTGCCGTAACTTCAATTTCAATCAGCCAGCCGGGGTTGGCGAGCTGGGCCACAGCAAAAGCTGAGCGCACCGGCAGGTTGGGCTGTTTTGCCGTGCCGAAATACTGGGTATAGGCCTTCATCATGCCATCAAAATCCAGCTGCTTCGTGCGCGGGTCCGCCACCATATAGATGTGCATCTGCACAACATCACCCATGGTCAGGTTCAGTTTCTGCAACTCGCCTTCAATGCGCTGAAGGGAGGCCAGCGTCTGGGCACGGGTGTCCCCATAAGCTTCAAGGCTTTTGGGCGGTGCAGTTTTGTCCTGCACCGGTGCCCCCATACCGCTCAGATAAATTGTGGTCGCGCCAGCGGGCACTTCTATGGCGGTGGAAATGGGGAACTTCCCGTCACCATGCCGAACTACACCGCTTTCGGCATGGGCCATAACGGGGGCCAGAACCGGGGCGGTTGCCAGAGCCATAAGGGTTGTGGTGGCGGGAATCAGGTTTTTAAAAAGACGCACGTTATTCCTCCTCTGCAGACAACTGCGGGCGCATGCCGGAAATGTCTTCCAGCTTCAGGGTGTCAGTATAATGGTTTCCGAAATGCGTACGAATGTAATTGACGACATTAACCACCTGCTGGTCATTCAGTAGCCCGGAAAACCAGGGCATGCCACCATGGCCATTGAGCACGACATAGGCCGGATAATCTGCACTTTGTAGTTTGGGGTTGCCCGCCAGAGCCGGGAACCGTGCACCAGCACCCACAGCGCCTTTGCCATCGGGCATATGACAGCTCTGGCAGACGTGATGATAAACTGCCTCGCCATCAGGGAGTGCCTGCATTTTGCCATCTACAGCACTGGCACTGTCTGCATGGCCCACAACAGGGGTTAGAGATGTGGTGACAAGGCCAGCGGTAACCACAAGAGAAGTCAGAAGCAGAAATTTACGCATTATGCGGCTCCCAACGCGCGTTTGTGCAGACTGGTGACAGCTGCCAGAGCAGAAAGAATGGCGCCTTCCTGCCAGCATCCAACATAAGAAGCGTGCTCACCTGCCAGAACGAGGCGATTGTCCATAGTGCAAAGCGTTTTGTAATGGGTTTTGCGGGCTTCTTCCGTCCACATGGAGCAGCAGCCCAGAGTCCACGGCACCCGGCTCCATGCAAAGCTGATGCCGTTTGAAAACTCTTTGCGATATTGCGGATGAATGGCCATGCCCTGCTTTAGCGCCCGTTCAATCCGCTCTTCCGGTGTCATGCCCGCAAAGTCATAGGCTGCCGGGCCAAACATGTAACCGCCCAGCAGCACCGCCGGACCTTTTGAGAAAATGCCGTTGCTTGGGTAGGAAATCTGGCTGATCTGCTGGTCAGTAAAGCTGATGCCGCCGTAAATCTGGTCATCCTGCTCCCAGAAGCGGCGCTTGAATTCCATCCCCATTTTAACGGAGGACGCATAGGGCACTGCGGCAATGGCTGCCTTAAGCCCACCCGTAACCTGCACATCCAGCTGGGAGAGCACAGGCAGCGGAATGGTGCAGACACAATAATCTGCCTGCGCCTGCCGCACGGTGTCGCCGTGGGCGGTGTCTGTGTAGGTAACGGTTACGCCCTGATCATCCTGATGGATGGAGGAGACCTTACAGTTTAGCGTGATGAGGTCTTTCACCTGACGGGTGAAGCCTTTGCCGATCTGGTCCATGCCGCCGACAGGCTGGAACATGGTGGTTTGCATGTCCAGACGCTCATGGAACGCCATCCAGTTCCACAGGCCCGACTGCATGACGTCCTTACGGGCAAAGGGAGCAGAGGGTACAGGTGCACCGTCAACCCCGCCGCCCTGTGGTTTTTCAAAACCCCGCCGTAGTGAGCTGGTATTGCCTTTGGTGTAGGCCATGTCCTTGTTCAACGCACCCCAGGAGTGCATGGCCTGACGCAGGTGGGCGCGCTCATCTTCTGATACAAGTTCATCCAGCTTATGCTGATCAATAGCTTTAGTCAGCAGTTCAGCCGTAAAGCCGTTAAAGTCTGATGCCAGTTCCCGATACCGCACGGCCTTGCCGCCAAAGGCATCAGTAGAGTGCAGCCAGCTATTATGGTTCAGCTCAATAAAAGGTTCGAGCTGAACGCCAAACTCCTGACAATAATGCAGCAGGCCCTGATGATGGTAGGGGATGCGCCAGGGGCCAGGGTTGATATAGTTGCCGGATGCAAAGCCAACTTTTTGCGTGGCTCCCCCCATTTCCCGGATGGTATCCCCGCCACGCAGGCTGATATTGCGGCCGCCACTGCGGCTCTGGAATTCCAGAATCTGAACTTTGTAGCCGGCTTTGCGCAGTTCATAAGCCGAGAGCATTCCGGCCAGACCGGCGCCAAGCACCAGCACGCGTGTGCCGGGCTTTGCTCCAGAGAGCTGGGGTGGGCCCCGGAAGTCTGTTCCCATGGCGTGGCCAAGGGAGGTCATGGCCTGATACAGCGCGGCGCTGCCAGCCAGAGTGCCGATGCGGGTCAGAAGCTGCCGGCGTGTCGGTGCGGTGGGTGGATGAGCGTGTGGCATCAAGTAATCCCGAGATGATCTCAAAAATAATCAGGCCGCGTGGAATGACCAGCATTTCCTTGCGAACAATCATGAAGTGATCAGATCATTCGCACAGCGTAATGCTAGGTCATCTGTTACGGCATGACAACATCTCAGATGAGCCACACCGTGCAAAATAGTGCGCATGGTGTTTTGCGGCACCATGCGTGTGGAATTTACCGTGTGTGGGGCCAGGTCCAGTTCCGAATTTCGGGCATATCCTCCCCGTATTCACACACATAACGTTCGTGTTCAGCAAGCTTGTCGCGCACAGCCTGATGCGTATAGGCGGCCTGACTGGCCAGCCGTGGCACCCGCCGGATGACGTTGGCCACAATGTGGAAACGGTCCAGATGGTTCCGGACGGTCATGTCAAACGGGGTGGTGGTGGTCCCTTCTTCCCGGAAGCCGTGCACATGGAAATTGGCAGCGTTTTTCCGTTTGTAGATCAGCTGATGCACAAGAGCCGGATAACCATGGAAAGCAAAAATTACCGGTTTGTCCGGCGTGAACAGGGCATCAAACGTTTCATCCGGCAGACCGTGCGGGTGTTGTTCCGGTGTTTGCAGCGTCATCAGGTCGACCACATTCACAAAACGGATTTTCACATCTGGCGCATGTGAGTTCAGCAGACTGATGGCGGCGAGGGCTTCCTGCGTTGGCACATCCCCTGCGCTGGCGATAACGACGTCCGGTTCACTTCCCTTGTCATTGCTCGCCCACTCCCACATGCCAATGCCTTGCTGGCAGTGGGTTATGGCGTCATCCATAGGGAGCCATTGCAGTTCGGGCTGCTTGCCCGCGACAATCACGTTAATGCGGTCCCTGCTGCGCAGGCAGTGGTCAGCCACGCAAAGCAGCGTATTGGCATCTGGCGGCAGATAAATGCGCACTGTCTCGGCTTTTTTGTTGACCATGTGGTTCAGAAAGCCGGGGTCCTGATGGCTGAACCCGTTATGGTCCTGCCGCCAGACATGGGATGTAAGCAGATAATTAAGCGAGGCTATGGGCCGCCGCCAGCTGGTTTCGCGTGAGGTTTTCAGCCACTTGGCGTGCTGGTTCACCATGGAATCAATAATATGGATAAAGGCTTCATAGCAGGACAGCAGGCCGTGGCGGCCTGTAAGCAGGTAGCCTTCCAGCCAGCCCTGACAGGTATGCTCGCTTAGAATTTCCATCACATGGCCGTCTTTGGCTAGATGGTCATCATACGGTTCTGTTTCTGCATTCCAGGCCCTGTTGGTTACATCCAGCACGGCGTTCAGGCGGTTGGAATTGTTTTCATCCGGGGCCAGAACACGGAAGTTCCGTTTATCCAGATTGGCAGCCATCACGTCCCGCAGCCAGTTACCCAGCACGCGCGTTGCTTCCCCCACAGTTGTGCCGGGTGTTGTCATGGTAACCGCATGAGTGCGGAAATCCGGCAGGCGGAGGGGGTGGAGTAACGCGCCCCCATTGGCATAGGGACTAGCGCTCATACGTTTGCTGTCGGGTGGGGTGAGTGCAGCAATCTCCGCCTTCAGGCTACCATTTTCATCAAACAGCTCTTCCGGTTTGTAGGACTTCATCCAGTCTTCAAGGATAGCGAGGTGGCCGGGTTTTTCCATGTGATCAACCGGCACCTGATGCGCCCGCCAGAACCCTTCCGTGCGCAAGCCATCCACGGTTTTAGGCCCGGTCCAGCCCTTGGGGCTGCGCAGCACGATCATAGGCCATGTGGGGCGTTGTGTTTCCGTGCCGCTACGGGCTGCGTCCTGAATGGCGGCAATCCGGGTAAAGGCCTCGTCCATGGCGTTTGCCATAGCCTGATGCATAGGGTCTGGTTCATGCCCTTCCACAAAAATAGCTTCGTAACCACAGCCTTTCAGAAAATCCTGAAGCTCATGTTTAGGAATACGGGCCAGAACGGTGGGGTTGGCAATCTTGTAGCCGTTCAGGTGCAGAATGGGCAGAACGGCCCCGTCCGTTTTGGGGTTGAGAAACTTGTTGGAATGCCAGGAGGTTGCCAGCGGGCCGGTTTCAGCCTCGCCATCGCCCACCACGCAGGCCACCACAAGGTCGGGGTGGTCAAACGCTGCGCCGTAAGCATGCGAGAGAGAATAGCCCAGTTCTCCCCCTTCATGAATGGAGCCGGGCGTGGTGGCAGCCGCATGGCTGGGGATGCCACCGGGGAAGGAGAACTGGCGGAAGAGGTGGGTCATGCCCTCTTCATCCTGCGTCACATCCGGGAAATACTCTGTGTAGGTGCCTTCCATCCACGTGGAGGCAATCAACCCCGGTGCCCCGTGGCCGGGGCCTGCGACAAACAGGATATCTCGCCCTTGTGCCCGAATAATCCGGTTGAGGTGCAACCAGATAAAATTCAGCCCCGGAGTGGTGCCCCAATGGCCCAGAAGACGCTTTTTGATATCTTCCAGCTTCAGTGGTTCTCGCAGCAACGCATTGCGCAACAGATAGATCTGGCCCACCGCAAGATAATTGGCGGCGTGCCACCATTTGTTGAATAGCCCCAGTTCTTCAGCTGAAAGCGGGCTGGATTTGAGGGGGGTGCTGGTCATGTCAGTCCTTCCGGTAAGGGGCAGGGTTTGTGCATGGGATCTGGCTGCGGTGCGGTGTCTCAGGAGCCTATTGGCGTGCAGAAGCATACACCACAAATCCCGGAAGGGGGGGCAGGTCGGGCATATCTGAGGATAAACCGTGTCATAAAATGGAGAGTGTGAAATGCAGGACTGGAAGTCTTAGAGTTTATCGAAACAATGCTCTGCTTAATAAATCAAAGATCGCCCTCTCTCTGTGATTATATCACAGTGTTTCGTGGGATCGAGAGGATAGCATACTCTGCCAGTCTGTTACGCACTGAGCGCATCAATGACATGTGGACTCGCTTTGGAATTTGACGTTTTTGCAGGCCAGCCGAAGTAAGAAGAAATACCGCTACGGTCATAATCGGTGACATTATTGAATCCGGCCTTGCATAAAATAGCGTGCATTTCATTCGGGTTAAAACGGCTCAGCCATGGCTCTCCAACGGAAGCAATAAAACCACGCCGTTGTTTCATAAGAATCCTGTGTTGTCTGTCGTATTTTCTATTGGCTCATTTGTTTTCGGCGATATGATTTTGTAATGCTAAGAAAAGGCGCAAGCTTTTCTTGCCCAGCCTACCTTCTTTTGCTTTCAGCGAGACAGCATTTTTACCTAAAACTGGTATCGCGAGAGGATTAGAAAAGACCGTTCAATTTTTTAAAAGCTGATGTTTGGCCCGATGTCGGGCAACGCGTCACGCTGCTACACTCGGGCATTGATCTGTCATGGCATTTTGCCAGCTAAAAAACCGAATGCATGTCCTGTATTGAGAGAGTGCTTTAATCCCTCTTCAGCTTGCAAACCGCGCAAAAGCGGGCCGGGTGCGCTGTTGTTCCAGAAAAGTCAGCATGGCGGTGCGGGCGCGGCCTGCGTCTTTGCCAAGGCCGATCAGGCCGGAAATCTGGCCGGGGTGGCGCAGGAGAGACCCGAGAAGGGCTCCAATGTTCAGCCCGCCATCTGGTGAGAGGACGGTGCCTGCAACCGGGGGCAGAGACCGGCTTGCCGGGTCACAGATTACCCGGAGCACAGCAAACGGTAATCCAGCTTCTTCTGCTGCGCGGGCCAGAAAGCCACTTTCCATATCCAGTGCCTTGCACTGAGTGTTTGCAAACAGCTGCGCTTTTTCAGCAGCGTCCAGAACAACGGTGTCGCTATGTAGCAGGGCGCTACTCAGTA
>NZ_CALLXM010000108.1 GCF_937875265.1 uncultured Acetobacter sp. | reverse complement strand
ATGGTCAGGCTCTGGTCCGGCGCTGTGGTGGACGGCATGAAAAACGGGAACATGGCCGCAGCAACTGTCCCAATGGTGCCAGCCCATGAACCAAGACCGCTCCACCATGCCAGAATGGCTTTGTTCATACGGGTTGCGAGGGCTCCGCCAATCATGCCGGCCAGCCCGAGCAGGGGCAGCAGCCAGAGCACCGGGTGTGCTGCGTAGTTATGCAACCATGCTCCGACAACCATTTGTACATGCTGGCCGTGCATTGGGGCGGCTGGCATGGCGGGGTCTACCGGGGCGGTAAAAACAAACCCTTTCATGCCTGATATATAAATACCACCAATAATGAACAGCACCGCGGCTGTCAGAGCGCCGAAAAATGCGTAGCGTCGGGTGCGTTCATAAATTGGGTTTTCCGCACGCAACATCAGCATGACGCCTCCCTGATAGACGCTCAGCGCCACGGACATCAGGCCACACAAAATAGCAAACAGGTTGAGCAGATAAGAGAAAAAGGAGCTGCCCTGATAATGCTGCCCGTTCCAGCCGAAGTGGAAGCCAACGCCGTGAAGGATATTCCCGAAGGCTGCGCCATAAATGAACATGGGCAGAAATCCGGAAACCAGAAACACCCAGTCCCAGCTGGCGCGCCATAAAGGTACATCCGCCTTGGAGCGATATTCAAAAGCGACAGGGCGAAGAATCATGCTGAACAGCAGCAGGATCATCACCACATAAAAAACGGAAAAAGACGTGGCATATAAAGTGGGAAAGGCTGCAAAGATCGCCCCGCTGCCCAGAATGAACCACACCTGATTTCCATCCCAGTGCGGGCCGATAATGTTCAGGGCTGTGCGCCGTTCCCCATCACTGCGGCCCACAAAGCGCAGCAGGGTGCCCACGCCCATATCCATGCCGACCATCAGCCCGAGGCCGATCAGCAGCACACACAGCAGCGCCGCCCAGGTCAGTTTGAGAAGTGCATAAAGTTCCATGTCAGGATCTTTCTTTGAACAGGATCATCAATGGCCAGAAGCCTGTGCCGGGCTGACCACAGCGCAGTGGGCGGCGTACGCATCAGCACCGTGCGGGGCGTCATGGGCGTCTGGCCCAAGGCGTGCGAACTTGAACATCAGATACAGTTCCGCCGCGATAAAGATGCTGTAGAGCAGTGCAAAGCCTGCCAGAGAAAACACCATGTAGGATGTGTCATGCGTGGAAGCAGACAGGAAAGTTGGCAGGGTGTTGAACACGGTCCAGGGCTGGCGGCCAGCCTCTGCGGTAATCCAGCCGAATTCCGTAGCCAGAATGGGTAGTGGAATGGACCACAGGCAGGCTTTAAGCAGGAGCGTGTTGCGTTCCAAGCGGTTTTTCAGGCTGAGGTAAGCAGAAATTGCAAAGAGCGCGAAGAAATACAGCGCCAGAAACACCATGATACGGAAAGACCAGAAGGTTACAAAAACATTTGGCAGAATATCAGGCTTTGTCTGCGTGATGACATCCTGAAGCATATCAGCCGGAATGGCCGTTACGTCCTGATGAGGAGTATGGCGCGTGGCCAGAAAACCAAAGCCCAGATCCGCTTCATGCGCCTTGAACTGGTCCAGATCAGCCTGCTGGTGCGTGTCCTGATACCGTCGCAGGGCAGAAACCGCCACAATTCCGGATTTAATACGCGGAGCCGCAGCATCTTCCAGTTCATGCATGCCGGGAATGGGCGTGTTGAAGTCATGCGTGATCAGAGGTGTCAGAACAAACGGAACACTGATTTCAAAGTGGTTTTCCTGTTTCGCATCATCAGGGAGGGCAGCCAGAACCCATGGTTCATAAGGCGGCTTACTGGTGTGCCACAGTCCTTCAATAGCTGCGATCTTGGTTGGCTGCTCCATATAGTCTTCACGGCCCAGAACATCGCCCAGCGTGATAACAGCAACGGTGGAAATAATGCCGAACAGGGCGGCCATACGGAAGGATCGGGCTGCAAACTGCCTGTGCTGACCACGAAGCAGGTAAAATGCGCTCACCCCCATGACAAGGAGAGCCGCAGAAACATAGCCCGCAACGGATGTATGTACGAATTTGGCCTGTGCATCTGGGCTGAAAATCAGTTTTACAAAACTGTCAAACTGAAGGCGCATGGTGTCGGGGTCAAAATGTGCGCCGTGCGGCACGTTCATGCCGGCGTTGGCAATCAAAATCCACAGGGCAGAGAGGTTGGACCCCAGTGCTACCAGATATGTTATGGCCAGATGCGCCTGTTTGCTCAGGCGGTCCCAGCCAAAAAACATAAGGCCAACAAAAGTGGATTCCATAAAGAAGGCCATCAGGCCTTCAATGGCGAGGGGCGTGCCAAACATATCCCCAAAGAAGCGGGAATACATGGACCAGTTGGTGCCGAATTCAAACTCCATGGTAATGCCGGTTGCCACGCCGAGGGCAAAATTTATGCCGAACAGCTTGCCCCAGAACATGGCCATGTCTTTATAAATTTTACGGCCAGTGACAACATAGACTGTTTCCATGGCGGCCAGCATGAATGTCAGACCCAGTGTGAGGGGGACAAACATGAAGTGGTAGAGGGCTGTCAGCGCGAACTGAAAGCGTGAAAGATCAACAACAGTCGGGTTGATCATGTCCATTTTAAAAATCCTTTATCATAGGAACTCTTAAGCGGGTCTGGTGGGGGTTATCGTCTCATGGCACCTCCTCCGCCGGGCAGATCTGGCCGCCTGCAAGCGTGAGTGTTCGGTCCATAAACGGAACCAGGGTGCGCCGATGCGTAATGCACAGAATGGTGGCATCCGGTCTGGCAGTAATCAGTGCCTGCATCAGGGTGTATTCTATTTTCTGGTCCAGGCCTTCCGTGGGTTCATCCAGAACCAGCCAGGGTGCTTTGCGCAAAAGCGCTTGTGCAAGAACAAGCCTTCTGGCCTGACCACCGGAAAGGGCGAGGCCCTCATCCCCAATTCTTGTATTCAGCCCGTGGGGGGATACCCGCACAAACTCTTCCAGCTGCACAATGCGCAGGGTCTCGTACATCTGGCCGTCATCAGCGTCCGGGTCGGCCAGCTGGAGTGTGTCGCGAAAGGTGCCATTAAACAGGTGAAAATTCTGTGCTGCGACACTAATGCTTTTTGAAAGATCTTCCGTTGAAAACTGGCGAAGATCTTTCCCACCAAACGAGATTTCCCCTTCTTGATACGGGTAAAACCGACTCAGAATGCTGATCAGGCTGCTTTTACCAATACCGGAAGCCCCGACAAGTGCGACGCGTTCGCCCTGATGGATAGAGAAACTAGCATTATGCAAAACCCATTGTTGTGTATCCGGGTAACGGAACGAGACATTCTGTATACTCAGGTCCAGCGGGTTTTCCGGAGTTGGTGCAGGTGCTGTGGGTGTGGCCACACACGGGGCAGCCTGACACGCAGCATTCAGGCGCTGGGTTGAAATGCGGGCGCGGGTAAAAGCCTGACAAGCCGCTCAAGATACCGCGTGACAATGCGCAATGTGGCAAAGAAGCGTACGCCCGTAGCTGGCAGCAGCATGTTGAACGCCTGCTGTGCGGCAAGCCCGGCTGCTCCGGCACAAGCGGCTGCTGTTAGCAGCCATCCGGACAGGAACAAGAGCCCGAAATTGGCAAGGGCGGCCACGCAGGATAACGTCAGGCCAAGCAGAACGGGCCAGCGCAGGCTACGCGTGAAAAGGCTTGAGAATGTAAGGAGGTTCACGCGCAAGCCCTCAGGAATGTGGAGGAAACTTCTCCATATCCGTTGCTAATATGCAGGCACTGGTGTGCCTGCGCGATCATTGCGGCATGATGGGTGGCAACAATGACAATCCGGCCAGCAGCACAGCGCTGAATGGCCTGTGCCACATGCAGTGCGCTTGCGGGGTCCAGATCAGATGTGGGTTCATCCAGACATAAAATATCCGGGTTGCGCAGCAAGGCACGTGCCAGAGCCAGACGTTTTATCTGCCCCCCAGAAAGGCATGCGCCTCGCTCCCCGATGGAGGTTTCAAAACCTAGTGGAAGGACCTCAATAAAATCCAGAGCATCGGCCTGCTGTGCCGCAGCGCGTAGATCGGCTTGTGTGGCGTCCGGGTTGGCCATCCGCAGGGTGTCAGCAATGCTGCCCATGATCATTACGGGGCGCTGGGGCACCCACGCTGTGCGGGTGAGCCAGTCTTCAAAAGGAGCTCCCTCTGCATCCCATGCGGTGATTTGCCCTGATATGGGTTGTAAGAACCCCAGAAACAGGCGCAGGAGATTCGTTTTTCCGGCACCACTTTCCCCGGTTATGACCGTCAGGGTGCCGCGTGACAGGGTGCAGGATAAGCCCTGAAGGGTGGGGGATTTTCCCGGATAGCCGGCAGTCAGATCGGAACAGATTATCCGGGCCACGGGGCGGGACGGTGCGTGCGGTAATAAGAGTGTGCTCTCGGGGCGAGCCATTTTCGGTAGTGCAAATATCTCGGCAAGCCGGGCGGCGGCGGCGGTTGCATTTTGACGAGCATGGTAGCTTGCGGAAAACGCCCGCAGGGGCATGAAGTATTCCGGTGCGAGCAACAGAACCAGAATGGCAGACCGGAAATCGACCGTGCCGGACAGCAGGCGCGCGCCAAAAACGACAGCAACCAGAGCAATGGACAGGCTGGAGAAAAATTCCAGAACAGCGGATGTCAGGAAAGCAACTTTCATGACAGAGAGCGTGGTGGCCCGGTGCGCATCCGTTGCCTCGGCCATACGCGTGATGCTGGCTTGCGTCTGGCCCAGCTGGCGTAGAGTGCTCAACCCGCGCAGGGCGTCCAGAAAGCTGGAGCCGAGCACAACAAGCTGCACCCATTGCCGGTCCATAATGCTTTGTGCGCTGTAGCCCACCAGCGCCATGAAAACCGGAATAAGCGGGCCGGTGCAGGCCAGAATAACAAAACTCCAGCTATCCAGATGGAACACAACGGCCAGAATGAGCAGCGGCACCACCACCATCATGGCGGCACGGGGAATGTACTGCGCAAAATAGGGTTCCAGCGCATCAATCCCTTCCGTCAGGGTTGTCAGAATGCGCCCGGCGGGCAGGGCTGTGCATCCGACTGGCCCGGCACGGAACAGATGACGCAGGGCATCGCGCCGCACATGAGCAGCAATGCGCAGCCCGGCTTCCGTGCCAGCCCGGTCGGCAAGCCATTGCAGAGCCAGACTGCCCTCCAGACAGGCGAGGGTGAGGGCGAGCGTATGGTGTTCTGCGGCAAAAGAGGCGTTGTGGAATGTCAGATCATCAATCAGCCCGGCCAGAAAGGTGAGGTGCAGCACAAACAGCACTGCCGCCATGCCGCCCAGCGTGACGGCGCTGGCCAGCCAGCCTTTGGCGCGCCGGGCCATATCAGCCGTCTGCCAGTCGTTTTGCGG
>NZ_CALLXM010000107.1 GCF_937875265.1 uncultured Acetobacter sp. | reverse complement strand
CCGGCAATGAAAACCATCTGGAAGTGACCTATCAGGCTGAAATCAAACCCTGGCTGGTGCTCCAGCCGGATTTTCAGCAAATCTGGAACCCCATGGGGGGTAAGGCCGACCCACGTTATCCGCTCTCCTCACGCCGCATTGGCAATGAGACAATTTTCGGCCTGCACACCAGCGTGACGTTCTGATACGCCCTCCGGCCCCTGTTGAATTACAGGCCGGAACATGAGATAAGTATGTTATAACGTATAATTTCAGAGGATCAGCACGCCCGAACAGTTTTGGCCTGACCCGCCGTTTCGTGGCGACACCCCGGACTGACACGTCCGCCCCGGTTTGCTCTGCTTTTATTCCTTGCGGATGCCACTGCCGCCCTCCGCCCTTCCACCCTTCAGCTTTAACTGTCCATGAAAACAAATCTGCCCCTTTCGCTCCCCCGAAAACAGACATTCCTGCGTGCGGCCTCCCGTAGCGTTATTCCTTCTGCCATTGCCCACTGGCTGGGCGTGCGGGCCATTGCCATTGCCCCGGAACAGGTAGCCGTGCGGGAAGGCTTGCGCGCCGGGGTGGCCGTCGGGACCGTCATGCTGCTGGCGCTATATCTGCATATGCCGCTTATGGCGTGGTCTGCTTTTGCCGCCTTCTGGACCTGCCTTGTAGACCCCGGTGGCCTGTTACGCCCCCGGCTGGCCACCATGCTCAAATTTGCAGCACTTGGCACGCTTATCAGTGGGTCCGTCTCTGCCGCAGCAGGGGTTGGCATGCTGCCCGCTTTTATTGGGCTGGGGGTAAGCGTTTTTGGGTGCGCACTAGGCCGGTTGCGCGGTGCAATTGCTACTCAGATAGGCGTTCTGGCCGCCATCGTGGCCGTGGTAGCGGTATGTTATCCGTTCCCGCCTGAGGTCGCTATTCGCCTGTCCGGCCTGTTTGCGCTGGGGTCCATCTGGGCCACGCTGATCTGTGTTCTGGCCTGGCCGGTTGACCCGTATATGCCCCTGCGAATGGCCTGCTCAGCCGTGCTGCGGGAAGAAGAGCGCATGACCCGTCGCCTGCTGGAGTTCATGAAATCCAGTGGCTCGGACATGGAGCAGGAAAGTGCATCTATAGGGTCTTTCCGCCGGGAAATCCGTAGCCGGATTGAGCGGACTCGTGGGCGCATTGAAATGCTCTCTGATGATGCCATCAGTAACCGCACACGAGCGACACTGCTTCCGGCGATTGAAGCCTGTGACCGGGTTTTTATCGCTCTGATCGCTTTTGAGCATGCCGCTCTGTCTGGCGAAACATCGCATACGGCCCGCCGCACGGTGCGGGTATTAATCTCTACCTTGCGCCGTATGGCCCGTGAGGCCCAGCGCCCGGCACCCCGCCCCGAACGCCTGCACCGGCAGCACCGCATTCTGACACGCATTGCAGAGCAGGATACGGATCTGTTTGGCAAAGGTGCGCATGTGTGCACGCAGGCCCTGCAAGATTTGATTACCGCCTGGCAAACGCTCTCCACCTCTCCTTCTCGGGCCACCGAGCCAGGGGGTTCCGCCACCCCACGCCCCGCTGCTGCCCCGCGCTCACAAGGGCTGCGTCATGCCGCGCGTTTATGTGTTTCGGTGCTGGTAGCTTACGCCATTTCCCTCAAGCTAAATCTGCCCTACGCCTACTGGGCTATGATGGCCGTTGTAGTCGTCACGCAGCCGCGCGTTACAACCACTCTTCCCCGCACTATTGAACGCGTCATTGGCAGTATTGCTGGAGGCCTGCTCGCTGCCGTAATGGGTGTTGTGCTGCCAATGTGGAGCATTCTTCTGCTTATTTTCCCACTGGCCGCAGCAACGATTGCCTTGCGGAGCGTCAATTACGCCCTGTGCGTCATGTTCATGACGCAGCTTTTTGTGCTGGTGACTGATCTGGTCAGCCCCGGTCTGGGGTGGGATGTGGCTCTGGCCCGTGGCATCAATAATATTATTGGAAGTCTGGTGGGGCTGGCTGGGTGCCTGTTGCTCTGGCCTGAACGGCGCGAAGCCCCCTTAGCGGCACAGGTAGCTGATGCGTTTCGTGCAAATATCCGCTACGCAGCCCTTGCCACTGGCCCTGAAAATCTGAATTGGCAACAGATTGAAAGCGCGCGACGCAAGGCTGGCACCACCAGCACACGCGCAGAAATTCAATACCAGACGGCACGACTGGAAGGGCTTCGCCGGTCAGACCAAATAGGCAAAGCCCGTGATACCCTTTTTCTGTTACGGAAACTGGCTGGTGCTGCAAGTGTCTGGTGGATGGAAAAAACGCCTGACCCGACGCCAGCTGTCCAGCAACGCGCAGCACTCTACAGTCGCCTTGCAGAACGCTTTGACCCAATAAACAACGCAGCACAGGAAGAGCCTAGACTGGATGATCTTCTCACCCTTTTACGAAAAATAGATCTGGGCGATCTGGAAGATGCGCATGTTGTGCATGTCAGTCAGGGGCAACCTATCTGACACCCCGGCCCGCATAACAGCTTCCAAAAATGGTGTATGAGGCGGCCCATAAGGACACCTCACACACCCCTCTCCCCCCACACGACGCCCTCTTTATAAAAGAGAGCGATTTACCCGACGTAAGAGATGCTCTGATTCTGGCGAAATGTCTGGGCAACCTGCCGCGCCAGCATTGCAACATCAGGCTTTATGGCGTTGTGCAGAGCACGCACACTGTCATGCGTTGCATAAAAACGCTGGCCCTGCTCACCACTGAGCTGAATAGCGGTTCCGAGAAAAATACCGTCTATTTCGATGATTTTTGAAGTACGTATCATGACTAACCTCGAACACAAAACCCCTTAAGGGGTGTCTTCGCCGGCAGTTTCACTCCCGGCGGTTATAAAGTGTGCCTGTTCTGCACACCACGACCTTTGACTTGCGGCATACGCACGCAACATCGCGGGTCCCTGCACATTCGCAGCGTCATTAAACCGCTCCCTGATTTCACGCTTTCCTCACATGTGTGAGGAAACCAGACCCTATGAGCAAAAATCTGATCAGTCAATAAAACACTATTATTAAAGTTATTATATTCTGCGCGTTCTTAATTTAGACGATAAAAATGTGTAGATATTTTTCTGTTTATTTTCAACATCTTATAGATTTAAATTTTCAGAAAAACCAACGCGAGTATCGGGGGTCCTAAAAGGAACCCGACTCTGATGTCTTCACATTTTTGCGATTTTTATATTCAACTTGATTGTATCGTTCTTAAAAGACCGTAGATTTCAGGGGTGAATCGTCGCCCCATACCGGAAGCATGTCGAGTCATGGTCCACCACGAGACCAATCGCCTGCATCCAGGCATAGACAATCACCGGCCCAACAAACTTGAAGCCCCGCTGT
>NZ_CALLXM010000106.1 GCF_937875265.1 uncultured Acetobacter sp. | reverse complement strand
GCCAATAATGAGACCGGCGTGGTGCAGGATCTGGCAACACTGGCACCTCTGGTGGAGCAGGCCGGGGCTCTGCTGCATTCTGACCTTGCTCAGGCTGTGGGTAAAATGCCGGTCGATGTCCGCCGGATGGGTCTGGCTCTGGGGTCAGTGTCCTCGCACAAACTCTATGGCCCTAAAGGGGCCGGGGCGCTGTTTGTCCGCCGCCGTCCACGCGTGCGCCTGCAACCGTTGTTTTCTGGCGGAGGGCAGGAGCGTGGTTTGCGGTCCGGCACGCTTCCGGGCTTTCTGCTGGCCGGATTCGGGGAGGCCTGCCGGATTGCGCAGGCGGAGGGCGCAAAAGATGCCGCACACCTTGCGCATTTGCAGACGGTGTTTCTGGCACGTGTAAAACAGAGCCTGCCGGGTGTGGTAGTGAATGCGGAAGCCGCCCCGCGTCTGCCCGGTTTGTTCAGTGTGCGTCTGCCAGAAGGGCTGCGGGCGCTGGACGTGATTGCCGCCATGCCGGGGCTGGCGGTGTCTTTGGGTTCGGCCTGTTCTTCAGCGGAAATTGCGCCGTCTTATGTGCTGGAGGCGATGGGGCTGGGGCGGGATGAAGCCGGAAGAAGCTTGCGTCTCTCCCCCGGACGTTTTACCTCAGCCGCCGAGGCGGAGCGCGCGGCGGACATGCTGGTGCAGGCCGCCGCAATGGTGCGTGAGCAGATTTGCGCACCGGAAACCGTAGCAGGCGGGTGAAAAACCCGCAGTGAAGCAGCCCTGGCAGGATAAAAACGAATGCCCCAGATGACGTTTGTTGAACAGGATGGAACCGAACGTACGGTTGATGCGCCGCTTGGCCTCTCCGTGCTGGAAATTGCCCATAAGCATGGCATTGACCTTGAAGGAGCCTGTGAAGGCTCTCTGGCATGTGCAACCTGCCACGTGGTGGTTGACCCGTCATGGGCACCAAAGCTTGCTGCGGCCACGGATGACGAAGAAGATATGCTGGATCTGGCATTCGGGCTGGAAAAAACCTCCCGCCTTGGCTGCCAGATTGTCATAACCGAAGCACTGGATGGTCTGGTTGTGCGCCTGCCGCGCACAGCCTGAACACGTTCTACAGATAAAAGGGGACGCGCCGATGCGCATTCTTGTGGCCATGTCCGGGGGGGTGGACAGTTCCGTGGTTGCCGCTCGCCTTCAGGCAGAAGGGCACGAGGTGATCGGGGCAACCCTTCAGCTTTATGACTCTCGCGGTGCGGCCAAAAAAGGTGCGTGCTGTGCGGGGCAGGACATTCGTGATGCCCGTGCTGTGGCGGACCGTCTGGGCTTCCCGCATTATGTGATTGATGCCGAACGCCGGTTTAGAGACAGCGTGATCGAGCGGTTTGCCGAGGCCTATGCGGCAGGTGAGACACCGGTGCCCTGCGTGGCCTGTAATCAGGGCGTGAAGTTTACTGATCTGCTGGGGCTGGCGAAAGAAATCGGAGCCGATGCCATGGCGACCGGCCACTATGTGCGTCGTGTGGAAGGCCCTGATGGCGCGGAACTGCATCGCCCTGTTGATAGTGCGCGGGACCAGTCATGGTTCCTGTTTGCCACCACGCGTGAGCAGCTTGAATTCCTGCGTTTCCCACTGGGTGACATGCCGGACAAAGCCTCTGTGCGTGAGGAAGCTGAGCGGTTCGGGCTGGTTGTGGCGGGCAAGCCCGACAGTCAGGATCTCTGCTTTGTCAGCGATGGGTCCTATGTGGATCTCGTGGAAAAAATGCATCCGGAAATGGCTGGTCCGGGTGAGATTGTGGATGGTGCCGGGCGTATTGTTGGCCAGCATGAAGGCGTGATGCGCTTTACCGTCGGGCAGAGCAAACGGCTGGGCAATGCAGCCCGGCTGGATGGTGAACGCCAGATGGTGGTGGGCGTGGAGCCGGGCCGCAAACGGGTTGTGATTGGCCCGCGTGAAGGGTCTTTTGTCAGCACTCTGTCCGTGCGGGATGTAAACTGGCTGGTGGATGCCCCGCCGGAAGGGCTCGCCTGCCGCGTGCAGATGCGTGCGCGGGAAGAGCCTCGCTCAGCCCGTGTGGTGCCCACGGCGGAGGGTGCGTCCATTCTGCTGGAAGAACCCGCCATGCCTGCTCCCGGTCAGGCCTGTGTGTTTTATGATGGCAGCCGCATTCTGGGTGGTGGCTTTATCCGCCGGGCGGAGGCTGTTGCCCCCGCGGCCTGATAGGAGAGAGAGTATGGCAGACGGACGGCTGGTTATTGGAACACAGCGCTATTCTTCATGGTCTCTGCGGGGCTGGCTCCCGGTCCGGTTGGCCGGGCTGAACGTTGATATTGAGGTTGTGCCGCTGGCCGGTGGCGGAAAAACTGCCGCGCTGAAAACCCTCTCTCCCAATGGCTGCGTGCCGTATCTTGAACATCATGGTGCCGTGGTATGGGACTCGCTCTCCATTGCGGAATATTGTGCTGAGCAGGACCCGGATTTATGGCCGTCTGACCGATGTGCCCGCGCCGTTGCACGCTCCATTTCAGCAGAAATGCATTCCAGCTTCCGGGCTGTGCGGAGTGCTCTGCCTATGAATCTGGGCCGTGATAAACGTCCTCCCGCTGTCGGGCTTGATGAGGACGTGCGCAAGGATATTACCCGTATCGATGCCCTGTGGGCTGATGCCCGCACCCGTTTCGGGCAGGACGGCACATTTCTGTTCGGGGCAGAGTTCGGCAATGCCGATGCCATGTATGCCCCCATCGTGGCTCGTTTTCTGTCTTACGATGTGCCGGGTCTTTCTGATGTCTCCCGCCAGTATATGGAGGCTGTGCGCCAGCATCCGCTGGTGCAGGACTGGTACGCTCAGGCCGCGCAGGAACCTGAAGACTGGTATCTGGACGTTTATGAATCTCTGGCCTGATCAGGGCAGTTTTTCCGTGCTGGTCAGACAACCATGACGGCTCTGCGCGTCATGACTGTGCTTCCGCCAAGGGAACGCTTTGCTCCGGGTGAGGCTGGCGCCATTGCGCTACTTGTGCGGCGTATGGCGGACAATGCGGAAACCGTTGTGGGGCTTCCTCCTGTCGGGCCGCCGTTTGCCGGTGTGCAGTTTACACCGGTTGAGCCAGTTTTCCGGCCTTTCAGCCGTATTCAGCGCTATGTGGCGGGGGTTGCTCGGGAGGCCCGTTCTGCCCGGCCTGATCTCATTGAAGTTCATAACCGGCCAGATGTTGCTCTGGCCTTGCGCAAATCCTGCCCCGGCGTACCGGTTGTGTTGGTGTTGCATAATGACCCATGCGGTATGCGGCGGGCCCGTACAGCAGCGGAGCGGGAGCATCTGGGGCAGGCTGTGGCGGTGGTCGCGGTGTCAGAATGGGTGCGCGGGCGCTTTATCAGTCAGGGTGTAACGTCCTGCGTGCGGGTGTTGCCCAATAGTCTGGATCTTGCTGCCTTGCCGCTTACCGCAGAAAAGCGTGACCCCGTTCTGCTTTTTGCCGGACGGATTGTGGCGGATAAGGGAGCCGATGCCTTTGTGGCCGCCTGTGCCCGCGTCTTGCCCCGGCATGCAGGCTGGCGTGCCGAGATGATTGGCGCGGATCGCTTTGGCCCGGAGTCTCCAGAAACACCATTTCTCACGGCTCTGCGCCCGCAGGCCGAGCAGGCAGGCGTAATTCTCAGGGGTTATCTGCCGCATGAGGCTGTTATACAGGCCATGAGTCGTGCCGCTGTGGTGGCCGTGCCCAGCCGCTGGCCAGAACCGTTTGGCATGGCCGCTCTGGAAGCCATGGGGTGCGGTGCGGCTGTGGTTGCCTCGCATCGTGGTGGTCTGCCCGATGTGGTGGGTGATGCCGGGTTGTATGCTGACCCGGATGC
>NZ_CALLXM010000105.1 GCF_937875265.1 uncultured Acetobacter sp. | reverse complement strand
CGGCCTCGCCCTTGCTGGCTTCTTCCAGCCCCAGAAGTGTGCGGAGGGCGTCTTCTGCCTGATCTCCCTCAAACTGTTCCGGCCCCAGCCTCAGCCGGGTAAAGGCTTTGGAGACAAACTGCTTTTCCAGATGGCAGTCCATCCCTTTCCACGTAAAGGAGAGCACCACATGCGGCGCACCTCCGCCATAAGGCTGAAGGTCTTTCACGGGCCTGGCTTTAGAACCGGACCTTACCATCAGAGCCGCTTTAAGCGCGGTCAGCAGAGTGGATTTTCCGGCTTCGTTGGGAGCAGACAGCACATTCAGCCCCGGCCCCAGCCCCTCCAGACGCACCGGAGACGCAAACCGCCGAACACCTTCAATCTGTAAATCTGTCAGGATCATCGTGCCTGCGCTCCCATTTCCTGCCAGAACACAAAAAGCCGTTGCAAGGCCTCTGCGGCCAACTGGCCCTCTTCCCCTCCGGCGTCTGAACGGGCGAGTAATTGCTCAGCAGCCGTGCGCACAGCACCACCGGGTCCAAACCTGTCCAGATCATCCAGCCCGGCGGAAAGCTGGGGGGTTCCCGTTAGCCGCAAACAGGCGACGGCGCCGCTCAGGCGCTTGAGCAGGACACTTTCATACAGCGCCATATCATCCACAGACAGCAGGCCAGAGACCGCCAGCCACACCAGCACAGACCCCGGATTATCTGGCGCAATACTGCGGATACGGGCTTCCAGTGCCAGAATATCCTGTTCGGATGTCAGCACCACATCGTCCAGCTTTTTCCATGTGTAGCGCCCCGTTCTGTGGCGGGTGATTTCCGGTTCCGCCCGTGCGCCTTGCAGGGTGACAACCAGAGTTTCACCCCCGCCGCCGCCACCGGTTGTAAAGCGGTCCGTCTCCGGTGTGCCGGAATAGACAGTGCGGGCGTCAATCTTACAAAAACCGTGCCAGTCACCCAATGCCAGATAAGCCAGTCCGGCGCGCTTGGCCCGATCCAGCGCGACCGGGTTATGCTCGGCCTCAACCTCTCCCCCAAAACCCGTTACTGATCCATGAGCCAGACCAATCCGCAGGGCATCGGGCGGGGTTTCAGCCTCATCCATATATGCCGTCAAATCACTCAGAACATGTCGGCGTTTGAGCACGGCAGGCAGCAACCAGGCCTGATGGGCCTCATCAATCAAAACCGGCCCCGGCTCCCGATGCGCGATGACATTTTCCGGCAGGCCGCTACGCGCCAGACGGGCCCAGACACCTTCCGGCTGATCCGCATCATGGTTACCGGGGATCAGATGCCATTTGATATCCGCAAACTGACGCATCCGTTCAATTGGCTGATGCAGGGTGTTTTCCGCAGGGGTTTCATGGTCGTAAATATCGCCCGCCACCAGCACATGGGTTACCCCCTCCTGCTGGGCCAGCTGGCCTAGCCGCCGAATGACTTCCACCCGCTCGGCTCGCAGGGCCCCGAGCGTATCATCGTCAACAAAACGGAAGGTCCGGCCAATCTGCCAGTCTGAGGTGTGAATAAATTTCATAAAGTCCGTAGTATCCATGGGGTCTGCCTTAATTCAGCACACCCTGTGATGGCATCATACCCCTGAAATACTCTCGATTTTCTGTCTTTCCCTTCTCTCTTATTCTGCGTTACCAAAGTTCCACGCGTTTTTCGCAACCCCGCTCAGCGCATAAAATTCCACCCATTTTATTATATTTTATTTTAATAGACTTCTGAATTTTTGGATTCGGTCTAGTTCGACCGGGTTCAGATTATGCTACCCAACCCTGTGAACCAGACAGACTTCTTGAACGGCAAGGACTAAGGAAAGGATGAGCGTCACCACTCCGACCGCATCACCTGTCAGGTTCTGGAAAGGGCTCCGCCCCCCCCTTCCAGCCTCCATCTTCCCGCCCGGCTGGTTTCTGTTCTGTCTGCGCACATGGCTTTCCGCCGTACTCGCTTTGACCACTGCATTCTGGCTACAGCTTTCTTCACCAGGGTCTGCCGCAGTCACAGTCATGATTCTGGCACAGCCTTTACGGGGGCAGGTCCTCTCCAAAGCCGTCTACCGCCTGATGGGCACAATGGTCGGCGCGTTTGCCGCCCTGTTTTTAACAGCCTGCTTCAATCAGGATCGTGTCGTATTTCTGGGCGGTGTCGGGCTTTGGCTGACCCTGTGCACCATTATTGGCACTCTGGAAAAAGACTTCCGTGCCTATGCCGCCATGCTCTCAGGCTACACCGTGGCCATAGTGGGCATCAGCTGCATTGATAATCCTGGCTCCATTTTTGACGTCACCGTCAACCGGGTCTCTGCCATTGTAGTGGGCATTGCAGCCACAGCAGCAATCAATGATATTTTCGGCTCCCCGACCGCCTGGGAAAAGCTGGCCACCAATCTGCATCGTGTTGCCAATATGGTGCAGCGCATCAGCCGGGACGCCATAGCCGGACACGGCATCCCAGATGATATGGCCTGCGCAGGTCTGGCAGGCGAAATCATTGCACTGACTTCTCAGGTTTCCTTCGCCAAAACTGAATTACCAGATGCCAGTGTACGCTTGGCCGGAGCCCGCTCCGCCATGGTCGCCTTGCTGGAAATGCTCAGTTGCAGCAGAGCCATTGCTGCAGTGCTCCGCCACGGCGAAATTTCCGGACCGGTGCTGAACCAGATTCGTGGTGCGTTTGGAGATGGCACACCCGTTGCCTCTCCACGTCAGGCCGTCTGGGATCTGGAGGATCTGGCACGAGAAGCGCATGCGGAAGAACTGGACCGAGGCCCCACGCTGGATGAAGCATGGCTGATTGAACGCTCTATGGCGCTGCTTTCAGATGCTCGCTGGGCAGCTGACGGCATTGATGCCTTTGAAAACGGCAAACGTGCCCGCACACAGGCTCCAGAGCTTAAAATCGAACAGCATCACGATGTGATCGCTGCCCTGCTGGCAGGGCTGCGGACTCTCACCGGTTTTTCGGTGGCAGCAGGCCTGTGCATTATTTCCGATATCCCCTCAACCTACACCGCGCTCTCACAGGTGGCAGTCATTCTCACACTGGCCGCCTCAACCTACAATGCGCGCGGATTTGGTATGGGCGCGCTTATTGGCACACCGCTGGCTATTGCTGTCGCCGCCATCCTGAATTTTGGCATTCTCCCGCATGGGGCCGATATGCCATTTCTGGCTATTACCATTATCCCGGTTATTTTTGGCGGTTGCCTGCTGCTTATGAACCCCAAAACCGCCACCGTTGGCTTTAATGCCGGGGTTTTCTTCTTTGTTATTCTGGGCGTGGCGAATGAGCAGAATTACGAGCCCTCGGCCTTTATTGACCGAAACGTGCTCTATCTGTTTGCTGCGGTTGTCATTTTCATCTCGCTGGTACTGCTCCTTCCCCCCTCAGCCAATCGACGGCGCTTTCGCGTCGCCATTACCATTGGGCACGACCTGCGGCTCCAGCTTGAAGGACACGGAGAACAGGCTGGTTCAGCCCTGATCAGCCGCCATTATGACCGGCTGTGCAAAATTCTTGACTGGAACCATTACCTGCCAAACACCAAATCCAAATCGCGCGTGTTCAACCGTCTGTCCAGTCTGGATGAGTTGAATGTGGAACTGGCACGCGCACGCCGTCATCTACAGCGTGCGGCCACCATTCCAGCCATTCGTGCGAATGCTGAAGCCGCCTTCCGCTCTACGGTTGTCTACAATATCAATGCTTCCCTGTACCGCATGCGCAAACAGGCCCGCATCCTCCTGGATACAGCTATCACTTTACCCCACGGTGAAATGGCAACGGCTCTTGCCGCTGTCTCCGGCATGGTGGGAGCCATCCGGTTGCTGGAACATAACCGCTCGGCCCTCAATCTTTACGACATCATCCCGCAGCCCGACCAGCAGTGGAAGGCGTTCTAAGCATGGAACTTCGTGCTGTTCTGGATATTGACGGTCTGCTGGTATCCTCTTTTGTGGTTCATGCGGGCCTGGCCATTGTCACGCTGCTGGTGCTCAACCCCATTCTGGCAAAAGTGGGCGCCCGCCGGGTGATATGGAACCTGCCTCTGGCTGAATTCGGGCTTTTTGTCTGCCTGATCGGCCTCTACACCATTCTCTTGTAAAAGGATTGTCCAACCGTGTTTGAACGCGCCCGCCGCGCCCTGCAGTTTGTCACGACGGGGACAATTCTCGCTATTGCCGGTATTGTCGGTCTTGTTCTGTGGGACTATTACACCGCCGCTCCCTGGACCAGAAACGGGCAGGTCCGTGTGCAGGTGGCCGATATTGCGCCTCGTGTCTCTGGGCAGATTATTGCTGTGCGGGTCAAGGATAACCAGTTTGTCCACGCTGGTGATATTCTTTACGACATTGACCCGTTTGACTTCAAAGTCGCCGTTGCCTCAGCCACTGCCCGTGTGAATGAACGTCAGGCTGATATGGTGCTGAAGGATACACAGGAAGGCCGCCGAAATAAACTAACGGATGTTGCCGCCTCTCCTGAGGAAAAGCAGGTTTATCAGGCAACCGCAGACATGGCGAAAGCCCAGTATGGGGAAGCCATGGCGGCACTCTCTCAGGCCAAAATCAATCTGGACCGAACGTACGTACGCAGCAGCGTGACAGGCTACGTCACCAATCTGATCATGCGTGTCGGGGACTATGCAACAGCAGCCAAACCCAACGTGCAGGTAATTGACGCGTCCTCCTACTGGGTTGACGGATATTTTGAAGAAACAAAAATCCGCTCCATCCATGTTGGGGACCGGGTGAGGATGGACCTGATGGGATTCCGTGAGCCCATGTGGGGCCATGTTGTGAGCATTACGCGTGGTATTGCGACTCCTAACGCCACCCCCTCCACACAGGGCCTGCCCTCGGTAGACCCGGTCTACACATGGGTTCGCCTGGCCCAGCGTATTCCGGTACGGGTACACATCGACAGCATCCCGCCTGGTACCCAGATTGCTGCGGGTATGACTACAACTGTCACCATTGTGGGCAGCAAAGGTAAGCGTGCGCATGATACGCTGGCAGAAACCTTTGACCGCTTGCATGATGCCCTGATGGGCGGTTCAGGCGGGAGTGGTGTGCGGAATTAAACGCTAGGCAGCGGAACCGCCAGAGCCTCACTCAAAATAGAATCCCAGACGGGCGAGACATCATCAGACTGCCCGTATGGCGCAAAGCGATCAAGATAGCCTGCGAGGTAAGACTGTTCGTGCCGGACATGCCCGATCAGCACAGGGTCTTCCGTATGGCGAACAACCAGCAGACGAGCAGGGCCATGTTCCGCGATGGCCTGAGCCAGCGCATCAGCAACCTCATGCGGCACATT
>NZ_CALLXM010000104.1 GCF_937875265.1 uncultured Acetobacter sp. | reverse complement strand
TTACGATCGGGGTAATCTGTGGGTTTGCCCAGTGGTTGCGCGGGTGGTCGTGGTACGGGTCTGTCAGAACTAGATCAACCGTAATGCGCGTCAGGGTCTGGTTCCGGGCAAAGCAGATGCGCCGGTCCATAATCTGCTCAAACGGTTCCGCCAGCAGCGATGTGGCAAATGTGCTGCGAGCAACAAACTCCCCCACCTGCGCGGCAACAGCGGGGTGATACTGCCCGGCCATCATGGCAGTGCGCATAACCGTGTGCCCGGACAGGCTGGGCACAATCAGGATGAACTGTTCCGCATCAAAATGCAGGCATTCCGTTGTCAGGTCCGACACATGCGGAAAGACTGTGCGCAGATAAGAGGCTTCAAAAAACGTGCGGTCCAGCGGCATTTTCCATGAAGGATCAACCCGTACATGCGGCAGCGCCTGTTTCAGGCAGATGCCACCCTCCGGGCCTTCTGCCAGAAAGACCATGTTGAGGTTACCATCACTGACTTCCCACACGCGCCACGCATCTGGCGTGCCGCCCAGCCGGGCCGCAATGTGGGGCAGGGAGGTAATAAAAGTCCGGACGCCTTCAAGGTCCAGAGTCTTGTACGGAGAAGAATGCGTCGTCATGGTGACTCTATTTTTCCGGACAGTGTCAAACTGTGTGGCTGAAGGCTAACCACACAGCGCAGGAAACAGTCAGACGGAGTATGGCTCCGTCTGAAACGTCAGCTTAGTCCAGACAGGCTTGTTTGAAAGCCCTAAACGCATCGGCGCGGTGGCTGATGGCGTTTTTCTCAGCATCTGCCATTTCGGCAAAGGTCCGGTTCTCACCCGTGGGGGTAAAAATCGGGTCATAGCCGTGGCCCTTATCGCCACGCGGCGGCCAGGTGATGCTGCCATCAACCCGACCTTCAAAACTGCGCGTGGTGCCGTCGGGGTAGGCAAGGCACAGCACGCAGATAAACCACGCATCGCGCTCGTCCTGCCCGATACCCTCTTCAATGCGCGCCATAGCCGCAGGGAAGTCCTTGTCCGGGCCAGCCCAGCGGGCAGAGTAAATGCCCGGAGCGCCGCCCAGTGCGCTAACGCACAGGCCGGAATCATCCGCAAGGGCGGGCAGGCCGGTGGCTCTGGCCGCGGCCAGAGCTTTAAGGGCTGCATTACCGGCAAACGTGGTGGCTGTTTCTTCCGGTTCCGGCAGGTTGAGGTCCCCGGCAGACAGCACGGTCACCCCAAAATTGGCCAGCAATGTGGAAAACTCCGCCAGCTTGCCTGCATTATGGCTGGCCAGAACCAGTTTGCTGCCAGCCTCCAGTTTGCCGTGCGTCATGTTAGCGCTTCTCCGCAGCTTCAACGGCCAGTGTCTGGGCGTCAAACAGAACGGACACGCCAGAGCGGGCCAGAGCGAACAGCTCGTTGAACGCATCTTCCGTGAAAGGTGCGTCTTCTGCTGTGCCCTGAATTTCCACAATGCGGCGGTCAGCCGTCAGCACAAAATTGGTGTCGGCTGCTGCGGCACTATCTTCTTCATAGTCCAGATCCAGCACCGGGCCGATTTTGGTCAGGCCGCAGGACACAGCCGCAACCTGCCCGCGCAGCGGCATGTGGCTCAGCACATTTTTTGCCACCAGCTGGCCAAGGGCCAGACGCAGGGCAACCCATGCACCGGTAATAGAGGCGCAGCGCGTGCCGCCATCGGCATTCAGAACGTCACAATCCAGCGTGATGCTCATTTCACCCAGTGCAGCCAGATCCACCACAGAGCGCAGGGAGCGGCCAATAAGGCGCTGGATTTCCTGTGTGCGGCCAGACTGCTTGCCTTTGGCGGCTTCACGGTTGCCACGGGTGTGGGTGGCGCGGGGCAGCATGCCGTATTCTGCTGTTACCCAGCCTGTGCCTTTGCCGCGCAGGAAGGGCGGAACCCGGCTTTCAACACTGGCCACGCAGAGAACTTCCGTCCCCCCGACGCGGATCAGCGCTGAACCTTCAGCGTGACGGGCAAAGCCGGTTTCAATGGTGACGGGGCGCATCTGGTTGGGCTGGCGGCCGGAGGGGCGCATGGGGGAACTCCTTAAGAAATAGTGTTCTCTGCACATAAAGCGGTTTTGCCGGGAGCGAAACCATTCAGCGGCTCCATAGTTTTTCTTGTCAGCCGGGCCGGAGATGCGCAGAAGCAGACTAGTCCCGTTGTGTAAGGAGGAGGCCTGACTCTCATGAAACGTGGTCTGCTACCTGCAAAGCCTATTCTGCCACCGGGGCTGGATTCCCGTTCCGCCACGATTCTGCGTGAAATTGTAGAGGAATATGTGGCCAGCGGTGAACCCGTGGGGTCCCGCACGCTTTCCCGCAGGCTTGGGTTGCCGCTGTCCCCTGCCACCATCCGTAATGTCATGGCGTCTCTTACAGAGGCGGGCCTGCTGTTTTCCCCACACACGTCCGCCGGGCGCCTGCCGACTGAGGCCGGGCTGCGTTTGTTTGTGGATGGTCTGTTGCAGTTCGGCAGCCTCTCGGAAGAAGAATGCCGCGCAATCGGACAGTCTCTGGAGGCGCGGGGGCGTTCTTTGCAGGACACGCTGACCGAAGCCTCCGTCCTGCTGTCCGGCATGTCAGACGCTGCCGGGTTGGTGATTGCCCCCAAAGGTGAGGGCGGCGTCAAACATATTGAATTTGTGGCGCTGGGTGGAAACCGGGCGCTGGTCGTGCTGGTGGGAACAGACGGGCATGTGGAAAACCGGGTGATTGAAACCCCCATGGGCATGCCGCCTTCTGCACTGATTGAAGCCGCAAATTACCTGAATGCCCACACCATCGGGGCTACCCTGCCGGACCTGCGGGAGCGGGTGGGGGCCGATATTACCGAAAACCGGAGCGCGCTGGACCAGCTGACGGCGGATGTTGTGGAAAGCGGTCTGGCGATCTGGGGTGGCAGTAGTGATGAACGAGGCGGCACACTGATTATCCGCGGCCAGGGCAAACTGCTGTCAGATGTTGATGGGCAGGAGCGGCTTCTGGCCATTCAGGCCCTGTTTGACCGGCTGGAGCGGCAGGAAACAATGCTGCATCTGCTGGAATTAGCGGAAAATTCAGAAGGTGTACGCATCTTTATCGGTGCGGAAAGCGGGTTGTTCGGGGGTACGGGCATGTCCATGGTGGTGGCCCCCGCCCGCAATGAGGCCAACAGGATTGTCGGTGCTATTGGCGTTATTGGTCCGACACGGATCAACTACGGGCGGATTATCCCCGTTGTGGATTATACCGCCCGCTTTTTGGGCGAAATGCTGGGATAAAGGGCAAAATTCGCCATGATGTGGTCAGGAAGGGCGACGAGACTGAAGACGGCAGCGCATGAGAATGGTAAAGGACCAGCATGACAAGAACTCCGTCTTCTGGTGAACCCGGGTCTTCTTCCAACAAAAATGAGGGAAGAGATACGTCTTCCCAACAGGGATCAGCATGGCGCAGGCCACGCTTCCGCCAGTGGCGGGGGCTGCTTGGCACGGTTGCTGCGCTGGGGCTGGTGGGCACCACAGGGGCTGCCGTCTTCGTCTGGAGCCAGTACGAAGGCATTGTGGCTGATCTGCCAACGGTTGAAGGGTTGCAGACCTATCAGCCTCCGGTGATGAGCCGCCTTTATGCGTCAGATGACCGGCTGATTGCGGAACTGGCGGATGAACGCCGGGTGTTTGTGCCGTATAGCGCCATTCCCGACCGGGTGAAGAACGCTTTTATTGCGGCAGAAGATCAGAAATTCTGGACCCATAAAGGTGTGGACCCTCTGGCGATTGCCCGTGCAGGCCTGACGGATCTGACGCGCGGTAAAGGGCGCAGGCCCATCGGGGCGTCCACCATCACGCAGCAGGTTGCGCGTGTCATGCTGCTGGGTAGCAATGCTGTTTCCATGAAGCGAAAGGCCAAGGAAGCCTTTCTGGCCATGCGGATTGAGCAGGTGCTGCCCAAGGGTAAAATTCTTGAAATCTATCTGAACGAAATTTACCTCGGTAGCGGCGCTTACGGGATTGGGGCTGCGGCCCAGACCTATTTTAATAAGCCGCTTGATCAGCTGGATGATGCGGAAGCTGCCTTCCTTGGCGCGCTCCCCAAATCGCCCACTAATTACAACCCAGCCCGCTTCCCCGAGGCCGCACGCGGACGGCGGAACTGGGTGCTGGAGCGTATGGCGGAAACCGGCGCGCTGACGCATGAGGCTGCTCGTGCTGCGGAAGCCGAACCGCTGATCCCGCATAATTTTGTGCGCCCCGGCCCGGCTCCTGGCTCCGAATGGTTTGCTGAGGAAGTTCGGCGGCAGCTTCTGGAAAAATATGGTCAGGACATGACCATGCAGGGCGGGCTGGATGTTCATACCAGTCTGGACCCAGCCCTTCAGCTGACAGCGCAGACTGTGCTGCGGCAGGGGCTGATGGCATATGACCGTGCGCATGGTGGGTGGCGTGGGCCGGTAAGGCACCTGCAAACCGTTAGTGCGTCTTCATCTCAGGAAGACTGGGTTGCGGCACTCACGGCTGAGGCTGTGCCGCTGGGTATGCTGGACCAGTGGCGTCTGGCTGTGGTGCTGGACCCGGCTCATGGTCGCGTTGGGTGGCTGGAAGGCGCTGTTGTGCGCCGTGGGTCCGCCATGCAGGGCGGTACACCGCAGACGGGTGAGATACAGGGGGGGGATCTGGCATGGACCCGGCGCTTCAGGCTGCTGAAAGCGGGCGATCTGGTGATGATCGAACCGCAGGCTGGCAGCAGTCGCGTTGCGCTGATGCAGGTGCCGCATGTGGAAGGTGCCGTCGTGACGCTGAACGCCCGGACCGGGCGCGTTCTGGCGCTGGTAGGGGGCTGGTCATTCCAGACCTCGCAGTTTGACCGGGCCACACAGGCGCTGCGTCAGCCCGGCTCATCCTTCAAACCGTTTGTGTATTTGCAGGCCATGGAACAGGGCATCTCGCCCTCGCAGTCGTTTGACGATTCGCCGGTGTCTTATGGCGCATGGCATCCGAACAACTATGAGAAGGATTTCTGGGGGCCGACGACCCTGCATGACGCGTTGCGGGAATCCCGAAATCTGGTGACCATCCGTCTGGCCGCCCATATCGGCATCAAGAACGTGGCGGATCTGGCGACCCGAATCGGGCTTGTTGATTCCATGCCGCATGTTCTGCCTGCGGCTCTGGGTGCTGTGGAAACAACCGTGCTGAAAGAAGCCGGAGCCTATGCCTCACTGGCGGCCGGTGGCCGGAAAGTAACTCCCACGCTGATTGACGATGTGCAGGACCGTGAAGGCCGTGTGATCTGGCGGCCTGAAGGGATTTC
>NZ_CALLXM010000103.1 GCF_937875265.1 uncultured Acetobacter sp. | reverse complement strand
TCAGAATAAAAGACGATGGGTACGGAACGGTGTATGAGTGTATAATTTAAAAACTGTAGAGAGGTATGATATATTTTCAGATATGAATAATATTTACTGAGAATTTATATGGGGAATATAATCAAGGGATTTTTCAAAAACCTATTATATGTAATTATGTTTCCGAATAATTTTTAAATTGTTGAGTGTTGAGGCGGGGGATTTGCGGCTGTGTCGGGTATTGGAGCTAAATGACAGAGAGCTAGATGCCAAAATATGGTCTTGCATCAGGATCATTACAGTTTCTCTGGTGCGGTATAGGTTTCCAGCGCGTGAGCAAGCTGCGTGATCCATGCAGCATCTATCTGCCATCCGGCCAGTTTGGCGGCCTGAACAAGTCCTCCGCCAACGGGTGGCAGGCGGGGCGGCTGAGGGGCTCCGCATGTTTCTGTCAGAGTGCTGAGGAGCAGGCGGCTTTTAAACACGCTTCCTGCATAACTCCACGGCAGAGACTGTTCAGGAAAACGGGTTCGAGCTGTCTGAACAAGGTTGGCCAGATGGTGTGTTGCCTGTGTGATCAGGGCGCAGGCTTCCGGGCAACCGTCATCCGCCATCTGGTCAATCAGGCGGGCACAATGTGCCACAGCAGGCCGGGGGCGCTCCTGCTGGCTGTACCAGCCGAGCAGTGCGTCCAGTGCTGCCGGGTTTTCGTCAGGCCAGTTCATGGCGGCGCAGATT
Source organism: uncultured Acetobacter sp. (assembly GCF_937875265.1). GTDB lineage: Bacteria > Pseudomonadota > Alphaproteobacteria > Acetobacterales > Acetobacteraceae > Acetobacter. The sequence goes on along the minus strand of NZ_CALLXM010000103.1, from coordinate 12,673 downwards.
TTTCGTGCAAACGGTTTTGCCTCAGGCGCGCGCCCGTCCATGGCCTGACACACCCGCTGCAGGGCTTTGCGGCCAATCCAGTATGCGCTGCCTTCATCTCCAAAAACTGGCCCCCAGCCACCAACGCGGGCTGTCTGACCTTTGCCGTCTGTGCCCCATGCCATGGAACCTGTTCCGGAAAGAAGGAGAACACCGGCTTCACCAGCAAAGGCGCCAGTGCAGGCCATATCGACATCATTGGTCAGGCTGAGCGGGGTGTGGGGGCAAAGTTCGTGCAAATGGGTGCGGAGGAGCTGCCCTGTTTTCCGATTTTCTCCATATCCTGCCACACCGAACGCTGCTGCCTGCAAGCCGGAGGCCAGAGGTGTGACGAGGGTTGCCAGAATGTGTTGCCAGTCGGGCTGGTCAAAGGGATTGCAGCCTTTGGTTGTCTTGAGCGCCTGAATGCTGGCGTCTGGTCCAACCCGCACGGCCAGTGTTTTGGTGCCGCCCCCATCCACAGCCAGAATGGCCGGACCATAAGGCCGGGCAGGGAGTGCAGGGGAATCAGGCATTACAACACGCATCGGTCAAAACGGAGTTCTCCGTAAAGATAAGGAACAAAACAGACTTGTAATTATATCGTTATAGAAACGTGTTCCAAGGGCAAAAATGATACGTCATGGGTTTCAATTTGCCGGCGTTGCGGAATCCGGAATGCTGCCCAGTTTTTCGCAGGCTTTGGCCAGTGTTACGTCGGGGTTCCGTGTTTCACACAGCTGCCGCACATCGGGGGAGCAGAGCTCAATGGAATTTTCAAAGTCGGATTCCAGCACGTCCTGTGCAATGGCCAGATCCTGATCCTGCGAGCGGGTCTGTTCTTCTTCCAGCTGGGCCTGCGTTTTATGCAGCTCCTTCAGGGATTCGATGCATGCAGGGCTGGCCGCTTCAGGCTTATATTGCAGAACAGCCAACTCTTTCTGAAGCTGGGCATTCGGGACGGTGCTGCGGTGGTGCAGTTCGTCGTCATCATCATCGGCATGAGCGTATAGCGGCGCAGCAGTCAGGGCTGAGGCCAGCAGGACCATGGCGGCATGGGGGAACAGGCTGAATTTGGGCACGCTCAGACTCTCTGAAGGGGCAGGGAATAGCTCAGACCCTATACCTCCTAGCCTGCCCCTTCCCGCAAGGCAAAGAGGGAAACGGGCAGGGTTGGCAGGCAGGGCAGTTTGGTGTTATCTCTCAAATCGGAAAGTCGGCAGTGGACGTGCGCCTTGCTAACCTGGTCAGATCCGGAAGGAAGCAGCCCTAGTGAGTTTCGACCGGGTCATTGTTCGGCTTTCCACCTTTTTCCGCTCGGGGCCTCAGGCCACAGGAGCGTGAGTCTTTTTCTTCGGAACTGTCATGAACGATAAGACCGATGCGCACCTCTCCCGGGATGAGGGACTTCCCGAACCCGTGATGGAAGGCCCCGGTCTGTTTGGCGATGCGGCACCACCCGCGCCAGCCCCGGTTTCTCAGCCTCAAAATACCTCCCCTTACCGCGTTCTTGCGCGCAAATATCGCCCCACGACTTTTGATGACCTAATTGGTCAGGAAGCCATGGTTCGCACATTGCGCAATGCCTTTGCGCTGGGGCGTGTGGCGCATGCCTTTATGCTGACAGGCGTGCGCGGGGTGGGGAAAACCACGACCGCCCGTATTATTGCCCGTGCGCTCAACTGCATTGGGCCGGATGGTAAGGGTGGCCCCACGGCAGACCCGTGCGGCGTATGCCCTAACTGCGTTGCTATTCTGAATGACCGGCACCCTGACGTGCTGGAAATGGACGCCGCCTCCCGCACCGGCGTGGATGATGTGCGCGAGATTATTGAGGCCACACGGTTCCGCCCCATGCAGGGCCGCATGAAAGTCTTCATCATCGATGAAGTGCACATGCTCTCACGCAACGCCTTCAATGCGTTGCTCAAAACGCTGGAAGAGCCGCCCGCACAGGTCACCTTCATTTTTGCAACGACGGAATTGCGGAAAGTGCCGGTTACGGTGCTTTCCCGTTGCCAGCGGTTTGATCTGCGCCGGGTGCCGCAGGCCGATCTGGCCGCGCTGTTTGCCCGTATTGCTGAAAAAGAACATGTCCGGCTTTCCGAAAACGCTCTGGCACTGATAGCCCGTGCGGCAGATGGCTCTGTGCGTGATGGGTTGTCCCTGCTTGATCAGGCCATTGCTCAGGGTGAGGGTCAGGCCGAGATCGGGGCGTCCGTCGTCAGTGACATGCTGGGGCTGGCTGACCGGCAGGTGGTATTTGACCTGCTGGATGCCGCCATGACCGGCAAGCCCGATCAGGCTCTGGCTCTGGCCGATGCGGCGCATGAGCGCGGTGCAGATCTGGGACTGGTTCTGGGCGATATGCTGGACCTGATCCACACCATTTCCCGTCTGCGGGCTGTGCCTTCCCTGCGGGATTCAGCTGACATGCCGGAGGCTGAACGGGTGCGCGGCACCCAGATGGCTGAAGCCCTGCCCGTGCCGGTGCTCATGCGCGCCTGGCAGATGCTGGTAAAGGGGCTGAAGGAAGTGGAAATGGCACCAGACCGCCGGGCTGCGGCGGATATGGTGTTAATTCGGCTGTGTTACGTGGCGGATTTGCCTTCACCTGAAGATCTGGTGCGGCGCCTGTCCGGACAGGGTGGGGCTGCCGGGCCGGAGGGGAACGCGCCCTCCGCTCTGAGTGAGGCCCGGTCTGAAGGCGGCAGACCGGGCGGACAGGAGGCCCCGCCACCCTTGCGTATGGTTGCAGGTATGTCCGGTGGTGCCAGAGCGTCTGCCGTAGCAGTGCAGGAGGCTGAGGCGCCTCTTGCCATCATGCCAGAACCCGTGGCCGAGCCGGAACCACAAGGGCCTGTGGTGCCGCGCACGTGGCGTGAGGCCGTGGCGTTGGTCAAGGATCGGCGCGAGGCCCTGTTGCACGGGCATTTGCGCAATGGCGTGCACGTTATCTCCTTCGCGCCGGGCGCCATTATCATGCGGATGCAGCCTGACCTGCCGCAGGATCTGCCGCGCCAGTTTCAGAAAGTGCTGGAAAGTGCTTCCGGCATGTCCTGGCGCATTCGTCTGGCTCAGGACGAGGGTGAGCCGACGCTGGATGAGCAAGGCGCTGAAATCATCCAGTTCCAGCGGCGTACTGCACAGGCGCATCCACTGGTGAAGGCCATTCTGGCCGTCTTCCCGGATGCTGAACTGGGTGATGTGCAGGATCATGGTCTGGATGAGTATGGCCTGCCGCCCGAAGAACCCCCCGAACTTGTCTTCGCCCCGCTTGACGCTGAGTTGCTGGACGAGGATGAACGACCTTCCGACCCGGGCCTGTCGATAGACTAGACCGGACAAACGGGCCGGATTTCCGGCCATAACTGGAGTAAGGCGCATAAGGCATGCGCCGGGCTGCGCTCATGCAGCCAGACAAGGAGAGATGCTGTGAAAAATCTTGCCGGACTTATGAAGCAGGCTACCCAGATGCAGGCAAAAATGGAAGCCATGCAAAGCTCACTGGAAGCCATAAACATTGAAGGTTCCGCTGGCGCGGGCATGGTGAAAATTGTGCTGAGCGGCAAGGGCGACATGCGCTCCATCCAGATTGACCCCAAGCTGGCAGACCCTTCCGAAATGGAAATGTTGCAGGACCTGATTATGGCAGCCTGTGCGGATGCCCGTGTCAAACTGGACGCAACGGCTGCGGAAGAAATGCAGAAAGTGACCGGTGGCCTGAACCTGCCTGCTGGTATGAAACTGCCGTTCTGAACGGACGGAGTGCGGTATGGGCGGCCACGAAATAGAGCAGCTGATCAGGCTTTTGGGGCGGTTGCCGGGCTTTGGCCCGCGCTCTGCCCGCCGTATTGCCCTGTTTCTGCTGCGTGACCCGCAGGCGCGCCTTGTGCCGCTGGCCCGCGCGCTGGAGCGTGCGGGCGCTGCGGTAAAAACCTGTTCCACCTGCGGCAATCTAGACACGGTGGACCCCTGCCATATCTGCACGGACCCCCTGCGTGACCCAAGCGTTGTGTGCGTGGTGGAAACGGTGGGAGATCTCTGGGCGCTGGAGCGCGCGGGGGTGCATCGGGGTGTGTATCAGGTTCTGGGGGGCACGCTTTCCCCTCTGGCGGGCATTGGCCCGGAAGACCTGAATATCATCCCGCTGCTGGACCGGCTGGAGCAGGGCAGCGTGCGGGAAGTCATTCTTGCACTGGGTGCAACGGTAGAGGGAGCGACAACCATGCACTGGCTGATGGATAAACTGGCCCTTTACGGGGGTGTAACAGTAAGCCGCGTTGCGCAGGGCATGCCCGTAGGCGGCGCTCTAGACGTGCTGGATGATGGCACTCTGGCCGCGGCCCTTGGCGCACGGCGGCCGGCATGAGCGCGCCTGTGCCTAATGCCTGCGTGACCTCCGTGCCGCTCAGTGTGTTCCCACTCTCCCCCTGCATTCCGCGCCGCGCACTGGTAACAGGTGGTAAGGCGCGTTTGGGGCAGGCCATTGTGCTGGCTCTGGCTGAAGCGGGGTTTGATGTCGCTATCCATTACCGGGGAGACCGGGAAGGGGCGGAAGCAACGCTGAAAGCCGTTGAAAGCCGTGGCCGCAAGGGCTGCCTGCTTCAGGGCGATCTGGCGCGGGAAGAGGACGTGACTCCGCTGGTCCCCGGTGCGATGGACGCGCTGGGTGGCCCGCTGGGTGTGCTGGTGAACAATGCCTCCACCTTTGAGCGTGATGAGTGGGATGATGCCTCACGCGAGAGCTGGGTCGGGCATATGAAGCCCAACCTGCGGGCGCCTTTTGTGCTGATGCAGGCCTTTGCCAAAGCCCTTCCGGCTTCGGCGGAGGGGATGATTCTGAACATGCTGGATGAGCGTGTGTGGTCTCTTACGCCGCATTTCATAAGCTACACGGTGTCCAAAAGTGCCTTGTGGACGCTTACGCAGACCATGGCGCTAGCGCTGGCGCCCAAAAAAATTCGGGTAAATGCCATTGGCCCCGGCCCGGCGCTCCCCAGCCCGCGCCAGACGGAAGAGCAGTTTGCAAAGCAATGCGGGTCTGTTCCGCTGGGGTATGGCACCTCACCGGCGGAAGTGGCACGGGCAACGCTGGCCCTGCTGGCCCTGCCGTCGGTTACGGGCCAGATGCTGGCGCTTGATGGCGGGCAGCATCTGCAATGGTCACCGGCAGCCCCTGCGGGCGCGGTGATGGAAGAATAGGACGAATGACAATTTTTGCTCCCTGGGCGGAAGAACCGCCTTTGCGCCACCTGTTTCTGAAAAACATGGTGCTGGATGCCCATATCGGCGTGTTCCCGCACGAGCAGGGGGTCACGCAGCGTATTCGCGTGTCTGTCTCCTTTGGTGTGCTGGACCGGGATGATCTGGAAGTCGGCGCAGATGATCTGAGCCGCACCGTATCTTACGAAGATGTTGTGCTACTGGTGCGCCGGATTGTGCGTGGGGGCCATGTCAGGCTGGTTGAAACGTTGGCTGAGCGGATTGCTGCGGGCGTGCTGGCGGATGCCCGCGTACGGGTTGTGCGCGTGGGCATCGAAAAGCTGGATGTTTTTGAAGAAATTGAAGCGGTTGGCGTTGAAATAGAACGCCGCGCATAAAAAAAAGCCCGGCAAAAGCAGGCTTTTAAAAACACATCACGATTATGTGAGATGCGACTGCACAGGGGCCGGGTCACGCCCGGCACCCTGAGGCAGATCAGGAATCGTGTTCGTCCGAATCCGTGCTGACATCAATGTCAGAGCTGATGTCATCGTCATCATCGTCCAGATCGGACGTGTCTTCCATGACATCATCGGTGTCGGTATCGGCATCTGTATCGATATCGATATCTTCATCCGCTTTCTTTACCGGAGCAGGTGTATCTGCATGCGGTGTCAGACTTTCCGAACTGCGACGGAGGCGGGAAACAAGTTCCGGCTGTTCCGTGCCACATTTCGGGCAGACGGCAGGGGACCTGTGCAGGTCATAGAAACGGGCACCGCAGGACACGCAGACGCGTTTAGTGCCGAGATCGGGCTGGGACATCTTGCTACCTGTCGATCCTGATCAGACATTGGGACAAAACATGTCCCGGAAAAGGGCGATTCCCCCCAAGCCGAAGCTCGAACAGGAAACGACCAGACTATTAAGGCGAGGGCACATGCCACTGCACAGGTGTCCTGTCAAACCCCGAAGCGCAGGTTGAGTATATTTTTACGTAAAAAAGACGTCGTTTTCTGGCGTCCCGGATTGACTTACGGCAGGACAAGCCGGAATGAAATGACCATGACACAGCCTTCTGCCTCCCCGTCCCGCACCCTGCGTGTTTCCCGTACTGCCTCGTCCCTTACCGGTAAGATTGCCGTGCCGGGGGACAAGTCCATCAGCCATCGGGCTCTGATGTTTGCAGCGCTTGCCAAGGGCGAAACCCGGATTGTGGGCCTGCTGGAGGGCGAAGACGTGCTGCGCACCGCCGCAGCCATGCGGGCACTGGGCGCAAGAATTACTCGGGAAGATGACAGCCGCTGGCATGTGCATGGCTGTGGGCTGGGCACGCTGAGCGAACCGGCTGATGTGCTGGATATGGGCAATTCCGGCACGGCAGCCCGTCTGCTGTCTGGTATTCTGGCCAGCCACGGAATTATGTCGGTCATGACCGGGGATGCCAGCTTGCGCCGTCGCCCCATGAAGCGCGTGATGGACCCTCTGGCGGGCACAGGAGCGACGTTCCTTGCGCGGGAAGGCGGGCGTTTGCCGCTGGCTATTCAGGGCAGTGCGCAGCCTGCACCACTGTCCTACCGCCTGCCGGTAGCGTCTGCTCAGGTAAAATCCGCAGTTCTGCTGGCTGGCCTGAATGCTGAGGGCGTGACGCAGGTGGAAGAGCCTGTGCCAACCCGTGACCACACAGAAAATATGCTGCGGCACTTTGGCGCGCATGTGACTGTGAAGGAAACGCCGGAAGGTGGTCGCATTATCTGGCTGGAGGGCAAACCTCGTCTGGTGGCGCGGGATGTGACCGTGCCGGGGGATCCGTCTTCAGCAGCCTTCGTGCTGGTGGCTGCTCTGCTGGTGCCGGGGTCTGATGTGGTCATTTCAAACGTGGGGCTGAACCTGCTGCGCACCGGCCTGTTCACCACCCTGCGGGAAATGGGCGGACGTCTGGATATTCTGGATGAACGCACTGAGGGCGGGGAGCCGGTGGGGGATCTGCATGTGCGCGCTTCCTCGCTTCAGGCCGTGGATGTGCCAGCAGACCGTGCACCCTCCATGATTGACGAATATCCAGTGCTGGCCGTGGCCGCTGCACATGCGACGGGCATTTCCCGTCTACGCGGGCTGGCCGAACTGCGCGTGAAGGAAAGTGACCGTCTTTCCTCCACCGTGGCGCTGCTGGAAAACAATGGCGTGCGCACCCGCATTGATGGTGATGACCTGATTATTCACGGCACAGGCGGCCATATTCCCGGTGGCGGGCTGGTGGAAACCCATATGGACCACCGTCTGGCCATGAGCGCTTCCGTGCTGGGACTGGTGACAGAAAAGCCGGTGGATATTGATGATACGGCGTTTATCGATACCAGCTTCCCCGGCTACTTCACCCTGATGAACCGCCTTGGCGCTGGGTTTTCAGTATGATGCGTGGTGGCCCGGTTCTTGCGGTTGATGGCCCGGCAGCAGCGGGCAAAGGCACGCTGGCCAAGCGTCTGGCGGCAGAGCTGAACCTGCCTTATCTGGACACCGGCCTGCTGTATCGGGCCGTTGGTCGTCTGGTGCTGGATGCCGGGCAGGACCCTGCTGCTCCGGCGGAAGACTTCGCTCGTAAGCTGAAGGCGGAAGATACGCAGCGCAAGGACCTGCGCACGCAGGAGGTGGCGCGTGCTGCCAGTCTGGTTGCGGCTCAGCCTGCGGTGCGCAGCGCACTGGTGGACACACAGCGGCGTTTTGCGCAGGAGCGCGGTGGTGTGCTGGATGGGCGCGATATTGGCACGGCCATTTTCCCGGATGCAGACGTCAAGCTGTTCATCACCGCCTCACCCGCCACGCGGACGCTGCGCCGGTTTTTGCAGCTGGGGGAAGACCTAAACGCGGAAGGTGCTGCGGCCCGTCTGGCCGAGATGGAAGCTGCCCTGCAGGCGCGGGATGCGGCGGATGCCGGGCGGCAGACAGCCCCCATGCAGGTGGCGGCTGATGCGGTTGTGATTGAAACAGATACACTGGGTGCGGATGCCGTTCTGGCAGAAGCTCTGCGGGTTGTGCGGGAACGACTCGGCACACAGGCAGGCTGAGGGCCGGGCGGGGGCTTCAGGGAAGTTCTCGCGAAATCAATAATTTTACCGTCACTCCTCATCAAAATCAGCCAGATTGTGTTGACAAGCCGCCGGTGGAGGGTGTCTCTGCCCTGAGATGCCTGTTGTTTGCAGCGGGTTTCCTTTTCAATCAGGGTCGCCGGAACAAGACGGGCTATGGAGTCCGTTTTCTTTGCCGGGGCAAGTCGTGCCGCCTTCAGGCTGTGCGCAGGAGTTGTCGGTTTCATTTTTCTGGCCGACGCAGGATTTACAGTTACACATGGCTTCAGCCGCAACCCCGGCCACGGATCACTTCCGTGGCGAAGATTTTGCCTCCCTTCTTGACGAGACCCTCGGCCGCGATACTGGCTTTGACGGGTCCGTGGTACGTGGACGTATTGTCCGCCTGACCGACGAATTCGCGATTGTCGATGTTGGTCTGAAGAGCGAAGGCCGCGTTTCTCTGCGTGAATTTGCTCCTCAGGGCGTAGCTCCCGATATTAAGCCGGGTGACGTTGTTGAGCTGTATGTTGAGCGTTACGAAGATCGTGACGGCAGCATCGTGCTCTCCCGCGAAAAAGCTCGCCGTGAAGAAGCCTGGACGAACCTTGAAAAAGCGTTCGAAGCAAATCAGCGCGTTAACGGCACCATCTATGGCCGCGTTAAAGGTGGCTTTACGGTTGATCTGGGCGGCGCCATGGCGTTCCTGCCGGGTAGCCAGGTTGATATCCGCCCCGTGCGTGACGTCAGCCCGCTGATGGGTGTTCCGCAGCCTTTCCAGATCCTGAAAATGGACCGTGCACGTGGCAACATCGTTGTCTCTCGTCGTGCCGTTCTGGAAGAAACCCGCGCAGAGCAGCGCAGCGAACTGATCCAGGGCCTGACTGAAGGCATGATTCTGGACGGCGTTGTGAAGAACATCACCGATTACGGTGCGTTCGTTGACCTCGGCGGCGTTGATGGCCTGCTGCATGTGACCGACATTGCATGGAAGCGCATCAACCACCCGTCCGAAGCTCTGCAGATCGGCCAGCCGGTTCGCGTGCAGGTTATCCGCTTCAACTCCGATACGCAGCGTATCTCCCTGGGCATGAAGCAGCTTGAAGCTGATCCTTGGGAAAATGTTGCCCTGAAGTACCCGCCTGGTGCGCGTTACACGGGTCGCGTGACCAACATCACCGATTACGGCGCATTTGTTGAGCTGGAGCCGGGTGTTGAAGGTCTGGTGCACGTTTCCGAAATGTCCTGGACGAAGAAAAACGTCCACCCGGGCAAGATCGTCGCTACTTCTCAGGAAGTCGATGTGATGGTTCTGGATGTGGACAGCGGCAAGCGCCGGATTTCTCTGGGCCTGAAGCAGGTTCAGCGCAATCCTTGGGAGCAGTTCGCGGAAGAGCACAAGATTGGCTCCACCGTAGAAGGCGAAATCCGCAACATCACCGAGTTCGGTCTGTTTGTTGGTCTCTCCGCAGATATCGACGGCATGGTTCACATGTCCGACTTGTCATGGGACGAAACCGGCGAAGAAGCCATGAAGCATTACGAAAAGGGCCAGGTTGTCAAAGCCAAGGTTCTGGACGTGGATGTTGAGAAAGAGCGTATCTCTCTCGGTATCAAGCAGCTTCAGGAAGATCCGGCAGCTGACGTTCTGACGAGCGTTCAGAAAGGTGCCGTCGTGACCTGCACCGTCACCGCAGTTCAGTCCAACGGGATTGAAGTGAAGGTTGACGATGTTCTGACCGGCTTCATCCGCCGTGCGGAACTGGCTCGTGATAAAGCTGAGCAGCGTCCGGAACGCTTTGCGATTGGTGAACGCGTTGATGCGAAGGTGGTCTCTGTTGACCGTGCCGCTCGTAAGCTCGCGCTGACCATCAAAGGTCGCGAAGTTGAAGAAGACAAGCAGGCTATCAACGAATACGGCTCATCCGATAGCGGTGCGTCTCTCGGTGATATTCTGGGTGCGGCCATTCGTCGCCGTAATACGGATAGCTAAGACCTCTGGGCCCAAAGACGGGGCGGCCTTCGGGCTGCCTCTGTCTGAGGGAACAGTGTTGAAGCAAGCCTCGAAAAGGGCGGTGTCGGAAACGGCACCGCCCTTTTTGTTTTTTCCGGCTGGATGTCTGTCCCCTGCCTGCCCTCTGGTTTGTGATCAGATGTGTTGGTGTGAGGGTTGTCCGGCAGCACTGTGCGTGAGAGCGTGGAGCACAGGCCCAAAGCTGGAGTGAAGTGTTGATGGCGTCTCATCGGTTGTCTTCCCGTTCGCATGTGTTGTCCCGCACTTCCACATACGCCAGCAGAGAGGCAGGGGCCTTTAAGGAGGCTGCGCGGTGTGGCGCGGGGCCGGAACAGGCCGAGGGGACGTCCTTCCGGCGTCGGCGGCTTTTACAGTCACTGGTTCTGGGGAGTTGTGTCCTTCCGGCAGCGGCCAGTCTGTTCAGGGCTTCTGCTGCCTTTGCTGCGCCGGGGACCGGGACTGGCGGAACCCCGACAACAGGTGTGAATGGTGATCAGGGATATGAGTCCGCCGGATCGTTTGAGATGGTCGCGGATTTTTACGGCCCCGGCCCATCCGGTGTGGTGGTAACGGAGTCGGGCCGCATTTTTGTGGGCTTTCCCCGCCATGCCGTGAACCATAAAGGGGCAACGCTGGGGGAGCTGGTGCAGGGGCGGGTTGTGCCTTGGCCAAATGCGGCTCTCAGCCTGCCGTCTGTTGCGGCCCCGGCTGACCGCCTGATGTCGATCCACGGTATGACGATGGATACGCAAAATCGGGTCTGGGCGATTGATGATGGCAAGCTGGCGGGCCAGCCTCTGCAACCGGGGGCAGCAAAACTTGTCTGTTTTGACCCGGAAACCAATCGGCTGGTGTATAAAATTGTGCTGACCGCCCCGGCTTTGCTGCCAGACAGCCATATGAATGACCTGCGGGTGGACCTGACGCACGGGAAAGCAGGCACGGCGTATGTGACCGACAGTTCCTTCGGGCACAGCCCGGCACTGGTGGTGGTGGATATTGCCACAGGGCAGCAGCGCCGTGTGCTGGCGACGCATCCATCCACGCAGGCTGAACCGGGCTTTATGGCAGTGGTGGAAGGCGTTCCGCTGGTTTACACGCCGGGCAAGCCGCCTCGGTTTGTGGTGGGCGGTGCTGATGGTATTACCCTCAGCCCGAGCAGTGACCGCGTGTTTTACGCCCCCCTGACCAGCCGCCGGCTTTATAGTTTGCCCACAGCACTTCTTGCTGACCCGACTGTGAGTGAGGCTGCACTGGCAGCTGCCGTTAAAGATGAAGGCGAAAAAGGTACCGCCGACGGGCTGGCGACAGATGCGCAGGGACGGATTTACACGACCAATTTTGAGCAGGACTGCATTCTGCGGCGCAATACAGATGGTTCATTTGACCTGATGGCGCATGACCCGCGCATTCTCTCGCCTGATGGTATTTTCTGCACAAAAACGCATGTTTATTGCACGCTGGGTCAGTGGAACCGCCTGGCCGGCTTTAATGGTGGGCAGGATAAAAGAAAGCCGCCCTACCATCTTATCCGTTTTCCGATTGAGCCAGTCACGACTTACAATGCGGAAGATAAAATATGATTTCTTTTGAAAATATTTATTGATTTTATAATTTGACGTTTTTTAGATGGAGGCCCCATTTTTGCGGTGCGGTGCTGGGAATGCAAACACTATGCCGTGCAAGACGCCTATAGCGTAGACATGTGCAGGTATAAAAGCTCCAGAAAATCGGCAAGAGATTTCAAGGGTTTTTTCTGTTCAAGGCAGTCTTTTGCAAAAAGAAGAGCTGTTTTCTGGCGCGTAGTGCGGGTTGATGTGTCTGTCAGCACGGTAAAATCTGCAACATGGGCATAGCCAATGCTGCGCCGGATGATTTCGGCGGCACAAAATCCTGCCATATCCTGAAAAACACTCTCTATAAAAAGTGATTTTTCAAAATTCTGTGTCGATTTATCTGTGGTGACGTAATAGAGCGCGGAACGGTCTCCAGACTCTTCCTTGTTTTGCCACAGGCTCAGGAAGCGTTTTGTGAAACTGGTCCAGAATGTCTGGATCATATCCAGATGTACACCCTGCGCGGCGCGGTCCGGTGCAGCAAAAAGACTCAGGATGAGGTTGCCCACAAACAGGCCGGCATCAAACCCGATGGGCCCGTAGGTGGCAAACTCACCATCAATAATCCGGGTATCGGTGCCTGTAGTCATGATGGAGCCTGTATGCAGGTCCCCATGCAGCAAGGCTTGCGGGCTGCACAAAAAGCGCAGGCGCAGGCTGTCAATCCGCGCCTGTATCGCCGGGCTTGAGCGCAGGGCGGTTACGATCGGGGTAATCTGTGGGTTTGCCCAGTGGTTGCGCGGGTGGTCGTGGTA
>NZ_CALLXM010000102.1 GCF_937875265.1 uncultured Acetobacter sp. | reverse complement strand
GCGTGGCCAGCGGCACGACGATGCAGGGCGGCACGACAACGGTCTTTGCTGGTGCTTCGGCAACCGACACCACGGTGAACGGTGGCGAGCTGGATGTTCTGTATGGCGGTACGGCGTCTGTCACGACCGTTAATAACGGCGGCGAAGTTGATGTTGGGTCAGGATCAACGGTTTCCTCTACCACCCTCCACAGCGGAGGCCGCCTGGATGTGGAAACAGACGGTGGTGCCAGTGGCGTGACGGTGCAAAGCGGGGGTGTCGCCGCTGTGCTGGGCACGTTGTCCGGCGCTACGGTTGAAAGCGGCGGCATTGTGTATGTCTCCGGCACACTTTCTGGCGGAACTGTTCAGGATGGTGGTGAGGTTGTCCTCCTGAATGGCGGAACCGCGACAGATGTGACAGGTGCTGGACGCGTTGTTGCCGCCGATGTGGTGGTGACCAATCAGAGCGGGTCGCTTGTCAGCGCAGGGTCAGTTCAAGACTTCCCACAGCTTGCGCTCTCATCCGGGCAGATTGGCACTCTGGCGTCTGGCAGCGTGATTTCTGGTGCGGCTGTCAGCAGTGGTGCTCAGCTAGTGGTGCAGTCCAGCGCGACGGTTGCCAGTGTGGTGGTTAGCAGTGGTGGCAGCGTGCAGGTCATGTCGGGCGGTTCCCTGGCTCATGCCAGTGTCGGTCTGGGTGGCTCAATTGATCTGGGCTGGCTCGCGTATGACAGCGCCACGACGGCAAATGTGGAGGGGGACCCGACGCTTAATATCTCCAGCGGCGGCACCACAACGTCCGTTGCCACTCTGGATGGTGATTACAGCAACGAGTTTTTCGTTCTTTCTGATGACGGGCATGGCGGCACCCTGATGACGCTGGAAGAAGGCACGCCATGTTACTGCCCCGGCACCGCGATCCTGACCGAAACGGGTGAACGCCCCGTTGAAAGTCTGGAAATCGGAGATCAGCTCGTCACCCGTGATGGCACGCTCCGCCCGATCCGCTGGATTGGACGCCGTGCGTATGATGGGCGCTTTGCTGCCGGGCGTACCGACATCATGCCAGTGCGGATTGCCGCTGGTGCGCTGGGGAACGGATTGCCGCGTCGTGATCTGGTGATCTCGCCTCTGCATGCCATGTTCCTGCTTGGTGTGCTGGTTCCGGCTCAGGCACTGGTTAACGGACAGACCATCACGCAGGCAGAAGATGTCAGCGTGATTGAATACATCCATATCGAGCTGGAAACGCATGATGTCATCTTTGCGGAAGGGGCTCCTTCGGAAACCTTCCTGGATGATGGCAGCCGCGGCATGTTCCATAATGCGCATGAGTTTGCAGAGCTTTATCCGGAAGCTGAACCGGTTGCTCCGCGCTATTGCGCGCCCCGTGTGGAAGATGGTGAGGCTCTGGAAATCATCCGCCGTTACCTGATGCCGGAAGAAAAGGCTGACACATCGTCCGTTGAACTCTACGTGGATGTTGCGACCCGCAGCCGTATTGCGGGCTGGGCACGGGACCCGATGCAGCCTGAAGGAAAACTGTCCCTTAAGGTATGTGTTGGGGATATTGTCCTGTGTTACGTCACGGCTGATCAGTATCGGGCAGACCTGAAAGCTGCTGGAAAAGGTGACGGTTTCCACGCGTTTGAGGTTGATCTGGTTGGTGGCCTGATGGAAGAGCAACTGGCTAAACTCTCTGTCACACCAGTTGCACTGGTTGCAGCGTCCCGTGCTGTAGCCTGAAACAGAACCGGACTAGTATGAACGCACCTTATGTTGTCCCGGCGCGCCGCACAGCGTTGCCGGGATATCTGGATATGGCAACCCGCACCCGTATTGTAGGCTGGGCACAGTCTGCACGGGACGGGGAGCCTGCTGCCTTGCAAATTCTCGATAATGGTAAGCCTATTGCACGGGTTATCGCTAATCAGGCCCGGCCCGATGTTGCTCAGGCCGGGTTTAGGGATAGCCGGTGCGGGTTTGACCTGCTTATTCCCGCAACTCTGCCAGTGCATGAGCGGCACGTTATTCAGGTCCGCCGCGAGAGTGACGGGTCTGAACTGAGCGGTTCTCCTGTTGTTATTGAAGCGTCCAGTGCTTTTGATGATGATTTGCGCCAGCTTGTGCGTCAGGCTGCACAGGGAACGCAAACTAACGAGGAGCGGGAGGACGTTCTCTCTTTTCTTGCTGATGTTGCAGACAAATTGCTGGCAGCACATGGCCAGACAGAAAGTGGGCAGGCGCAAAGAGAGCGCTACAGCCGCCTTGCCCGCCGGTATGGCCCAGCGATTCCGCAGGAAACCAGAACGCCGCGTGCTCTGATTATTGATGAAAAACTGCCTATGGCAGGGCGGGATGCTGGCTCACAGGCCATTCTTTCTCATGCACAGGCTCTGCAAGCATTAGGATATGCCGTTAGTTTTGTAGCCGCGGATGATCTTTCCCCTCCGCCGTCTGCCTGTATAGGATTTGAGGAGCGGGGGCTGACAGTCTGGCATGCGCCGCATTACACATCTGTTGAAGATGTTTTGCGTCGTCAGGCCGGGGCTTTTGATGTGGTTTATCTGCATCGCATTGGGAGTGCGAACCGGTACCTTGCGCTGGCCCGACATTATCAGCCAGGTGCGACGGTGCTGTATAGCGTTGCGGACCTTCATCATCTTCGATTGAATGGGCAGGCTGCTATTGAAAAGCGGCCAGAATTGCAGGCACTCAGCCGAACGGTTCGGTTGCAGGAATGCACAGCAGCGTGGCAGGCGGATGTGGTGCTGACCCACTCACTGGATGAAGCCGAGTGGCTGAACAAAGCTGTGCCTCAGGCGCGTGTTGCGTGCGTGCCGTGGGCTATCCCGACCAGAAAACCAGCAACTGATTTTAAAAAACGGCGTGATATTGCCTTCATCGGGGATTACCGACATGCACCAAACCTCGATGCTGCACGCTGGTTTGTAGATGCTATTCTGCCAGATTTGCGCGCCAAGGACCCAACGCTTCAGGTCTGGCTGGTCGGGGCGCATTTGCCCCCGCATCTGTCATGGCCGGAAGGCGTGCGGGTTGTGGGGCATGTGGCGGACCTCGATGCAGAGGTTCTTGACCGTGTGCGCCTGACCATTGCGCCGTTGCGGTTTGGGGCAGGGATCAAGGGGAAAGTGCTGGAAAGTCTTGCTGCTGGCGTGCCGTGCGTCATGACGCTGACGGCAACTGAAGGCCTGAAGCTGCCGAGCGCGTTGGCCCCGCTTGTTGCCAAAGATGAAAAGGCCCTGAAAACCCGTATCCGCACACTCTATGCTGACCCGGGCCGGTGCCAGACCTTGAGCAAAAAGGCGCAGGCTTATGCGGCATCTTCCTTCAGTGAAGAGCGCACGACTCACTTACTCCGTGCCGCAATCAAGATGGCGCGTCAGCCTCGGTGAACGGACGATAGAAAGACTTTTCAAAAACCTTGCGGGAGACCCTGAACAGGGTTTCCCGCAGCCAGCGATGCACCGGGTCCGTATCACGCCGGGGGTGCCAAGCCTGAAATGCTTCAACACTGGGCAGGGATAGCGGAAATTCAAAGGACGCCAGCCCTAGAGCTTTTAGTGAAATATGATTGACCACAAGTCCCGGCAAAGGAAGGATGAGGTCAGTTTCCTTCATGCTTTCAATCATGCAATGGTAGGTTGGAACGACCATGGCAATCCGGCGGGTCAGGCCATGCTGGTTTTGCAGCATCCAGTCGATAGGACCTCGTGCCCGGCCCCGGCGGGAAACGCTGATGTAATCGTAGAGCACCATGGTCTCCGGCGTAACCGGGCCTGCCAGAATAGGGTGGTCCTTCCGTACAAGCCCCTGCATGTGATCACGCAGGACAGTCTGGCGGCGGATTTCGGGCTTCATCAGTTCGGTCGCGCCGATATACAGATCAACCCCGCCATCCCGTAACGGGTCTGATGCCGCAGCATCCAGCTCCGGGGCCCAGATAACCTCGCAATGCGGGCAGTCCTGCTTGAGGGCCTGCAAGAGGGGTAAGGCAAGTGCCGCAACTACCAGATCATTCGCGCGGATAGTGAAGGTGGGGGCCATGTTGGCCAGATTGGCCAGTGCCCGAGTTTCCAGCAGGCTGTCTGCGTTGCGGACCAGCTCCTGAACCTGATTGAGAACCGCCGTGGCAAAAGCCGAGGGGAGCATACGGCGGCCTGCCTGCACCAAAATGGGGTCAGCAAAGGCTATGCGCAGTTTGGCAAGCTGCCTGCTCATGGCGGGCTCGCTCACCTTCATGCGGCGGGCCGCACGGGATACGCTCTCTTCTTCGGTCAGGACCTGAAGGTAGCGCAGCAGATCGAGGTCGTAGCCTTTCATCCCACCAGAAATAGATTTTGTCTGGCGGATTGACCAGAAATTATTCTTCCGAAAATCGAAGTCGTCGCTTTACACAAATGAGGGTTGTCGGCAGCCGGGCACTCAGGATCATGTGCGCCTATGAATACCATCGCCCCTCCTCAGGCGGTTGGTGAGCCTGTCGTTCACGCCTCGCCACCGCGGCCGTCCTATATTCCGCCCTTTGGTATGCGGACTGTCATTGGCTGTCTCGGCATGCTGCTGGCTGTGCATATTGCGGGCTTTAATGAGCACGTTACAGAAATTGGCCTGTCCGATATCCGGGGGGCGATGCATATCGGCCACGATGAGGGTACGTGGGTCATCTCTATTTATGAGGCGTTCAATATTGCCGCCATGGCGTTCACGCCGTGGTTTTATATGACGTTTTCCATCTACCGTTTTTCCATTTTCATGACGGTGATTATGGCGCTGCTGTCCATTCCGGCGCCCTTCATGCCGGACGTGACATCCCTTTGTATTCTGCGGGCTTTTCAGGGGCTGGCAGGGGGCTGCCTTCCGCCTGTGCTCATGACCGTGATGCTCAAATACCTGCCACCGCAACTGCGTGTGTTCGGCATTGGCGGGTACGCCATGAGTGCGACCTTCGGCCCCAACCTTGGCCTGCCGCTGGAAGCGTTCTGGTTTGAACATGCTGGCTGGCACTGGCTGTATTGGGAGATTATTCCGCTGGCCGTGATTGCCGTGGGGATGATGGCCTATGGCCTGCCGCGTGACCCCATGCATTTTGAACGCTTTAAAAAGTTCAACTGGTTCGGGCTGATTGTGGGGATTCCCGCCATCTGCTCGCTCGTAACGGTGCTGTATCAGGGGGACAGGCTGGACTGGTTCCGCTCGCCCATTATTACCAACCTGACGTTCTGGGGGATGGCGGCTTTCATAGTGTTTGTCATCAACGAGGCCTTTCACCCCAGCCCGTATTTCCGCATTCAGTACTGGCGGTCTCGCAATATTCAGGCATCCCTGCTTTCGCTGGTGGGTATTCTGGCTATCTGCTCCATCATGGGGGAAATTCCCGCCCTGTATCTGGAAGCTGTGCGCGGCTACCGGCCCATTCAGGCTGCGCCTGTTTCACTGGTGGTAGCGTTGCCGCAGCTGATCATGCTGCCGTTGATTGCGGCAATCTGTAACAGCCGCAAGGTGGACTGCCGCTTTATGCTGGCCGGGGGCATGCTGTGCCTTGCAGCCTCAGCCTGGCTGGGCACATGGCTGACGGTAGACTGGGTGCGGGATAATTTTTATCCGCTCCAGATTTTACAGGTCTTTGGCCAGCCCATGACGGTTATTCCCACCCTGATGCTGGCAACCATGGCCATGGGGCCTGCGGATGGCCCGTTTATTTCCGGAATGGTGAACATGCTTAAAGGGCTGGCCAATGCGGTGGCCTATGCCTTGTTTGCCGCAATCAGCCGCCGGCGTGAGCAGTATCATTCCACCATGCTGCTGGACCATCACGGCACGCATGCTCTGGCTCTTCAGGGCATGGGAAACCCCATCACGCAGCAGCTTTCCGGCACATCGCCCGATAGCGGGCATGTGGCCCGAAATGCTCTTCAGGTTTTTCATACCTACGTGCACGAGCAATCCCTCGTGCTTGCGCTCAACGATATCTACGCCGTGCTGATCTGTGTGTGTCTTGGTTATGCGGCCATGAACCTGCTGCTGCCACACCGCGTGTATCCGCCCCGCGTTCCGTCTCCCAACACTCCAGCCCGCTAACCCGGAATTCTGATCATGATTTATAAAAAACCTCTGCTTTATGCAGGCTGTGCCGCAGGTGTTCTTGCCCTTATCGCCTGGGGTGGTGCGCGACTGGTTAATGGTGATGGTGTGAACCAGTCGACCAATGATGCGTATGTGACGGCTGATTTCCCGACAGTCGCCCCCAAGGTTTCCGGGCGGATTGACCGGGTTATTGCGCAGGACAACGAGCAGGTGCATGCGGGCGAGGAACTCGCCCATATTGAGGATGAGGATTATCGCGCGGCACTGGATGTGGCGAAGGGTAATGTGCTGGCTGCGCAGGGGGATGTCTCCAACCTTGAGGCCGAACTGGCCCGGCAGGATTCCGTTATTGCGGAAGCGCGGGCGGCTGTGCTGGCGGATCAGGCAAATCTGATGTTTGCGCGCCAGAATGCGGTGCGATACCGCAATTTGTCTTCCGGTGGGGCGGGCACCATTGAGCAGAAGCAGTCTTCTGAAGCTCATGAAAAGGAAGCCGAGGCCGCCATTGCGCGAGATCAGGCCGGGGTGGAAGCCGCTATCCGGCAGGTGGCCGTGCTGAAAGGCCAGACTGAGCGGGCGCGCGGTGTGCTGATGCGTGCGCAGGGGGATGAGAAACAGGCCGGACTGAACCTGTCCTATTGCACCATTCCGGCACCAATGGATGGCGTGGTAGGCGAACGTGGCGTGCGTGTGGGCACTTATGTTCATCCGGGCACGGGTATTCTGGCCGTTGTACCAACGCACGAGGCTTATGTGCTGGCAAATTTTCAGGAAACCCAGCTGACAAAGGTTCAGGCTGGTCAGCGGGCGACAATCTGGGTGGATACGTTCCCCGGCCATCCGCTTAAGGCGCATGTGGACTCATTGGCTCCGGCAACAGGCGTGGCATTTGCCCCCATCCAGCCGGATAATGCCACGGGCAACTTTACCAAGGTGGTCCAGCGTATTCCGGTCAAGCTGACCTTTGATGCGGACCAGCCACTGGCAGCTAAAGTGCGCGTTGGTATGTCCGTTGAAGCCAAAATTGATACGTCTTCAAAGCCAGAAGGGCCGCATGCCAATGACACCCGTTATCTCTGGCAGTAACGCCATGAAGCGCTTCCTTCTTGCCGGGTTTTCAGCGGTGGCCCTTGCGGGTTGCACTGTCGGGCCGACGTATCACACGCCACAGGTCAAGGCCCCTGCAACATGGCGGGATACGCAGCCGCCTGCGCAAAGCCGCGTCACCACAGCATCGGCCAGCCCGCAATGGTGGGCGCTGTTTAAAGATCCTGCTCTGACAAAACTGGAAAACGAGGTTGCGTCCTCTAATCTGGACCTCAGGACGGCCAGCCTGCGCCTGATGCAAAGTCAGGCCGAGCGGCGGATTGCCAGTGCGGCTCAGCTTCCGCATGTGGAAGCCAATGCGTCCTACGGGCGTGAGCGGGCCAGCACAAATGGTGTGCTGGGGCTGCTGGGCACGATGGAGCGTGGGCAGGCGGGCTCTCTTGCCACAGGGGCTCAGGGGTTTGGCCCAACGGCGTTGCCCGGCAGCGTAGGCAATCCGTCTTTCAACCTGCCGCAATACGGCATGAATGCCTCGTGGGAGGTCGATTTCTGGGGGCATGTCCGGCGTCAGGTGGAAGCCGCGACTGCGGCCATGCATGAAACCGAGGAAATGCGCCGCGATACGATAGTTTCCCTGATGGCGGAAACGGCGCAGGACTATATTGATCTGCGGGCTACGCAGACGCAGGTTGGCATTCTTGAGCATAATATTGAGGTGGCTAACAACAGCGTGCGGCTAACAAGCCTGCGGTTCCAACAGGGGGCGGCAACCCGGCTGGATGTGGCTGAGGCAACGGGCCAGCTTCATACCTTCACCTCTCGTCTGGCTCCGCTGAAAGCACAGGAAACGCATATGCTGAATGCGTTGAGTTTCCTGGTGGCGCGTGAGCCGGGCGCGCTGGATGCTGAACTTGGCACACCGTCGGGTATTCCGTCCGTGCCAGCTGTGGTGCCGCTTGGTCTGCCCTCAGAACTTGCGGAACGTCGCCCTGATATCCGCATGGCAGCGGACCATCTGCATGCAGCCACGGCGGCTATTGGTGTCGCCATTGCGGACTTCTTCCCGCGTGTCACGCTGTCTGGCAGTCTGGATGTTCAGGCGCTTCAGTTCAGCGGTCTGGGGTCATGGGCTTCCCGCCAGTATGGCTTTGGGCCAACGGCAACCCTGCCGCTTTTTGAAGGGGGACGTCTGACGGGCCAGCTGCATTTGCGTAAGGCACAGCAGAAAGAAGCCGCGACGATGTTCCAGCGCGCGGTGCTTAAGGCATGGCAGGAAATTGATGATGCTATGGCCGATTTTACAGCAGCCCAAAGGCGGCGGGATGAACTGGCAGAAGCTGTGCATGAGAACGAGATTGCTGTGGAAACGGCCAGAGCACAGTATGTGCAGGGGTCTTCTGACTTCCTGAATGTGCTGACCTTGCAGAACGCATTGCTGTCTTCACAAAGTGCTTTGGCAAGTGCCACGGCGCAGGTAGCCGGGTCTGTCACGCAGCTTTACCGTGCTGTTGGTGGCGGGTGGGAAAATACCTACCCGGAGAAAACCCCTGCAAAAATTCCAGCCTGAGGGTAGGGCATGATCACAATCAGACGGGCCGCGACCCTTGGTTTCGCGCATTCGGATAACCTGACACTCCGATGCCATTTTACATTTGCTGAGTATCAGGAGCCTGCGCACCAGCATGACGGGCGCTTGCGGGTTTTGAATCAGGGGATGTTGCGTCCGTCCGAGGCGTATCATCTGGGGCCGGAAGCGGCGGTTGATATTCTCACCTGGCTGCCAGCGGGGGGCCTGACTACACACATGGACGATTTTGCGTCCGATACAATTGAAGCTGACGGACTGCATCTGATCAGCACTGGCTCAGGCTGTCAGAAACTGGAATGGAAAGCCGGGTCGGAGGGAGCCTCGTTTATCCAGTTCTGGTTTCTGCCGGATACGGATGAGGGCATGCCCAGACAGGAAAGCTGCCTTAGCTTTCCACAGCTGAAAGATGGTGGTTTCAGAATTCTGGCCTCTGGCTTTCCCGAAGATGACCCTGAAGAGAGTGAGATCGTAACAGATGGCGCGCCAGTAGCGCTGAGTGCGGGCGCGCGCCTGCTGCATGCAAATATTCCGGCTGGTGAGGGGGCGGCATACAGCACAAATACCAATCGGGAGCTTTATCTTGTGGTGGTGTCTGGCGTGGTCAGCATTGAAGAAACCGTTTTGCAAACGGGAGATGCCGCAGCTGTAAGCGGTGTGACAAACCTGACCGTCATGGCACAGGAAAATGCAGTTGTTTTGCTGACCGATGTGGCCTCAGCCTGAAGGGAGAGCTGAATTGAGAGTGCCCCCGTTTAGAGCTGCGGCGGTTACTGGGGCTTGCCGATGCGTGCCTTACCTCGTGCTATTTTTGTTGAAGAGACAATGCTGATGATCAGGAAAAGGATCGTATCAACAAATGCGAGAACCCATAACGGCAAAGTCTGACCTGCGATGCCGACTACAAGAAGGATCAGCGCACCAATTATTTGGCTGGAAATCAGCCGACGGGTGGCAACCCATCGGTAGGCAGTACTAGCCAGAAGGTAGAGTACCAGCCCTAGAGTCATGACCAGAGCAGGAGCTCCTTTTGCCGTCTCCAATGGATTTTCCAGAAGAAGGTCCATTGCTACGGCGGTTACAATAATCCCGCCAATTAGTACCACATGCAGATAATGGAAATATGCTCCCATCCGGCCCGGATCTGCGGAATTGTTTATGGCGTGTTCAGCCTCTTCGCTGGATGTTTCAAAATACAGCCACCACATGGCGATGGTACATAGAAAGCTTGCTCCAAATCCGCCCAGTTCGATCCATGACCAGTGTGCACTTTCTGCAAGGGAAAGGCCGGCAGCCATGATCGTCTCTCCCAATGCGACAATGACAAAAAGCTGGCAGCGTTCAATAATGTGGCTGCCAGAAATGGTCCAATCAGACGTGCGGGAACGACCCAGCCCAGGAAGCCAGAAGCCAAACATGGGGGAAATATATTCACAGGCTACCCCGGCTGCCCACAGCGGAATGCGTGCTTCGGGCGAAGCAAGGCCACCTGCAATCCAGAAGCAGGCTGCTACAATGCCCCAGCCCAGAATACGCCGGTAATTCGGGGCAAGGGGGTGTGAGGCCGGCAGGCTGAATGCAATAAAAGCGGAGCGCCCAACCTGCATAATAGTATAGCAGAGCGCAAAGGCCAGCCCGCGTTCTCCAAAAGCCTCAGGGGCGGCGGCCCCGCACATCAGAGCCAGCGCCATTGTGACAAATAGAACGCCTCTTAGCGCTGACGTTCGGGGGTCAAACCAGTTTGTGACCCAGCCGGTATATTGCCACCCCAGCCAGGCTGCGAACCACAGAATAAGGGTTTGCAGCCCGCCTAATGGGGTCAGATGGTGGAGCAGGCCGTGGCTTATCTGCGTAACCAGAAACACATAAACCAGATCAAAAAACAGCTCTTCGTTCATGACACGGGCGTTCTGTGCCCCCGGCTGGCGCATGAGGGGATGCAATGAGGGGTCCTGTTCAGTCATGAAGGGCTCCGTTGAAAAGGGACTGCATTGTTTTAGAGGCTGGGAGTTTTGAAAGTTTCCGCTGCAAATTCGCGTTGTGTTGCGCACTCCTGTGCCAGAAAATCAAGAAGGGCGCGTACGGCGGGCACAAGGCCGCGTCTGGACGGAAAAACAGCATGGATAATCCCGGCGCGGGGCTGCCAGCCAGGCAGAACCTGCACCAGACGTCCGGCCTCAATATCCTGCCAGACCATCATGGTGGGTAATTGCACAATGCCGCCGCCTATCAGGGCAGCTTCCCGCAGCACGGCCATGTCATCTGTGGCAAGGCGCGGTTCATGAAGCACTGTGGCCGTTTGTCCATCCGTATTTTCCAGCAGCCACGAATGGGTGCCCGGGTGGGTTTTGAAGTCCAGACTGGGCAAGTTCTTCAGATCGGAGGGAGCGGTAAGTGGCTGCGGCACCAGAGACGGTGCAGCGATGAGGCATTGTGTGCTGGTGTCGAGCGTTCTCATCACAAGATCAGAGGGAGATAGCGGAGGGAAGCGCACACGAATGGCAAGATCAAACTCTTCCTTCAGAACATCTACCTGCCGGTTGGTGCTTTCGAGCTGAAGGGTAACTGCCGGATAGAGTAACATGAAACGGGCCAGAAGCGCGCCGAACTGAAAATTCAGCAGGGCAACCGGGCAGCTTAGCCGGACCAACCCGCAGGGCTCTGCATGAAGTCGGGCGACAGATTGCTCTGCAGCATCGGCTTCTGCCAGCATATTCAGGCAGTGTTCATAAAACCGATGGCCGGTTTCAGTCACACTGAAATGGCGAGATGAGCGTTGGATAAGCCGGGTATGCAGCCGGTCTTCAAGCTGACGAATCCGGCGGCTCAGGAGTGATTTCTGCAAGCCGGTGACCCGCGCTGCTGCAGAGAATCCACCATGCTTCACAACTTGTGCAAAATACTCAAAATCGTTGAGGTCTCTCATCGTCCTTCCTGTGAAACGCGCCCGCAGAGGAGGCACGTTTTTTGCGACAATAAGATGAACTTATGGTAACTATCAAGCGCGGAGAAAGTTATCCGCGTCTTTCAAGCCGGAATCCTCTTACTACAGATGAGCCTCCAAAAATGAATAATCATCTGGGAGCAGGGGAGGGAAGAGCTGTTCCGGTTTCAGGATCAAGAAAAAGAGGTGTGAGACGGGGCGGGGCTGTGAAGTTAAACAGGTCATTGATATCATGCGCAACGGCATCGAAAGAGCCGCCACCAAGGCGCTTACCGTTCAGCCAGTTGTCCTCAATAAAGCGCGGAATGGAGCTTTGGGTAATCTGCACATGGCTGACAGCGTTGGTACGTGCCCAGGGTGAGATCAGGATAAACGGGGTTCGTGTGCCCGGCCCGCAGCGGCCATTGACTGGTTTGCCTTCTACTCCCGGAAAAGGTGTTCCTGTTCCGCATCGGCCCGGACCATTTAACTGGTCAGCTTCGGCATCAAAAGACCCATGCTGAGGTGTGATGAAGGCGTGATCATACCAGCCGTCTGAATCATCATAAGCGATAAGGATGGCTGTATCGCGCCATTCAGGCTGCTTTTGTAGCCTGTTGACCAGTGTCACAATGCCCTGTTGCTCATCCAGCGGGTCTGAATAGCCCGCGTGCCCATCCTGAAAAGCAGGCAGCTTGATGAAGGAGACAGCTGGCATATGATGCGCAGCGACAACTGCTTTGAAATCTTCCAGATCATACTCATGGTTTGCAGGATCTGGCGTTTTTCCGTCAGCACTCACACTATGGCCAATAGCGGCAAGAGAACTTGGGCGCGCATGGGTTGGGTTTGCTGTGCTGGCGTAATACTGAAACCAGTTATGGTGCGGGATATAATCAGGGATTATTTCATGCACAACCGGTGAAAAAGTTGCGCGCTGGCAGCCGGTTGAACCATCACTATTGTGTATCTGGAGATTGAAGCCACCCATAAAGCCGCCCCAGGAAATGCCTGCGGCACTCAGCAGATCACCGATATTCTTACCGGTCATCAGCACCTGATTGCCTTTTATGGAACACACGTCTCCTGCCGGATCAATATCATTGATCATGGTCCAGCCACCTTGCCCGTCCGCAATATAGGGGGAGGTCACTTCTTTTGTGGAGGGCTTCTGGGTGGTGGCAATAGGTTTCATGCCGTTGATCTGGCCGGAAACAGCTTCCAGTGCGCCGGGGGTGGAGGGGCCGTAGGTGTCTGTATAGGCGGCGTCGCTCATGGCAAAACGCTGGGCATAATTCCATAAAGCCGTGACGGTATTGCCGTCAAAATAGCCCATAACCTGCCCCCGGGTGGCAAAAGCGCCCGCGCCTCCGGGCGTACCCCGGCCTGTGTAACGGGGGAACAGGTCAGCACGGCCATTATTATAGGCCATTTGTTCGGCAGTATAGAGGTGGTTCTGGTCCGCTGTGCTGGCCTGTGTGCGGTCCAGACGGAAGGGCAGAGCAGCATCTTTGCCGTTTTCCGGGCCGGCATTCGGGTTTGTTTCCAGCAGGTTGGCATCAAGCAGCGTGTTGGCTCGTGCGGTCTGCGCGGAGGCCTTGAAGGCAGGTTCCCCCCGTGGATTACTTGCGACAGGATAGGTGCCAAAGTAATGATCGAACGAGACGTTTTCCTGATAGATTACAACCAGATGTTTGATAGGCGTTCTGGTTGGAGCATCAGGCTCGGCTGCCCATGATGGCAGTGTGAGTGCAAGCATTGATGTGCTCAGGCACAAAAGACTGCAAAAAATTTTGAGCATGGGCATCCC
>NZ_CALLXM010000101.1 GCF_937875265.1 uncultured Acetobacter sp. | reverse complement strand
GCTCACCAGCACAGTGCGGGCGCCCGTAAAAAAGGGGCGCGGATCAGGCCATCGGACGGTCCCGTGGCGGACTGACTTCGAAAATCCACGCCATTGTCGATGTCGCAGGCAAGGCAGTCGTCCTGTCCCTGACGCCCAGGCAGAGAGCGGGCATCACTGATAGCAGGCCCGCTGCTGGATGAAATCGACCCTGCAGTCTTTATCGCCGACAAGGCTTATGATGCTGATCCGCTTATCGAAAAGATCGCAAAACGGCAGATCACACTGGTGATCCCTTCAAGGAAAAACCGATGTAATCCATGGAAAATCAGTTTCCATCTATACAAAAACAGAAATATTATTGAACGCGTCTTCACTAGGCTGAAGCAGTTCAGAGGCATTGCAACGTGCTACGACAAGCTGAAGTCAACATTCCTCGCAGCAGTGCAACTCGTTTCTGCTATCATCGGAATTAACTCACAACACGCTCTAGCAGCCTGATTAAGGCGGCCAAAGTACTTCTTGATGTCGGTGAGTTGTTCTTCCGTCAGCCCCTGCGCGATGTGTTCAAACCAGGTATCAATGGCTTCATCATTGAAGTTGAGATCAAGCTTACCATTCTGTGTGGCGTAAAATAGGCCGCGTCAATCGTAAATGAGGAGAAAATTTCTTTTAGCCCCAAAAAGAAGCATTTCTTGCGGTGTGGAGGAATTATTGTGGTGAAATTGCAAGCGTTGGCAGAACAGACATAAATAAAAGTGAAAAAGGTAAGAAATGGTAGATATGAAACGCGTTCTTGATCTCAAGGCGATGGTGGCTAAGGTCAATCTGGTGGCGGGAGAATATCTAACGGCGCGTTATAAACTACCCACAGCGGATAGCGCCACAATCTTGGAATTAGTAGCTCCTCTGGGTCAGGGGCAGGTTGAGCCGCTAGCTGAAGATGTCTTTGTGTTTGTCCTGAATGGACTGTTTTTTGTTAATGATGTGCTTCTTGAGAAAGGCAGCGGGTGCAAGATTACGGCTGGAACAGCATTTGACTGGAAAGCGCACTCAGAGACCCATCTGTTTGTCATGAGTGTGCCAGAAACCGAAGAAACAGAGCAGGGAGTGGTGTTTCTTGATCCGCTTGCTCAGATGTCTCTGTCTTCACCTCCTCCTGTAGAGTATCTGAACGGGCCTGTTCCGACATGCCATAGCGCTCCTGCATGGCGTAGCTGTGGTGGTCAGTTCTATGGTGGTATCTGGGCCTCCACGCCATATTCCCGAAAAAAAGTTCCGTATGTGCATGATGAGTTCATGTATTTGCTTGAAGGAAGCGTGACGTTCGTTAGCGATTCAGGTGAAGAGCTGACCTTCAGAGCGGGAGATGCTTTTCTGATCTGCCGTGGTGCAAGCTGCTCATGGGATAATCAAGAGAACGTCAAGAAAATATACGTCATTTTTCGTCCATCATGATTTATGGGCGTTGGTATGTATTGTAACGTGAATAAGTTATTTTTGGATTGTATTTGTAATTTTGATATGGTTATGAATTCATAACTCCTTCGGGCCTGAAGTGTCTGATATAAAAATGATCAGAGACTAAGGTCTCCTGATCATTTTTCGCTCCCTGAGCGTCATTTCCTCTCATGCTGTCTGATGGTTGCAGCGGTCGCGCATCGCTTTCTGCGTCAGTCGGGCAGCTTAGGAGAAATTGATTTATTCCGATATAAAAATGATATGATGTTCTGTATCGCTTAGGAAAATGGGGTATTCCGCTGTCTGCTTCTGCTCATAATCATTTTGGATATTGGCGCTGTCTCACGCTTTATCGCCCTTGTCGGGGCGCTCCGGAGGATAGGCATGGCAAACACTTACCCCTCTTTTATGGTGCGGAATGGTACATCATTCCTGTTATCCCGTGGTGTGGCGCGAGGGGGCATGTCCCGCTCTCTGGTTCTGCTGCTCTCAGTTTCCTCATTCACGGGTTTTGGCTCTCTTTATTGTTGCGGAAACGGAATGGCGCATGCTGAATCCAGTCCTTCCGCATCAGCTGCAAAACGTAGCGGGAAAGGGATGCCTCGCAAAAATGTCCGGGTGGGCAAAAAAGAGGTAAAATCCGGCACCGTCGCAAAAATCCCTCAGTCCGTGGCTTCATCCGGAACGGAAGAGGTGGGAGTGACGGGCCATGTCTCCATGCCGAATGGCGTGACAAACCGAACCCCCGGCGGGGGTATGATGCCGCCGCAGACGATCGCCAAGTCTCGTAGCGGCCTGACGCGGGATTATATTGCCAAGCAGAGCCCCACCAGTAATCCGGCAGCTCTTGTGGCCAGTCTTCCGGGCGT
Organism: uncultured Acetobacter sp.; assembly: GCF_937875265.1. Lineage (GTDB taxonomy): Bacteria > Pseudomonadota > Alphaproteobacteria > Acetobacterales > Acetobacteraceae > Acetobacter. The sequence continues at coordinate 11,167 of NZ_CALLXM010000101.1, read as the reverse complement.
GGTGTACGCCGGGAATGATCCGCTTGGCACGAATGATGACCAGCAGGGTCTGACTGTGCGTGGTCTTAACCAGCAGGAAATTGGTTATCTGTTTGAGGGCATCCCGGCCGCCGCACCGGTTTACCTTCTACCTTATACGTCTGCTGCGGCTGATAACGAAAACATTCAGTCTCTGACGCTGACGCAGGGTTCACCAGATACTCGCTCCCCCCTTTATAACGCAGTCGGCGGGGAGCTTTCTGAAACCATGCATGATCCCTCACACCATTTTGGTGGTCTGATTGATGCTTCATACGGTTCCTTCAGCCTGCGTCGTCACTTTATCCGCGTGGATACGGGAGATATCGGGAAGACGGGCGTGCGCGGCTTTATTTCCTTCTCGCACCGTGAAGCAGATGAGTGGCGTGGGGTCGGTGGTACGCGGCGCTACCATATTGATATGAAACTCGTGAAAGACTGGGGCGCAGACAATCACGCGGCCTTCATCATGAGTTATAATGATGCCAAGCAGTATTACCTGCGCGCACCAACCAAGGCGCAGTGGGACCAGTACGGCGTCAACTTCAATTACAACGATACGCCTTGGGGATCATCTCCTTCAAGCTACTACAAATATCAAGAAAACAGGATGAAGAAATTCATTCTGGGTGCACCTGTTAACCTGAAGTTTGGTCACGGTCTTGCTTTGGATGTCACCCCTTATTTTACGTACTCCTGGGGGTATGACAACGGGGGAAGCACCCTGAGCCGTGATGGCAGCTTCCTCGGCCCAAATCCTGCAGGCCCTTTGCAGGTGGGGGGCACGAACAGTTCTATTGTGGCGGCTTCAATCGATAGCTATCGATTGGCTTACTCCGGTATTAATGCAGCTCTTTCCTGGACGCATGGCCACAATACTGTGACGGGTGGCGCATGGTATTCTTATTTCGATCAGACAGAACCGCAGAGTTATCAGGCGGTCAATCCTGATGGCGGTGTGCCCAGCATGTGGGGTGACAATCCAATTCTCACGGCCAATGGGAGTGTGCTGCGGACCTATGATATTCATCTTGTCCAGCAGACCAATGCCCTGTTTATCAATGATACGTACAAGACTCTGCACGATAAGCTGACGCTGACCGCAGGCTTCAAGGAAGTCATGGTCACGCGGTCTCAAACTAACCTTGTTCCTGGGGTAACGTATGCTACAGGGCAAAGTGTTGCAGAGCCGCTGCCTCAGTTTATGGCCAGCTACAAGATTACGCCGCATGATCAGATTTATATCAATGGCACTGCATCTTTCCGTATGCCAGCCTCAATCATGACGTATGCAGACCGTTACAGCGTTTCGACTGGTGCGCTATCCTCCAGGCATGCAGCCAATATCAAGCCTGAATTTGCGATTGGGGAAGAAATTGGCTACCGGCATACAGGTTTTGCCAATGTCTCTGTTGCTCTGTTCAACTATAACTTCACGCACAGACAGCTCAGCACCACAACATATCAGAATGGTTTGCCAATTTCTGAATCGATAGATGCGGGTGGCCAGACCATGCGCGGTGCGCAGATTGAGGTTGGGCTCCAGCGCTGGCATCATTTTAGCCCTTATGTGTCCGGGCAGTACGAACATGCCACGATTGACAGTAATCTACCGACAGTCGCCAGCGACGGCACGTCCGTGGCTTTGCCGACAAAAGGGAAAAGAGCAGTCAATACTCCAGAATTCACGGCTGCCGTGGGACTTAACTATGATGACGGGTCCATCTTTGGTGGTTTCAACATGAATTATATTGGCAAGCAGTATTCAACATTCATGAATGATGAATCCATCCCTGGATATGAAACATTCAATGTGAATATTGGCTACCGGTTCAAAAACATGTGGCTCGCAAAACATCCTCAGCTTCAGCTCAACCTGCTTAACATTGGCAATAGCGGCTATCTGTCCGGCACCAGCAGCATCAAGACCAATGCACGCAGCATGATGGTTGCTGGGCACAGTGTGGCTGGGGCCGCACCCCAGTATTATGTTGGTGGAGGTTTTGCTGGTGTTCTTTCATTTTCAACAGGTTTTTAAAATATATTAAGGAGAGCCTCATATGTCACGTTTTCCCAAAGCTCTGACCTTTGATGTCGTTGGTACCCTGATTGATTTTGAAAGCGGGATGATCAAAGCCCTGCAAAAATTATGTGGAGTTGCCATAGACCGGGAGGCTTTTCTGACGGCCTATCGGGAGATGCGCACACGAGGGCAGACGCTTCCTTTCCCGCAGGATCTCAAGCCCATTTATCAGGAACTGGCACCGCGCTTCGGCTTGCCGGCGGATGAGGCGTATGCGGATGCGTTTGTCTATGCCGCCAAAGACTGGCCCGCGTTTGAAGATAGTGTGGAGGCCATGCAGCGTCTTGGCAGGCACTTCAAGCTGGTCGCCATGACCAACACGCAGCGATGGGCTTTCTCCGGGATGGAAAAGACGCTTGGTCTGCCTTTCCATGATTCAATTACGGTGGATGATGCGCTGTGTGAGAAGCCTGATGCCGCGTTTTTTGGGTTCGCGCGTGGCCGCCTGAGCCGCGATGGTATTCTGCAAGGTGACATTCTGCACGTTGCGCAAAGCCAGTACCACGATATCGGGATTGCGCGTAAACTTGGTTACACGGTGTGCTGGATTGAGCGCCGCAAGGCGATTGGCGGGTTTGGTGGCACTATTGCGGTCGAAAATCTGACCAAGCCTGACTATCATTTTTCTACATTGAAGGAACTGGCTGATCTTGCCGATGCAGGCGGTCTGAAAATGCTGTATTCCTGAAAGGCCGTAAAACATGCAAGTCCGGACACTTGATGATGTCCCGGCATCAGCCTTTCATTTGCGCCTTGCTCTTGTTGCTGGTGGCGGACCGTTTTGCGATGGTTACATTCTGGGCGTTATTGGTGTTGTGCTTCCAATTCTGGTCTCCAGCTTTCATTTGAGTGCTGATGCAACCGGGCTTGTCGGGGCGGCCTCTCTGCTGGGGGTCTTTATCGGTGGTCTTGCCGGGGGGATGGCGGCTGACCGGTTTGGACGAAAAGTTCTCTACACCGTGAATATTTTCATGTTCACGGTCTTTTCTGCCGCACAGTATTTTTGTGCCAGTTTTACAGCATTGCTGGTCTGGCGGTTTCTGATCGGGATTGCCATTGGTGCGGATTATCCGATTGCGACGGCTTATGTGACGGAGTTCATGCCTCGGCGCTGGCGTGGTCCTGCTTTGAGCGGGCTTATTACCTTCTGGTGGCTGGGCTATGTGTGCAGCTTTGTTGCGGGGTATGCGCTGCTCTCGTTTTTCCCTGAAAACTGGCAACTTGTCATGGGTTCCAGCTTTGTCCCTTCACTGGTTCTGCTGCTGTGTCGGGCAGGGATGCCGGAATCTCCGCTCTGGCTGATGAATGTTGGCCGGGTGGCAGAGGCCCGGCATATTGTTGGTACGTTTCTGAAGGCCGATATTTCTTTTGAAGGGATGCAGCCTGCGGCACCTGCCGGAGGCATACGTCAGATTGTGGGCAAGTTATGTGGCCCGCGTTATCGTAAAATGCTAATTTTTGTCAGCGCATTCTGGATTTTGCAAAGCGCTCCAGCTTTTTCAATCCATACGTTGCAGGCCCAGATTCTGGCGCAGATGCACATGAGTAACCCCATTCTGGCGGCCTGTGTGGTCACCTGCTTTACATTTCTGGGGATCCTTCCGGTCACGTTCGGGTTGATCAATCTCATTGGACGCAGAACACTTCTGATCTGGTCCTTTGTTCTGGCGGCTCTTTCCCTGCTCTTTATTGCCTTGTGGTCAGGTGAAGCAGGTTGGGCCGTGCTGGGCGCGTTTATTGTCTATTCGGCTGTGGAAGCTGCCGGTAGCGGCTTGCAGTTTGTCTATCCCAATGAGCTGTTCCCCACAGAAATACGGGGCACCGCAGTCGGGTTTGCATCGTCTGCCAGCAGGCTGGGCGCTGCTTTGGGTACGTTTCTTCTTCCTATCGGGGTTGCTCATTTTGGTGTGCGGGCAACGTTGTTTGCAGCTTTTGGCCTTCTTGCTCTGGGGGCCTTCATATCCTGGCGCTGGGCTCCTGAAACAGCAGGGCTTAGTCTTTCTCAAGCCAGCCATATTACTCTTTCCTGAGATAGTACTGGGGAACATGTTATGAAATTGACCTCCTACTGGCTAGAAACGGCCCCCTTGTTTATGGCCAGTCCCACTGAGGCCATGCCCGGCACGGTGGATGCCGTGGTGGTCGGGGGTGGTTTTAGTGGCCTCTCTGCTGCATTGCGCCTGCGAGAGCTTGGGGCTTCTGTCGTTGTGCTTGAACGTGAGCGCGTTGTTGGCGAGGCCTCCGGCCGTAATGGCGGGCATGTCAATAACGGGCTGGCTGGCAGTTTCTCCCTTGCCTGCAAGACGATGGGGGAAGAAAAGGCGACGTCGCTGTACAAGGTTTTTAACAAGGCGGTCGATACTGTTGAAGCGATTGTGCGCAACAATGCCATTGATTGTGACTTTGTGCGATGCGGCAAGCTGAAGGTTGGAAATCTGCCAGCGCATCGTGCTGCGCTGCAGGCGGATCATGAGTTGCTGCACAAGAGTGCGGACCCGGATGTGCGGTTCATCAGTGATGCCCAGATCCAGGATGAACTGAGGTCGGACCTGTTCAATAGCGGCCTGATCTATCCCCATAGCGGGCGTATGCATATGGGCCGTTTTGGGGTGGGGCTGGCGCAGGCTGTGCAGAAGGCCGGTGGCCTGATTTTTGAACAGACCCCCATGACAGGCATAAAGTCCGGGCTGGGATGTTTTGAGGTCAGCACGCCTCGGGGCAAGATTGTTGCCAAATCTGTGCTGATGGCAACGGGGACCAGTCGTCATGGTCCATCATGGTTTCGCCAGCGGATCATGCCCGTGGGGAGCTTTATTGTCGCCACTGAACCTATGGATGCCGCAACGCTGGAACAGGTGATGCCCGGTGGCCAGAATGTTGTGACCATGCAGAATATTCACAATTATTTCCGCGCGACGGCTGACCACAGACTGATCTTTGGTGGTCGGGCTAGTTTTTCCCGATCTCGCACCACAACCGATATTGTCAGCGGGCACATGCTGCTTGCGGCCATGCGGCGCACCTTGCCCGGGTTGCCGGATGTGAAAATCGAATATTGCTGGGGTGGGGATGTCGATATGACCGTTGATCGCCTGCCACGGGCCGGGCAATGGAACGGTGTCTATTACACCATGGGCTATAGCGGGCACGGTACGCAGATGTCCGTCTATATGGGGCAGCGCATGGCAGAAGCTATGGCTGGGATGCCTGATACCAATCCGCTTGCAGGCCGCTCATGGCCCAAGATTCCCTTTTATGGTCTGGCATCCTATGCCTTGCCGGTTGTGGGAGCCTATTACCGGGCCAAGGATTACGTGCAGAACTTCAGGGCTTGAAAAGGGAAATTTCTCTTAAAGGCGCAATGGCGTCAATACCCCTTGGAGCGGTCCACCCTGGACGGAAAATTCCTCTCTCCTTCAAGGTAGCGTTGCACGGTATCCAGCAGCACTTGGCCCGCCGTTTCCGTCTGGCTGCTGCTGGCAATATGCGGGGTGATGAGGATACGCGGATCATCCCATAACGGGCTGTCGACGGGCAGGGGTTCCGGGTCAGTTACATCCAGAATGGCCCCGCTGATCTGCCCGCTTTCCAGCATTTCCAGCAGATCGGGCACTACAAGGTGTGCGCCACGTGCAGCGTTGATGATCTGTGCCCCTTTGGGAAGTTTTTCAAACAGGCTGGCATTGAGAATGCCGCGCGTGGCATCTGTCAGAGGCAGCAGGCAGATAAGAATGTCCGTTGTTGTCAGAAACGTATCCAGTTCTTCCGGCCCGGCGTAACATGTGATATCGGGCACGGAGTGCCGTGAGCGTGACCACCCGCTACAAGTAAACCCGTTCAGGGCCAGAGCCTGTGCAACCGGGGCACCGAGTGTGCCCATGCCCATAATCCCGACGCGCCGTTGCGCAGCCACCAGATTGGGCCGTGCCTTCCAGATGTGCTGTTTCTGTTGGGCAATGTAGGTCAACCCATCACGGTGCAGGGTGAGCGTTGCCCACAGAACGTAGTCCACCATGCCTTCTGTCAGGCCGGGTTCTATCATGCGGATAATGGTCACATGCTTGGGGATGGCGGACATGTCGAACTGATCGACGCCCGCGCCAACAGAGAAAATGACTTCAAGGTTGGGGAAACGTGTCAGCAGATCGGCTGGAGGTTCCCAGGCAGCCAAAAAGCGGACTTCTTCAGGATCACCTGTTTCCGGCCAGACATGGAATGCAAGGTCGGGCAGGGCGCTGTTGAAAAGCGGTTTCCAGACCTTTGCCCGCTCTTGGGTGGATTTGAGCAGAAAAGACATGCGTGGTCATCCTACAGGGAAAGATAAGGGGCGTGATCGCTCAGCCAAATGCCTGACTGCACAGGGCGAAACAGGAAGGAGTGTCTTGTGTGCTGGCAGTGCTTTCTGTGGGTTCTGTTGTCATGGAGACAACGGACCCCACGCGCAGCAGACCCCACTGGTCCAGTAGCGTGGCTACAGTCTCATCCTGCGGAATATCGGTCCGCAGAAACTGCCCTGCGCAGGTACCGGCCCAGTAGGCCAGCATGGGCAGGGCAAACACCGGGTCTTGCGCAATGACCGGTCCAGCAACCTGTCCCCAACCGAATTTTCGGCAGAATGAAAACCCGAGAATGCCTTTTTCTGAATCGACCACAATTCCCCGGCCATCGTTCATCAGCAGTTCGATCAGGGCTGAACGGTCCATTCTGAGCGTAGCATGGTCCATGGCGCAGATGGTGCTCAGGTCCGCACTGCCCATGGGGCGCATCCGGCAGCCTTCAGGCAGGGGAATGAGCGGCACCGTGGAAACATTCCCCTGATGCTGCGCAATGACGCCGGTGGAATGAAAGCCAGTTTTTTCGTAGAGGGGGACACCGACGGAGGTCGCGTTCAGATGCAGCCTGTATCCGGGGAGGGCCTGCCGTGCCAGCGCCATGAGTTGCTTGCCAATGCCATGCCCCTGCCAGGCTGGGCTGACAATGATCATGCCCAGACAGGCGGCCTGCGAACCCCACGCCCACCACAAGATTGTGCCGATAACCGCATCATCAGGTGTAATGGCGACCATGCCGTGACCGAGGCTGAACATCTGCTCCCAGTCTTCAAGACGGTGGGGCCAGGCAAGATCCTTGGAGAGTTGCCATGCCTGAGCAAGATCATCACTCTGCATGGGACGGAACGAGATTTGCGCTTGCGACACGGGAGAGAGGGATGTGTTCTGGATCAAATCTTCTGCTCCGGGAAAAAATCCTGAATAGGGAAAGACTCTTTTACGATGGGTGATTTTATGACGATGTAACTGAAGTATTTTTCAATTCCGATGTTCAACTCGAGAAGGTTTTCCATGATAGTCTGGTAGTGTTCCACATCACGGGTCACGAACTTGACCAGATAGTCATAGCCACCGCTGATCAGGTGGCACTCCACAACTGTATCAAGTTTGCTGATGTGGCCTTCAAACCGTGCAAAATCATGGCGGCGATGATCGGAGAGCGTTATTTCCGTAAAAACGGTTAGAATTGAGGTTATTTTCCGGATATCAATCTGCGCGCCGTACCCGGTGATATAGCCTGCAGCCTCCAGCCGTTTGACGCGGATGAGGCAGGGGCTGGCCGAAAGGCCAACCCGGTTGGCAAGCTCAACATTGGTCAGGCGACCGTTGCGCTGCAACTGCGTGAGAATTTTCAGGTCAATCCTGTCGAGCTTCGGGGTGGGCTGCATGGCTAAGACTGTCTCCGGGACAGGATGGGGCGCCCCGAGGTGGGGCGAGAGAGAATATTAATCAGAATGTTCCGACTATGAAACGTCAAGGCCGCCGAGGTGCAGGCTTTTCATTTCCAAGAATTCTTCCATGCCCGCATGGCCGCCTTCACGGCCAAGCCCGGATTCCTTCACCCCGCCAAACGGCACGCTTTCCATGGAGATGGCACCGGTATTGTGCCCAATCATCCCGAATTCCAGTGCTTCGCCAACGCGCCACAGGCGGCGAATATCGTTGGTAAAAAAGTAGCTCGCCAGACCAAAGGGGGTATCGTTGGCAATGCGGACCGCTTCCTCTTCCGTCTTGAAGCGGAAGAGGGGAAGCACAGGTCCGAATGTTTCTTCTGATGCGATACGCATGTCAGTCGTCGCACCTTCCAGCACAACGGGCCAGACAAAGCGCCCCTCGGTGCGGAGCGGGGGGCCAACATAGCACGCGCCTTTGGCCAGTGCGTCCTCAACATGCGCGCGTACTTTAGCTACTGCGCCCTCATTGATCAGGGGACCGATGGTGCTGCCTGGTTCCAATCCTGCACCAACCTGGAGAGCATTCACTTTTTCCATGATGACAGGCAGGAGCTGGTCCCATATCCCGTCTTGTACCAGCACACGGTTTGCGCAGACACAGGTCTGGCCAGCATTGCGGAATTTGCTCTGCATGATGCCTTCAGCAGCGGCGTCCACATCAGCATCATCGAACACCAGAAAAGGAGCGTTCCCCCCCAGTTCCATACTGCATTTTTTTACGGTGGTAGCAGATTGTTCAAGCAGGATTTTGCCGACGCCGGTGGAGCCGGTAAAGGTCAGCTTGCGGATAATTGGGCTCTCTGTCAGCACTTTTCCTACGGCAGCAGGCCAGCCTGTTACAACGCTGAGCAGCCCGGCAGGCAGTCCTGCACGTTCTGCAAGAGCTGCAAGAGCGAGGGCAGAAAACGGGGTGAATTCAGAGGGTTTGATCACCATACTGCACCCTGCGGCTATTGCAGGTCCACATTTGCGGGTGATCATGGCCAGAGGGAAATTCCATGGCGTAATGGCGGCAGTCACACCAATGGGCTGCTTGAGCACAAGCACACGGCGGGCGGGGTCTGCTGTGGTCAGGATGCTGCCTTCGCTCCGTCTTGCTTCCTCGGCGTACCATTTCAGGAAGGAGGCGGCATAACGCACTTCGCCGCGCGCTTCCGCCAGAACCTTGCCCTGCTCGGCTGTCATGATCCGGGCAAGGTCTTCCACATTGTCCAGAACAAGCTGGTACCAGCTGTGCAGAATGTCTGCCCGCTGGCTTCCTGTTTTGGTGCGCCAGGCTATCTGGGCAATGCGCGCTGCCTCTATCGCCGTTTGCGTGTCATCCACTGTGCAGGCGGGTACGGAGCCAATGATGTTCCCACTGGCAGGATTATCGACATCAATGCTCTGACCATCTGCCGCATCGTACCAGGTTCCGGCAATAAAGGCCTGCTGGCGGAAGAGCGTCGCATCATTCAGGGTGGGTTGGGGCATGCTTGGTCTCCTAAGTGCGAAGGGTCAGGACAGCTCTTGTGCTGTACGGTGGCAGGCGATGAATGCGCCGGAAGGTGCTCGCCACATAGGGGGAGGCGTGTTTGCGCAGTCTGCTACGGCAGACGGGCAGCGTGGCATGTAACGGCAGCCATTTGCCGGGGGCGGGCCTGTTTTGTCCTGCTTCAGTCCATGCTGGCGGAGGACGCTATCCAGCCAGTCCGGGCGCATTTCAGGCACGGAGGCTTCCAGCTTGCGCGTGTAGGGGTGATGAGGGGCAGTCTGCAGGGCTGCTATGGTGGAAAATTCTACACAGTTCCCGGCATACAGGACGGCAACATGGTCGCACACAGAGCGCAGGGCGTGCAGGTCATGTGTTACAAACAACCATGAAAGACCAAGTTCGCGCTTGAGTTCCATCATCAGGTCCAGAATGGCAGCTGCGACGACGGTATCTAGCGCCGCCGTTATTTCGTCGCACAGTACAAGACGCGGGCGAGCAGCCAGCGCGCGGGCCAGCGTGACGCGCTGCGTCTGGCCGCCGGAATGCTGGGTGGGCAGACGGCTGGCCAGGGCAGCAGGCAGGCGCACCATGTCCAGAATATGCCGGATAGCGGCATCCGAAGCGTCTTCTCCGTAAAATGTCAGCACCCTGCGCAGGGTGGCCTGCACGGTCATGGCGGGGTTCAGTACAAGGTCAGCGTTCTGCGCCACCAGTTGCAGATGCTGGCGCTGTTGCGGGGAGCGGTCGCCGATCTGTGGTGCAAGAGGCTCCCCTTCAAACATCATTCTGCCGGCAGACCATGACTGGATGCCCGCTATGGCGCGGATCAGCGTGCTTTTGCCGCAGCCGGATTCTCCGATAATGCCCATCGTCTCACCGGACAGAACCGGCAGGCTGACCTGATCCAGAATGGTATGCACAGGCCGTCCATCCGGCGTCGTGCCGCCGTAGCCTACCAGAAGATTACGCACATCCAGCAGCGGAGCGGAGGTCGGGGCGGGATCATGGTTGCGTGTATGCGGCTCACTAGCCGTCACGAGCGCCTGTGTATAGGGTTGAGCAGGCGCAGTCAGGATCTGCCGGGCTGTCCCTGCCTCCTGCACCGTGCCGTTTTTCAGTACAACCGCACGGTCTGCCATCTGGGCGACAATGGCCAGATCATGCGTGACATAGACGCCGGTAAATCCGCACTGGCGCATGGCCAGACGAAAGGCTTCCAGCACCTCGATCTGGGTAGTGACATCCAGTGCCGTCGTGGGCTCATCAAAAATGACTACTTCCGGCTCGGTGATCAGCGCCATGGCGGCCATGATCCGCTGGAGCTGCCCCCCCGAGCACTCATGCGGGTAGCGCGTGCCGATTGTGTGGGGAGAGGGCAGGGCCATGAGGTCAAACAGGGCTATGGCTTGTTCCACAGCCGCCTTGCGGGGCATGATGTGGTGCACAAGTGCAGGCTCGATCACCTGCTCCATCAGCGGGAGAGCCGGGTTGAAGGCCGCTCCGGCATTCTGCGCGATATAGGCGATTGTCTTGCCACGGAAGGCATGCAGTTCACGCGCATTCATGGTCAACACATCATGTCCGGCCACCCGCAGATTGCCTCCTGCAATGCGGCACTCCTGCCGGGCGTAGCCGGTCAGGGCAAGAGCGATGCTGGTCTTGCCGGAGCCGGACTCACCAATCAGGGCCAGCATTTCCCCCTCTGCCACGTCAAAACTGACATTGGTGACAATGGGGGTTTCCGGGCCGCGGCCTCGGCGGCCGGTCAGGCACAGGTGGTTGACCGAAATCAGGGCTGGGCGGGCGA
>NZ_CALLXM010000100.1 GCF_937875265.1 uncultured Acetobacter sp. | reverse complement strand
GGCCATATCGTCGCATTCATTCTCTCCCTGAAAACAGAGAGAAAACATCACAGATGAAATGAGGGTAGCGGAGCTATCGTCAATGTCGGATCTACGCATGCTTTCAGACATTTCCATCGATCGCAGCATATGCCGCGTCGAGTTGCATTATCGCCGGCGCCGACCGGTACAGACTGGTCTCGACGATCAGACTGGGATCAAAGGCGATCGACTGGATCGACGAGCCTTTCGTCCGCAGCCGGCAATCCAGTTCATAGGCGTAGAGCATGGTACAAAGCTTCGAAGCAAGAGTGGCATAACGAGATAAGCGACCAGCACAAAACCGTTACAAGTCCAGATAACCCATGGTCCGGAACTAAACCGGGACACGTCCACCTGTCAGCTGTGCGCACGTCAACCTGAATGGTTTCCTGCCTGGCCAGCTTCAGGTGTCTATATCCGTTGAGATATTGATACTGTAAGGGACCGGCACAACAGTTTTTGGCCACTGCCCTCGACGCGCTGGAAGGAGAACACCTGTTACGCACAGGCCGGGCCAGCAGGGTTATTAAAGTCAGAAGCCTACGCATGCAATCCCGCTCCTAAAAATCCGTTTATCTTTACGAAATCATTTTGACTTCGGATTATTCCGATCATAGTATACTTAATATATTCACCATTCCGTCAACGGCGGCGGGGTGGCACGGCGCCTTATCCAAGGCAGAGACGGCACACAGGGCGAATCAACGGCGGTTCGCTGGCTCATAGGAGCGATGGTTTTCCGCGCAGAACTGGCGGGCCATCTGGAAGACGTTTTGTGGATAAAGGGTTCCTTAAAGCCGGCCATACTCCGACGCTCATCGCCGCATTCCTGTATTTTGATGCCTCCTTCATGGTCTGGGTTCTGCTCGGGCCGCTGGGCATTTCCATCGCACATGACCTGCACCTGAATGCAGGCCAGAAGGGGCTGCTGGTCGCCACCCCGGTTCTGGCGGGCGCAGGCTTACGCGTGCTGGCCGGAGCACTGGTGGATGCGTTCGGCCCCCGCCGCGTCGCCATTGGCGCGCAGATCAGCGTTATTCTCGGCCTGTGGCTGACGTGGTTTCTGGCCCCGCACACCTACGCCAGCATGTTCTGGGTGGGGCTGGTGCTGGGTATTGCCGGGGCCTCCTTCGCCATTGCGCTGCCGCTGGCCTCCGTATGGTATCCGCCGCGCTATCAGGGCACCGCGCTGGGTATTGCCGGGGCGGGGAATTCCGGCACGGCTCTTGCCTCCCTGTTCGCCCCCGGTCTGGCCGCCATGATGGGCTGGCTGAATGTGCTGGGACTGGCCACCATACCGCTCATCATCGTGCTAATTGCCTTCCTCTTTCTGGCGCGGGAGCCTGCCGCCCGCCCCACCATGCCCAGCCTTGCCGCATGGGGGCCGATCCTGAAATCCGGTGGCTGCTGGGCGCTGATGTTTTTCTACAGCGTCACCTTTGGCGGCTTTGTCGGTCTGGCCGCCTTTCTGACCATCTATTTCAATGACCAGTATCATCTGCCTCCCGCCGTTGCCGGGGCCTGCACGGCTTTTGTGGTGTTTGCCGGCTCCTTCATCCGCCCGGTTGGAGGGGCCATGGCGGACCGCATAGGCGGCACAAAAGCGCTGATGCTGCTCTACGGGCTTGCCGGGATCATCTTCCTGTTGATCGCAACCGGCCTGCCGTCTGTCTATCTGGCATTCGGCGCATTCTTTCTGGGCATGCTCACACTGGGGCTTGGCAACGGGGCCGTGTTCCAGCTGGTACCCATCCGCTTTCCGCAGCAGGTGGGCATTCTAACAGGACTTGTGGGCATGGCAGGCGGTGTAGGCGGGTTTTACCTCGCCTCGTCCCTCGGGGCCGCCCGCCAGATGACAGGTTCTTACGGGCCCGGCTTTTTAACCTTCGCACTTGTCTGTCTCGTTGCATGCGGGTGCGTCACGGCATGCCATCGCCGTTGGACGGAGAACGCCAAATGAGACGTGTTATTCGCTGCTTTCAAAACTGGAGATCAGGCAGCCTTGTTCTGAGTGTCGCGCTCAGCGGCACAGCCTGGGCTGATGAGCAGAAACAGCCCGGATTACAGAAGCCTGTCCCGCCGGCAGCTGTTACACCTCTTGCGCCTGTCGCACCGGTTCCCGTCCTCCCTGCGCCAGACAAAAAGGCGATGCTCAAAGGCTCCCTCTACCACCCCGACTGGCAGATTTTTAGCGCCGGCAACAATGCCGCCTCCGGCTTTGGGGTGGTGAGTGGCTATGGCCAGACCCGGTGGGCGGAAGACTGGAGCGATCTGGGCCGCACACCTGCAAACATTCGTAAAAATGACTGGTTCAACCGTCTCAAATATGTCCGGCTGAATGACACGGGCAGCATCTGGATGAGCTTTAGCGGCGAGGAACGCCTCCGCTACATTTTTGAAAACCAGCCCATGCTGGGTCAGGCTGGCAAAACCAATTCCAGCCGTGTCCTGCTCCGCAACCAGTACGGGGCCGACCTGCATCTTGGCGAGCATGTGCGCGCCTATGCGGAATTTCTATATGGCGTAGCGGGTGGCTCCAATACGTACGGCTACCAGACCGGCACCCAGCGTGAAAGCCTGGACCTCCAGCAGGGCATTCTGGAAGTCAAAGGGCGGCTACTCGGCGCACAGATGGGTGTTATTGGCGGCCGGCAGGTGTTTCTGGATGCCCCGGTTTCCATGCAGTCCGTGCGTGACCTGCCCAACGTGCAGCAAACATGGGACGGTTTCCGGGGTTATGCTGTCTGGAACCGCTTCAGGCTTGACATGTTCGACTTCATGCAAACCAACAAGCTACCGCAAAAGGTTTTTGCAGACGGCACCAATTACAATGCCCGCCTGTATGGGGCTTACAGCTCCACGGCCTTGCCCTCCTTCAAATTCATGGGCCAGAAAAGCCAGATGTTCGCGGATCTGTTTTTCCTCGGCTATCTGTATGGCGGAGCGGCAGCATCCATCCCCACAGCCACCGCTGGGGGCACCCAGAAAGGTTCCACCCGGCGGGACAATGTGGGCATGCGGCTTTGGGGTAATGTCGGGCCGTTCAGCACCAGTCTGACCGGTATTTTTCAGGGCGGTGAATTCCGTCCGGCCAAGACAAGCCAGAGCACCCGCTCTGTGCGCGCCTATGCCGTGAATGGCAGCATCACCTACACACGCGCCGACTGGGCCGGCAAGCCGGGCTTTGGCGTGCAGGGGGATCTGTTCTCCGGCGGGTCTGACCGCAGTCAGGACGGCGCCGTGGGTACGTTTGCCACGCCGTTTGTGCCCCTGCCCTATTACAATGATGTCTCTCTGTCCCTTACCTCTCAGAACCTGATTGGTGTTGGCCCGATTGCCAACTTTACCATCCTCCCCACCCTGCACCTCAAGCTGCATGTGCCCGTATTCTGGCGCGCCAGCACGCAGGATGCCGTTTATGGTGGCAACGGCAAAATCTATAGCTGGCGCAACAACCAGCATGGCGGTTTTACCGGTGTCATGCCTTACACCCAGCTGTCCTGGAACTTTGCGCCACACTGGGCCTGGACGCATGATATTGAAGGTATCCTGCTCTCCCGCGGGATGCGGGATGTCGGAGCCAAAGAGGGCGCGCTTTATATGCAGACGCTCGAATTCAAGTTTTAAAGGCAGGGGAGAAAACCCATGACCACCAAAGGCAACATCATTATTGTCGGCAACGGCATGGTTGGCCATTACTGTGCGGAACAGCTCGTCATGCACGGCCTGCACGAAACCCACCAGATTCACGTCTTTGGTGAAGAACAGCACCATGCCTATGACCGTGTGCATCTGACCGATTACATGACCGGGCAGGATGCACTGGCCCTGCGGTTGCATCAGGAAGATTTCCATACTGCGCACGGCATTACGCTGCACCTGAACAGCCGCATTACTGACATTGACCGTGCGGCAAAAACCGTCACGACAGAAAACGGAACTATCCCCTATACCACCCTTATTCTCGCAACAGGCTCAACGCCGTTTGTGCCGCCTGTTCCGGGCAATACCGGCACTGCCGGACTGGTCTATCGCACACTGGAAGACCTGGACCTGATCCGCGCTGCGGCCAAAGGTGCAGAGCATAGCACCGTGATTGGCGGCGGCCTGCTAGGGCTGGAAGCGGCCAATGCGCTCAAGGTGCTGGGACTGGATGTGAGTATGATCCAGCTTGGCACGCATCTGATGTCCGCGCAGCTGGATGAAGAAGGCGGACGCGCCCTGAAAAAACGGATTGAGGCGCTCGGCATTGATGTGCGCGTCCTGCACCAGACGCAGGAAATCGTGCCCGGCACCACACATCGCCATAAACTGATTTTTGCTGATGGCTCCACCTTGGAAACGGACATGGTTGTCTTTTCCGCAGGGATCAAACCGCAGGACCTGCTGGGCCGCGCCTGTGGGCTGGAAATCGGCTCACGTGGCGGCATTGTGGTGGATAACCAGTGCCGCACGTCCGACCCGGATATTTTTGCCGTTGGCGAATGCGCCTTGTGGGAAGGGCAGATTTTCGGCCTTGTCGCTCCCGGCTATACCATGGCCCGCACCGTGGCAGCACTACTGGCCGGGGATGCAGAAGCCGCCTTTACCGGCGCGGACATGTCCACAAAACTGAAATTGCAGGGCGTGGATGTCGGCTCGATTGGCGATGCCCACGGGCGGGAACCGGATTGCACCAGCTATCGCTTTATTGGTGAGGCAGACGGCTCCTACCGTCGCCTTGTCTTATCCGCCGATGGTAGCCGTGTGACCGGCGCTGTTCTGGTCGGCGATAACTCTTACTACGACACCATTTTCCAATATGTGCAGAACAAGATTGCACCCCCGGCCGACCCGGCAGTGCTGATCCTGCCACGTGGTGAAGGTGCGGAACCGCTTGGCGCAGATGCCCTGCCAGATACCGCCACCATCTGCTCCTGCCATAACGTGACAAAAGGGGCGATCAGCACCGCGATTGAGCAGGGCTGCACGGACCTCGGCACGCTCAAGAAAGATACAAAAGCCAGCACCGGCTGCGGTGGATGTTCAGCACTTCTGAAAAGCGTTTTTGAAACCGAACTGACAGCACGTGGCATTACGGTTGACCACAGCCTGTGCGAACATTTCTCCTACACGCGGCAGGAACTCTATTCACTCGTCCGCGTGCATAACATCCGCAGTTTTGAAGAGCTGATGACGCAGTATGGCAATGGCGGTCTGGGCTGCGATATCTGTAAGCCGGCAGTCGGCTCCATTCTGGCGTCTGCCTGGAACAAACCCATTACGGACCCGCTCTATATTCCGCTGCAGGATACGAACGACACGTTCATGGGCAACATGCAAAAGAACGGTACCTATTCCGTTGTGCCGCGCATCGCCGGGGGTGAGATTACGCCAGACAAGCTGATTGTTCTGGGTCAGGTTGGCAAAAAATATAACCTGTATACCAAGATTACCGGCGGCCAGCGTGTGGACCTGTTTGGCGCACAGCTGCACCAGTTGCCTGATATCTGGCGCGAGCTGCTGGATGCCGGTTTTGAAACAGGCCATGCCTACGGCAAATCCACCCGCACGGTAAAATCCTGCGTCGGCAGCACATGGTGCCGTTATGGCGTACAGGACAGTGTCGGCAAGGCGCTGGATCTGGAAAACCGCTATAAAGGTCTGCGCTCTCCGCACAAGCTGAAATTTGCAGTCTCTGGCTGCACACGGGAATGCGCGGAAGCCCAGAGCAAGGACGTCGGCGTGATTGCCACGGAAAATGGCTGGAACCTGTATGTCTGCGGCAATGGCGGCATGCGCCCGCGCCATGCGGAACTGTTTGCGACGGACCTCGATGCAGAAACTCTGGTCAAATACATCGACCGCTTCCTGATGTTTTATATCCGAACAGCAGATAAGCTCCAGAGAACCTCTGTCTGGCGTGAAAATCTGGAAGGTGGGCTGGACTATCTGAAAGATGTCATCATCCACGACAGTCTCGGCATCTGTGACGAGCTGGAACAGCAGATGCAACTGGTTGTGGATACCTATCAGTGCGAATGGAAAAACGCTCTGACAGACGAGCAAAAGCTCAAACGCTTCCGTACCTTTGTAAACGATACGCGCCCGGACCCGAACATTCGCACCGTGCCGGAGCGTGATCAGGTGAAACCCGCGGATAATCAGCCAGAGCAGCCGATCTCCGCAGGCCCGGTGGACTGGACTGACCTGTGCGGGCAGAGTGACCTTGTACCCCGCTCTGGCGTGGTCGCACTTTATAACACCGCGCAGATTGCCCTGTTCTATCTACCCGACACGCAGGGTGAAGGCCGGGTTTTTGCCGTGGATAATCATGACCCCTTCTCCCACGCCAATGTTCTGGGCCGTGGTTTGATGGGGGATATTCACGGGCAGCCGGTTGTGGCCTCCCCGCTTTACAAGCAGCACTTCAATCTGGAAGACGGCACCTGCCTTGAAGATGCATCCAGATCCATCCACGCATGGGAGGCTCGGCTGCATAAGGGCCGTGTAGAAATCCGCGCCCGTAAAGTGACTGTCCCGGCGGAAGCCGCCATGGCGTAACCCGCATGGCCTGCGCGGAAGAAATCCGGTCTGTCTGCCCCTATTGCGGTGTCGGTTGCGGCATTGTGATGGAGGTGGAGAACCAGAAAATTGTCCGGGTGCGGGGCGATACCGCGCATCCGGCCAATGGCGGGCGGCTCTGCACTAAAGGCAGCTCATGCGACAAGCCAGTCACGTCCCCCGCCCGCCTGGACTGCGCCCTGCTTCGGCCAGACCGCGCAGCGCCGCCGGCCCCCATTTCCATGGATACCGCCATTACAGAAACAGCCCGACGGCTGCGGCATATTCTGGAGACCGATGGACCGGACGCCATAGCACTTTATGTCTCCGGCCAGATGTCCATGGAGGCTCAATACCTCGCCAACAAACTGGTGAAAGGCTACCTCCGCACACGGCATATTGAGTCCAATTCCCGCCTGTGCATGGCAGCCGCTGGCACGGGGTATAAACTCTCCCTCGGGGCCGATGCGCCCCCCGGCTCTTACGAAGACTTTGATTGCACCAATCTGTTTTTCGTCATCGGGGCGAATATGGCGGATTGTCATCCCATCCTGTTCCTGCGCCTGATGGACCGCAAACGGGCCGGGGCAAAACTGATTGTGGTGGACCCACGCCGCACTGCCACAGCAGACAAAGCCGATCTCTTCCTGCAAATCCGCCCCGGCACGGACCTCGCGCTGCTTAATGGCTTGCTGCACCTTCTGGTAGAACAGGGTGCGCTCGACAAGAACTTTATCGCCACCTGCACCACCGGCTGGGAAGACATGCCCGCCTTTCTGGCTGATTACACGCCGGAACGCGTCGCCAGTCTGACAGGCCTTGCGGAAGACGATATCCGCACCGCCGCCCGCTGGATTGCTGAAGCGGGTGAATGGCTCTCTTTGTGGACCATGGGGCTTAACCAGAGCACCTCCGGCGCGTGGCACACCAATGCGTTGTGCAATTTGCATCTGGCCACTGG
>NZ_CALLXM010000099.1 GCF_937875265.1 uncultured Acetobacter sp. | reverse complement strand
GTCACTATTTCCAGCTTTGATGCGGCACGAGACACTGTGCACCTTAAAGGCAACGGCACAGCAACCCTCACCGGGAATGTTGCCGCCACCTCGGCAGGAGGCCATCTGGAAATCAGCAATCTGGAAGCCCTGATTGAAAAAGCCCGGACAGCTAAACAAATGAAGCTGGCTGCGGGCCTCGTTCTGGCCCGTCTGGTCAGCCACGCGCAGAATGACGCCAATGTGTGGAATGCCACATGGGAAGGCGGTGTACTGACTGTGAACGGCTTCCCGTTGCCTATCCACTAAAACTCCTGCCCTTTTCGGAACGGTATTCATAAAAAAAGCGGGCTGCCTGAGCAGTCCGCTTTTTTGTGGTTTCTTCCTAAAGGGAACGGCTTTCGGTTTCCCTCCGCTCCTCAGAGCTTAGGCAGCTTCCGCCGCAACTTTCTGTGTCAGCTTGACCAGATCGCGCATTACACGGCGGGCCAGATCAATACGTTGTACGTTGGTCAGTTCACGCACAACCGCCATCTTGTGGTCGGGGCGTAGGCGAACAGTGCCGTCTTTCCAGCGGCCCATCCACTGCACCAGTCCTGCCGGATTTTTAAAGATATTATTGCGGAACTGAAGCACCATACCTTTCGGTCCGGCCTCCAGACGCTCAACCCCTGCGGCACGACACAGTCTTTTCAGATCCACAATATCCAGCAGGTTTTTCACCTCCGGCGGTAATGTGCCAAAGCGGTCAACCAGTTCAGCTTCCATAGCTTCCAGTTCTGCATCGGACGCCAGACCGCTGATGCGGCGATACAGGCCAAGGCGCACAGGCAGGTCCGGCACATAGGCATCCGGGATCAGAACAGGCAGTCCGACAATAATGTTGGGTGTCCAGTCCCGATCTTCTGCCCGGCGACGACTGGTTTCAGATCGGAGGTCTGCCACCGCATCTTCCAGCATCTGCTGATAGAGTTCGATCCCCACTTCCCGCACATGGCCGGATTGCTGATCCCCCAGCAGATTTCCTGCTCCGCGCATATCCAGATCATGCGAGGCCAGCGTAAAGCCTGCCCCCAGCGTATCCAGCGTCTGCATGACTTCCAGCCGCTTTTCAGCCGATGCAGAGAGCACATGCGTTTGCGGCCATGTCAGATAGGCATAGCCTCGCTGCTTGCCGCGCCCCACACGCCCGCGCAGCTGGTAAAGCTGCCCAAGGCCGAACATATCGGCCCGGTGAATGATCAGGGTGTTCACAGCCGGCATATCCAGCCCGCTTTCCACAATGTTGGTGGAAAGCAGGATGTCATATTTCCCATCCGAGAACTCGGTCATCACCTGTTCAAGGTCCGTCGGCGTCAGGCGACCATGCGCCTGCACCACCTTGGCATCCGGCACAATGGAACTGAGGCGCTCAGCCAGACGGTCCAGATCTTCAACCCGCGGAGCCACGCAGAAAATCTGACCACCCCGGAAACGTTCGCGCTGAATGGCCTCCCTGATCACAACGCTATCAAACGGCATGATAAAAGTGCGCACCGCCAGACGGTCAGTCGGAGGTGTTGCTATCAGGCTCATCTCACGCACGCCGGAGAGCGAAAGCTGCAAGGTACGCGGCAGTGGTGTGGCGGACAGTGTCAGCACATGCACGTCTTCACGCAGGGCTTTCAGCTTTTCCTTATGGGTCACACCAAAATGCTGTTCTTCATCAATAATCAGTAGATCAAGCGAGGCAAACTGCACTGTTTTGGCCAGCAGAGCATGTGTGCCAATCACGATATTGACGGAGCCATCTGTAAGGCCTTTCCGCACGGCAGTCGCTTCCTTGCCCGTCACCATACGGGACAACTGCGCAACCTTGATGGGAAACCCTTCAAAACGGGCGGTAAAGGTGCGGTAGTGCTGGCGCGCCAGAAGTGTGGTGGGCACCACAACAGCCACCTGACCGCCTGACATGGCGGCAACAAAGGCCGCACGGAGTGCCACCTCCGTTTTACCAAAGCCCACATCCCCACACACCAGCCGGTCCATCGGGCGGCCTGAGCCCATATCGTCCAGCACATCAGCAATGGCGCGGGACTGGTCATCCGTTTCCACAAACGGGAAGCGGGCACAGAACTCGTCCCATAGTCCTTCTGCCGGAGCCAGAACGGGCGCTTCTTTCGTGGCTCGCATGGCAGCGGTGCGGATCAGCTCCCCGGCCATGTCACGAATGCGCAGCTTCATCTTGGCCTTACGGCCCTGCCAGGCAACCCCGCCCAGCTTGTCCAGCGGCACACCGGCCTGATCCGAGCCAAAGCGGCTCAGCAGTTCGATATTTTCGACCGGCAGATAGAGCTTTTGGCCGCCATCATAGAGCAGACGCAGGCAATCATGCGGGGCCACGCCAACACTGACCGTTTCCAGCCCGTCATACCGGCCAATCCCGTAATCCTGATGAACGACGAGATCACCAGAAGAAATCTCTCCAGCCTCGGCAATCAGTTCATCCGCGCGGCGGCGGCGGCGTGGCGGGCGACCAATACGCTCGCCCAGCAAATCCTGTTCAGACACAAAGGCCAGATCATCCGCAACAAAGCCGCGTTCCAGACCCAGTGTGAGCAGCCCAACCGAACCAGGTTTAGCTTTGCGGGCAGAAGCCCAGTCATCATAACTTTGGGTGGCAACGCCATGTTCACGCAGTAAGGTGCCAATGCGCTCACGCGAGCCTCTGGTCCATGCGGTCACGTATGTTTTGCGCTTGACCTGCCCCCAGTCCCGCACCTGTTCACCAAGCAGCGAGAAAACCTGTTCACGCTGGGCTCCGGGCACAATTTTGGCAAACATCTTGCCCGGCCGCCCGCCAACATCCAGCCCCGCCGCCCCGTCCGGCATGGCATATGGGCTGAAGGCCACTACAGGCAGACGGCTTAGAATGGCCTCCCACCCCTTGGAATCCAGATACAACAGGTGCGGCGGCAGGGCGCGGTAGGGAGTTTCCCCTTCACGCGCAGGCTGACGACGGGCCTGATAATGGTCAGCAATCATTTCCAGACGTGTTCTGAGCACGTCCTCCACCTGATAATCGAGCGAGACGGAGGCGTTGGGCAGATAATCGAACAGGGTTTCCAGCCGTTCATGAAACATCGGGAGCCAGTGTTCGATGCCCGGATGGCGGCGACCATCTGAAATATGCTCATAAAGCGCGTCAGACGCGGCAGCCGGGCCAAAAATGTCGCGCCAGCCTGTGCGGAAGCGGGAAATGCTGGCGGCATCCAGCGAAAATTCGGACACAGGGCGAAGTGTCAGAGCATCCTGTTTGGTCGTGGAACGCTGAGAACCGGGGTCAAACGCCCGGATATTCTCTACTTCATCCCCAAACAGATCCAGCCGGACAGGTTCTGCCGCCCCGGCGGGGAAAAGATCAAAAATGCCACCACGCGCGGCAAACTCACCAGCTTCCATCACCGTATCGGTGCGCGTGTAACCATTGGCAACAAGCAATTCGATCAGAAAAGCCTGATCAAGGCTTTCCCCCTGCCGAACTGTAAGTGACTGGCCTTCAAACGTAGCGCGCGGTGAGACGCGCTGCACCACGGCGGCAACGGTGGTCAGGATCAGCCGTGGCCGACCATCCGCGGGCTCCAGCAAGCGCGTAAGTGTTGCAACACGCTCCGCGACAAGGGAGGGATTAGGAGAAACGCGGTCATACGGCAGGCAGTCCCATGCGGGGAAACGCAGGGTTTCTACATCCTGAGCCACGTAGGCCAGTGTATCCGCCAGCCGCGCGGTCGAAGCATCGTCCCGCGCAATATGCAGGACGGGCCCTTTATGTTCTCTGGCCCGTCTGGCCAGCAAAAGCGCATCATACCCTTCAGGCACGCCCCAAATGGACGCAATACGGTCCTCTGCGCTCGTCTCTTCCCTCATCCGGCCGTCCCAGCTCCTTTTGTGCGACACGCATCAATCATGCGGCGTAACATGGGGGTCTCCCGCTCTGCCGGCAATGGCAGACGGCCAAATAGCCAGTCTGTCAGGTCCGGGTCCGGGATTTCCAGAACAGCTTCCATGTCCGCGAGGTCCGTCGCGTTCATGGCGGCAACATTGTCTTCCACAAAGCCACCAATAAGGGCATCTGTTTCAAATGTGCCGCGATGTAACGCCCGAAACAGCAAACGACGGCGCCGAAGAGCCAGAGCCTCTTCAGAATCGTGTTCGGGCGGGAGAGCAGTCGTTGAATTGTGTTGCATGACGCTGGTGTCCTATAGCCTTGGCGTTCTCTTCTGTCAGCCTGCCAAACAGAGGCCTGTGTCGTTCCTGTGTCCAGCCCCCCGTCTATCACATCCGCTTCGGCCCCCGGTCCGTTTGACCGCTCCAGCCTGTCCGGCATGCTGGCCCCGCTGGACACACTGCCGGGTGTTAGCACAGCGCGTGCAAAACTGCTGACCCGCATTGCAGGAGGGTCACGCGTGCTGGACCTGCTGTTCTGCCTGCCGGAAAGTGTGGTGGACCGCCGCCTGCGGCTCGCTCTGGCGCAGATCAGGCCTGATACAATTGCGACGGTTTCCGGCATTGTGCAGGACATACGCACTCCTGCACCCCGCACACGTCAGCCATGGCGCATTACGCTAGCTGAGGGTAACAGCCTGCTGGAACTCGCTTTTTTTTCCAAATGGCAGGCAGAAAAGGTCGTGATCGGCGAATCCATTGTGGCTTCGGGCAAGATCGAGCGGTTTGGGGAACGCCTGTGCATGACTTCCCCGGACTATCTGCTTCCGGCCCGCTCGGCTGACCGTATTCCCGGTCTGGATTCAGTCTGGCCTCTTACGGCGGGACTGTTTGCTGGCCATGTCCGGCAGGCCATGACGGCAGCCCTCGCCACCCTGCCCCCCACTCTGCCGGAATGGCATGAGGCCGCGCTGATTGAAAAAAAACACTGGCCTGATTTCATCACCGCACTGACATGGGCACATTTTCCTGACCGCATTCCTGGCAGCGAAACAGGGAGCGCCTGGCGGGCACAGCAGACACGAGCACAAGCTCGGCTGGCCTGTGATGAACTGCTGACAGACCAGCTTGCCACCCGCATTGCCCTGCACGCCTCCCGCTCCCGCCCCGGCCGCAGCCTGATGGGGGATGGGCATTTGCAACGGCAGGCTCTGGCCGCCTTTGGGCATCCCCCCACACCTGGCCAGAAAAAGGCTCTGGCTGAAATTGAAGCCGATATGGCGGCCCCCTACCGCATGAGCCGCCTGCTGCAGGGCGATGTGGGTGCGGGCAAAACTCTGGTCGCACTTCTGGCCATGCTGCGCGCGGTAGAGGCCGGAACACAGGGCGCTCTGATGGCCCCTACGGAAATTCTGGCCCGTCAGCACGCGGCAACCTTTGGCCGGCTCTCTCCGGTGCCTGTGGCGTTCCTCTCCAGTTCCGTCAAAGGCAAAGCGCGCAAGAAGGCTTTGCAGGAGATAGAAGATGGCACGGCACGGCTGGTCATCGGCACGCATGCGCTGGTGCAGGAAACCGTAAAGTTTGCGGACCTTGGCTTGGCTGTGATTGATGAACAGCATCGGTTTGGGGTGGAGCAGCGCCTCACACTGGTTGAAAAAGGTCCGGCAGCAGACATGCTAGTCATGACTGCAACACCCATCCCCCGCACACTGCTGATTACCCGCTTTGGCGATATGCAGATCAGTCGGCTGGATGGAAAACCAGCAGGGCGCAAACCTGTGCGCACATCCCTGCACACCATCAGCATTATGGACGAAGTGATTGAGGGGCTTGCGCGTGCGCTGGCGAAGGGGGCTCAGATTTTCTGGGTCTGCCCTCTGGTATCAGAAAGTGAGGCGCTGGATATTGCCGCAGCAGAAGCCCGGCAGGCCACCCTTCTGGAACGATTTGGTGAGGTCGTCGGGCTGGCGCATGGGCGGCAGGACGCCAACGTGCGTGAAGAAGCATTGCAGGAGTTCGCACAGGGCAAAACCCGCATTCTGGTCGCTACAACCGTGATCGAAGTGGGCGTGGATGTGCCGACTGCCACCATTATGGTCATAGAACATGCCGAGCGCTTTGGGCTGGCCCAGCTGCATCAGTTACGCGGGCGTGTAGGCCGTGGGTCTGCGACCTCCTATTGCCTGATGCTGCATGATGAGGGG
This sequence comes from uncultured Acetobacter sp., assembly GCF_937875265.1. Classification (GTDB taxonomy): domain Bacteria; phylum Pseudomonadota; class Alphaproteobacteria; order Acetobacterales; family Acetobacteraceae; genus Acetobacter. The sequence goes on along the minus strand of NZ_CALLXM010000099.1, from coordinate 1,426 downwards.
CTGGGCCTGACAGCCCGCCGCAGGCTGACCTGCCTGCGGGAAACCGAAGATGGCTTTCTGATAGCCGATGAAGATTTCCGTCTGCGTGGCGGGGGGGACATGACAGGCCGCCGCCAGTCGGGCTTGCCAGAATACCGGATGGCCCCTGAAATTCTGGTCGATCTCCTGCTAGAAACAGCCCAGGCCGAAGCTGTGAAAATCCTGCCCGATACAGCCCCCCTTACAGCTGCGCCGCGCCTCCCTCTGGCGTCCAAAATTCTTCTGATCCTGTTCAACAAAACAGATGCTGCACGTATTTTCTCAGGAGGGTAATTCATAACCCATTATAAATTAACGATATTTTTACGAACATCCCAAATAAAATACTGTTGTCTTATTTTTTACATTTTTATTTTAAATTAAACATCTCTCCATTAAAGACAAAAGACATAAGCGTTTTGTCCAGTATTTTCAGAACCCGTAAGGATAGTTCTTCGTATGCCTCTTTCAGACCCGTCTACCCCGCACGGTCAAAATTATGAGGCTCAAACTCTGCTCCAGCATCCCTCAGGATGGCACGTTCTGGAACATGTTCTGGGCCACGCCCTGCAGGCAATGGGGCATACTACACAATCAGCCTCTGTCATTCTTTTACGTGTCGCTCTTCAGCACACCGCTTTTGCTGACAATGAGGCAGACTGGCAGACTACCTGTTCTCTGGCCCAGCAGGCTCAGCACCGGCTCCTTAGCGCACTACCCGAAGGCACGCAGAGCATCAGCCTCTCTTCAACCCAGCTTGCTCTGGTACTAACACCACTCGCCCCCGATGAAACTCTGCAAGACATTCTTGTAACAGCAGAGGCCGCTCTATCCGGCAGCGTGGAAATTGAGGGAGTCCCCCTTGCTTTCGATGCTCTGATGGGGGCTTCGACATTTCCTGACAATGGGGATTCGGCCAGAGCCCTGATGACTGCGGCAAACGCCGCTCTGTTTGAAGCGCGCATTGAAAATGGGTCAGCCCATGCTGCCACGCAGCAGGGCACCAAAGCCTATACAGACCATGTTTTGCAGGATCATGCCCTGCGTCGCGCCATTGCGTTTGAAGACATCCATCTGGAATTTCTGCCCGTGATGGAAAGCACAAGTGAGCGGATTATCGGCTTTGAGGCCAGACCGCTCTGGGTGCAGCCTGACCATGCCGAGGATAATCTTGCGAGCCCCGTCAGCCTGCGCCAAGCCTCCCGGCTGGGACTGATTGAAGCTTTGAATATCTGGACGTTGAAAACCGCCTGCGAACAGGCTCTCACATGGTCTCAGCCGCTGGGGGTCAGCGTCAGCATCTCACCCACATGGCTGGAACATGAACGGCTTTCTGAAACCCTGCGTGCCTTGCTGGCCAATACGGGTTTCCCCGCCCAGCGGCTGCAACTGGAACTCTCAGACCGCC
>NZ_CALLXM010000098.1 GCF_937875265.1 uncultured Acetobacter sp. | reverse complement strand
CGGGCAGGCATACGCGGGCCACCGGTGCGCGCGGCAGAGGCTGCTGGCGGGGCAGGGTGCACCCGGAACAGTCCAGCCGCGTTGTGCCGCATCATCTCGTCTGCTGCAAAATGGTTGGCGGCAATCATGAAGGCCGCAACAAGATCATGCGCAGGTAGGCGTTCCCGCAGGACAAAGTCTGCTGGCTGACCCTCGGCATCCAGTGTGACGCGATACTCATCTTCCGGCTGAACCTGAACGCCACGGGCGGTGGCATCAGCCTGCAGGGCCAGTGCCGCTGCCTGAAGGGTGTGGATCAGGTCTGGTAGAACGGTGCCAGCCATAGCCGGGCTCTGCTCTGGTGCCAGAGGCGTCCCGTCCAGCACCTGCTGCACGGCCTGATAGGTCAGCCGGGCCGCACTGCGCATAAGCCCCCGGCCAAGCGTGCCGGAGCGGATCTGTCCTTCGGGCGAGATGTCCAGATCTGCAAACAGGCAGAGCCGGTCTTCCCCCGGCCTGAGGGAACAAACCCCGGCGGACAGTGCAGGCGGAAGCATGGGCACCACGCGGCCAGGCAGATAGACCGAATTGCCGCGCAGTCTGGCCTCTGCATCCAGCGCGGATCCGGGTGTGACATAGTGGGCGACATCGGCAATGGCGATAATCAGCCGGAAGCCTTCTGCTGTGTGTTCAGCCCAGATGGCATCATCAAAATCCTGCGCCGTTGCATCATCAATAGTGATGAGCGGCAGGGCGCGCAGGTCAGTCCGCTTTTTCAGGTTCTCACCAGAAGCAGCCGTGTTTCCGGCTGATGTAAGAGGCTGCGCAACCCGGAGGGCATCCTCTTCCGCTGCGGCAGGGAAAACTGTGGGAACGCAGTGGGTGAGCAGGCTCAGAGTGGCGGGCATACCCGGTGCAGTGGCTGGCCCCAGAACAGTGCGGATGGATGCCTGCGGGGGGTGGCCGTCCTGCGTGGGCAGAAGGTCAGCCAGAACGACGTCATCCGGGGCTGGATGCGGGGCAGGGGCGTCGGGCAGCACATTCAGCGCGCGGGTCAGCCTGCGGTCACACGGGATGAGGCGGTCAGGAGCTTGAAAGACAGCGGCAATCTGCCGGGGGGCTGCACGGAGCAGCCGGATCGGGCGGCCTTCCCGCCGGGTGCGGCCTGTGGCTGGGCGCAGGCGGAGGATCAGCTCATCACCGGGGATGAGCAGGTTACCGTCCAGATGGGGCGTTAAAACAGAAACCGTGCTGCCGCGCGGGTCGTCAGGCAGATGGGCCAGTGGCAGGCCATCACGCCCCATGCGGGTGATAATGGCGCGCGCCGTTTCTGGCAGGCCCGTAATCCCCTTCAGCCTGCCGGGTGGCAGTGATGCGAGGTCTCCCGCAACAGCCATGGCGTGCAGGCTGGTGCGCAGAGCGGCCTTGAGGTGTGCAGGCAGGCCAAAAGCCCGCAGGATATCCGGGGGAGAGACGGGTGTGCGGTCTGCTTCCAGAAAAGTCCGGAGGGCCGCAGGGTCAGGAAGAACTGCGGCCCCCGATCTTTTCTGCACGGGTCAGTCCGCCTTTTTCTTCCGCGTAGCGGGCTTTTTAGCCGGAGCCTCTGCCCCGTCCTCTGCCGTGCTTTTCTTTGCCGCCGTTTTACGGGTGGTCGTTTTTTTCGCGGCGGCTTTAGTCGTGGTCTTGCTGGCAGCCTTTTTGGTGGCTGTTTTCGGCTCGGCCTTGGCTGCCGTCTTTTTTGGAGCAGCCTTGGTCGTGGTTTTCTTTTTGGCAGCCCCGGCTTTGGCTTTCAGGGGTTTACCCTTTTCAGCCAGCAGCGCCACGGCCTCATCCAGCGTGACCTCGTTCATATCCGTGCCACGCGGCAGGGTAGCGACCATGTTGCCATGCTGCGCATAGGGACCAAAGCGGCCCTTGCGGATCATAACCGGTTCACCATCCTTGGGGTGCATGCCCATATTGCGGATGGAAGCCAGCTTTTTAGCCAGCGCATCTACAGCGCGGTTCAGCCCGATGGTCAGAACATCATCGTCCTTGTCCAGAGACCCGTAGATGGCACCCATTTTCACATAGGGACCAAAGCGGCCCAGACCGGCTTCAATCGGTTCACCACTTTCGGGGTGCAGGCCAACAAGGCGCGGCAGGGAGAGCAGGCCGGCGGCCTGATCCAGCGTAATGGCATCCCCATCCATGCCTTTGGGCAGGGAAGCGCGTCTGGGTTTGGCTTTTTTATCCGCAGGGTCTGGCTCACCTTGCTGCACATACAGGCCATACGGGCCCTGGCGCACAGTGATGTCCTCACCCGTATCCGGGTGCTGGCCCAGCACGCGCATGCCGTCCTTCAGGGCAGAACCGCCGTCACCATCTTCCGCGCTTTCTGAAGAAAGGCGGCGGGTGAAGGAGCATTCCGGATAATTGGAGCAGCCAATAA
>NZ_CALLXM010000097.1 GCF_937875265.1 uncultured Acetobacter sp. | reverse complement strand
TTGGGCAGTTGTTCTGCGATAATTCTGCGCAGGACATTGTGCGGATGTTGCTGGATGAATGTGCTGCCGCCAATGTGCGCATTCTGACCGATGTGCGCGTTCTGGATGTCAAAAAACCGCAGGATTTCCGTGTGGAAACCTCTGCTGGTTCCTTTACCAGCAAGGCTCTGGTGCTGGCGACGGGCGGTCTCTCTATTCCCAAACTTGGTGCAACCAGCTTCAGTTATAACATAGCGCGCTATTTTGGCCTGCCGGTTGTCTCAACTGAACCTGCACTTGTGCCACTGGTGTTTGGGCAGGCTGAGGAAAGCTGGGTGCAGTCTCTGGCCGGGGTTTCTCTACCGGTCAGGGCATCCTGCGGGAAGGTCGGGTTTGATGAAGCTCTGATGTTTACGCATCGGGGGCTATCTGGTCCGGCGTTGCTGCAAATTTCGTCTTACTGGGAGCCCGGTCAGCCGGTGCGGATTAATCTGCTACCCGGTCAAGACCTGAATACGCTGCTGGCCGGACTGAAAAAAGCCAAAGGGCAGATGAAAGGCCCCGCCGCTCTCAGTCGCTGGTTGCCGCAGCGTCTTGCGCATGAACTGGCCCGCCAAAGTGCGCCGGAAGAGCGCCCGGTTGTTGAATGGCCCGACCGTGCCCTGCGTGCGCTGGCTGACCATATCCATCGGCTGGATTTGCACCCCACCGGAACGGAAGGCTTTGCCAAGGCGGAAGTGACGCGCGGCGGAGTTGATACCCGTGCGCTGTCTTCCAAAACCATGGAAGCCCAAACCGTGCCTAATCTGTATGTGATTGGTGAAGCGGTGGACGTTACCGGCTGGCTGGGTGGTTACAACTTCCACTGGGCATGGGCCAGCGGCCATGCCGCAGGGGAAGCGCTTGGGGAAACTGCCGCAGCCTGACGCGACATTTCTTTACTGACCGCTTTTATTCGGCTTCCGCGTCTTTTTTCAGTTCTGCTGCCAGTTCCAGCGCACGGGCATAAACGGTGCGGCGGGGCAGGCCGATGGCGGTGGCGGCCAGGGCTGCGGCATCCTTCACGGAATGCGTGCTCAGCAGGGTGCGCAAGGTGGTGTCCAGATCATCCACGCTGCCTTCTTCCTCTTCCGGCGGGCCGAGCAGCAGGGTGATTTCGCCGCGAGGCGCCTTTTCAGCGTAAAAAGCGGCAAGGGTGCCAACAGGCCCCCGTTTGACCTCTTCAAAGCGCTTGGTCAGTTCCCGTGCCACGGCGCAGGTGCGGTCTTCCCCAAAAACTTCAGTCATGTCGGCCAGAGTGTCTGCCAGACGGTGCGGGGCTTCATGCCAGATCAGGGTGGCGGTAAGGCCAGCCCGTTCTGCCGCACGCAGTTTGGCAAAGGCTTCCTTGCGCGCAGCAGAGCGCGGGGGCGGGAAGCCAATAAACATGAACGGATGTGGCGGCAGGCCGGAGAGCACCAGTGCGGTCAGGGCAGCATTGGGGCCGGGGATAACCGTCAGCGGCAGGCCCGCATCAATCACAGCCCGCACCAGCCGGAATCCGGGGTCAGACATCAGCGGCATGCCCGCGTCTGAAACCAGCGCCATGCGGGTGCCATTCTGCATGCGCTCGATCAGAGCCGGAACGCGCTGGCGTTCATTATGCTCGTGCAAAGCTTCCGTACGCGTGCCGATACTCCGGTCAGACAGCAGGCGGGCCGTCATGCGCGTATCCTCGCACAAAATCAGATCCGCTTCGGTCAGAGCTTCCACGCCACGGGTGCTGAAGTCCCCCAGATTCCCTATGGGTGTCGCGACCAGCGTCAGGCCAGCAGCCCCTCCCGAAGAAGAGAGGGCATGACGCGGCGCCTTTCCTTCGCTATGGAGTGAAGAAGTCCGGTCATAAGCTTCATCAGGCCGGTTGTTTGTGGAGGACGATCTGGATGATGACGCGCACATATTTTTTCCTGTCAAAGGCATCCACGCGAGGTCTGGCTGGAAATGGCGCAAGACGCAAGGCCGGAGTAGCGGTTTTAGGAGCTGTGGGGCTCGCACTGGCCGGTTGTGCGGACCAGTCAGGCTCCGGCACACCCACAGTTGCGGCAGGGCCAAAGGCTGCAACCAGCCATAAAATTGGCATCCTTCTGCCGCTTACTGGGCCGAATGCTGCGCTGGGGCATGAACTTCTGTCCGGCGCACAGCTCGCCCTTGCAGAAAGTGGGGCCGGCACGGCTCAGGGTCAGGCCACCGCCTTGCAGATGGATGTGCATGACACAGCTGCGGCCGGTGGGGCCTCTGCTGCGGCCTCAGCCGCGGCTGAGGCTGGTGATGGCATTATTCTCGGGCCGCTGACGGCGGTTGATACCGCAGCCGCAGCGCCTGCCGCGCAATCTGCCAGCATGCCGGTTCTGGCCTTTACCAGTGATGTCGGACAGGCCCGCAGCGGCGTGTGGGTCATGGGTATTACGCCTGAAGATCAGGTGGAGCGTCTGGTGGCCACGGCCCGTAAAGAGGGACGGCATCGCTTTGCCGCGTTCCTGCCAGATAACCCGCTGGGCCATGCACTGGGGAACGGTTTGGTGGCGTCCTGTCGGGATCAGGGCCTGATGTCTCCTGCCATCGTGTATCACATCAGTTCCCCGGCCAGCATTACGCAGATGATGCATGAACTGTCTTCCTATGACACCCGTCTGGCTGAAGCCAAACCGGATGGCAGTGGTGCGGTGCCTGTCAGCACACCAGCTGTTCCGGCAGCGGGCGGCACGGACGCTGCCGCAAACGCCACAGACAAAGATCTGCCGTCTGATCTGGCTGCGGCACTCAAGAGCGATTCAGGGGCCACGGCGTCTGCTGATGGCACGGCACAGGCTGCGGCGGCTCCCAAACTCGCTCCGCCGCCGTTTGATGCGCTGTTGCTGGGGGATACAGGTCTTAGTCTGAAAACCGTGATTGCGGCTCTGGCAGAAACCCAGGTTTCACCCGCCAATGTGCGGATTATGGGGCCAGGGCTATGGGCGGCTTTTGCAACCAAGCTGGGGGCACTGAAGGGGGCATGGTACGCCGCGCCGGACCCATCTTCCCGCCAGAGCTTTGTAACCCGGTTTATGGCGCGTAACCATCATATGCCGCGTCCGCTGGCTGATCTGTCCTATGATGCTGCTACTGTGGCAACCACCGTGGCGCGTGTCGCCCCGAATGGTTATCCGGCGGATGTGCTGACCCGTAAGGAGGGGTTTGCCGGGGTGGATGGCCCGTTCACGCTACTGCCGGATGGCCGTACCCGCCGTGCGCTGGGTGTGTTTGAAGTTCTGGATAACGGGGCTGGTGCAAAACTGCTGGCACCATCTGCCACTAACCCTGCAGTTTCAGGCTAAAGCCAGAGGGAGGGGCCGCTTCCATTATTTAGGCGTGGTTCTGGGCGGGAGTGAGTAAGCAAGAAAACGGGGCACGGGAGTTTTCCTCCGGTGCCCCGTTTTTGGTTTCTGGTTCAGGTCCGGTAGGAGGCCATGGCACGCAGGCGTTCGCTCACCTTCTGCACAACATCATCCCATTTGCGCGGGCTGGTCTGGCGGATAATGCGCAGGGTGGGGTACCATGGGCTGTCTTCCCGCCCGGATAGCCAGCGCCAGCAATTATCATATCGGTCCATCAGGATGACGGGTTTGCCCAAGCCGCCCGCCAGATGGACGGATGAGGTATCGACGGAAACAATCACATCCAGTGACATCATGAGTGAGGCTGTGTCGTCCATGGTATGGAGTTCATCCGTGGGATCATACAGCGTCATGTTGCGCGGCGGGTCCAGCATCTGGTCCGCATACGGGCCTTTTTGCAGGCTGATCAGGTTGATGCCGGGGATGGCGCTGAGCAGTTCAAGTGCTTGCAGACTCATAGAGCGTCTGCGGTCCACCATATGCGGGCCGATCAGGTTGGGGCGGGGTGCCCCCCCCCAGATCAGCCCGATATTGAGCTTGGGGTTATCGGGGAGCAACTCGGCAAACGCCTTCACTTTATCCGCGTCAGCTTTCAGATACGGGACGGGCGCGCCCATGGCGTCCGGTGTTGCTGCAAAAACCCGGGGCAGGCTGATAAACGGGCAATGCCAGTCATACGCCGGAACATCTCCACCAACCTGCACCGTGCCAACGCCTTCAACGCGGCGGCAGATGTCTTCCAGCGTATCAGGCACCCACAGGTGAACATGCGCTCCACGGCGTGCAAGCGGCTCCACATAGCGCAGATACATGAGTGTATCGCCCAAACCTTCTTCCTGCGTGACCAGAATGCGGCGGCCCGTAAGGTCCGTGTTTGGTCCGAGGGAGGGCAGCAGACGGTCCTGCGGCAGGCTGCTGTGGCCTGGCAGCTTCAGGCGCCACTCGTGCTCGGCCCAGCCCTGCGCATAGCGCCCGGCCTTGAGCAGGGTGATGGAGTGGT
>NZ_CALLXM010000096.1 GCF_937875265.1 uncultured Acetobacter sp. | reverse complement strand
AGCCAGACCAGCCGCCGCCATGCCGCCCGGCTTTCCGGCCGGACAAGGGCATCATCCGGCCCCAGTGCGCCGGGGGCATAATCCCCGGCGGTGGGGCAGACGTTATAATCCCCGGCCAGTATGAAATCGGTTTCAGTGTTCAGAAAGCCCTGAGCCCGGTGTGTCAGGGCGTCAAAAAATGCCAGCTTGGTTGCGTAACCTTCTTCCCCGCCAGAATTACCATTGGGCAGATAGAGGTTGCCCAGTGTTACGCCCTGTGTGCGCACTTCAACGTAGCGGGCTGCGGGGTTTTCAAACCCGGGTAAATGGTCGGCCGTGGTTTCAAACGCCCCCCGGACCAGTGTCGCAACGCCGTTGTAGGATTTTTGTCCCACAACAGTGGAGTCATACCCGGCTTCACGGAAAAGCTCGGCGGGAAACTGCTCAGCCTCGCATTTGATTTCCTGCATCATCAGCACGTCTGGCGTGTGGCGTTTCAGCCAGTCCAGAATCAGGTCCTGCCGCTGACGAACGGAATTGACGTTCCAGCTTGCGATTTTCATGCGAGAGAAAAGCTTGTGCCGCACCCACAGGAGGACGCCGCATTCGGGTTGTTCACCATGAAATGCGCGCCCATCAGCTTATCTGCAAAATCCAGTTCAGCTCCGGCCAGCAGGTCCAGACTGACGGAGTCCACCACCACCAGAGCCTCGCCTTTATCCAGTTTGATATCATCTGGCGCGATATCATCTTGGGTAATCAGCTGGAACTGATACTGAAAGCCATTACAGCCCCCGGCTTCCACCGCCACGCGTAAGGCGGCTGGCGGTGCTTTCCCATCAAGGGAAGCAGACGCGGTGCGTGTGGCAATCACGCGGGCAATGCGCGCGGCTGCGGCATCGGAGACAGAAAATGGCTGGGGCTGGGTCATGCTTTGTAGATAGCGTGCGCACGCTCCGGTTTGAAGGGGCTGTGATGGTGTGCATGGTCAATTTTTACGCGATGTCCTAGTGTAGAGGCCTCGTGGGACCGTGAGGCAAAACTTCCCACACCAGAGGAAGCAGGACTGAAAGACACATGGGATTACAGGCTGCCGCACAGATGTCTCTCGCACCCTATGCCGTGCAAATTGCACCGGAGCGTGGTCGCCGCTTGCATGCGGAAGAGGAATCGCTCACCCGTTCCCCCTGGCAGCGTGACCGGGACCGCGTGGTGCATTCCTCAGGGTTCCGCCGCCTTCAATATAAAACGCAGGTCTTCATTAATCATGAAGGCGATTTTTTTCGCACACGGCTGACGCATTCTCTGGAGGTTGCGCAGGTTGCACGGTCCATGGCGCGGTATCTGCGGCTGGATGAAGATCTGACGGAAGCCGTGGCGCTGGCGCATGACCTTGGTCACACGCCGTTTGGCCATGCCGGGGAAGAAGCCCTTGCCAGCCAGATGCAGCCGTGGGGCGGGTTTGACCATAATACGCAAGCCCTGCGGCAGGTTACTCTGCTGGAGCGGCGCTATTTGGCGTTTGATGGCCTGAACCTGACATGGGAAACACTGGAAGGGCTGGCCAAACACAACGGCCCGGTGCGGAACCCGTCGGCTCGTCTGCGGGAGGTGGATGCCGAGTGGTCTCTGGATCTGGGCACTTATGCCTCGGCAGAAGCGCAGGTTGCGGCACTGGCGGATGATATTGCCTACCACGGGCATGATCTGGATGACGGCGTGAAATCCGGCCTGCTTTCACTGGATGATCTGATGGATGTGCCTCTGGTGGGCGAGGCGCTGCATGCGGCGCGCAAGCTTGCAGCCGACCTGCCGAAAGATACCCCGCATACCAGTCAGCGCATCCGGCACGAAATGGTCCGGCGTGTGATTCATGCCCTGACAACAGATGTGCTGGTGTGCACTCGCAAACGGCTGGCGGATCTTGCCCCTGAAAATGTGGAAGAGATTCGTCAGGCCCCTGAAGCCGTTGTGGCCTTCAGCCCGGATATGGCAGAGGCCAACAAGGGGATCAGGAAGTTCCTGTTTGCCAAGCTTTATCGGCACTGGCGCGTCAATCGTATGACCTACAAGGCCAAGCGCGTGACGGCTGAGCTGTTCACTATTCTGGTGGAGTCGCCCAAATTGCTGCCCGATGGCTGGCGTGAGCCTGCTCTGGCAGGAGATGACGCCGAACTGCGGCGTACAGTGGCTGATTATGTCGCCTCCATGACGGATCGCTACGCGATGGAAGAACATCGCCGGTTGACTGATCTGTCCATAGCAGGCTGAAAACGCGGTTCTACCGCTTTCTTTGGGATCTTGAGTGTAATGTCAGACTGTTTGTTCCAGCGTTATCGTCACCACGTTCTGGCCGCCGTGCGGGCGATGCTGCCTGAGGTGTCGGAAGAAACGCTGGCCCGTGTGGAAGTCACCCCGACGCGTGACCCCTCCCATGGGGATATGGCAACCAATGCGGCTCTGCTGCTTGCCAAAGTGGCCCGCCGCAAGCCTGCCGACATTGCAACGGACCTTGTTGCTGCACTGGAAAAGGTTGAAGGCGTGGCCGGTGTGGCTGCCGCCGGGCCGGGCTTTGTCAACATAACGCTTGTGCCGGATGTGCTGCGTTCTGCACTGCCTGCCGTGCTGAAGGCCGGTGAAAACTATGGCGACTCGCAGTCGGGTGCCGGTGTGCGGGTGAACGTGGAATACGTGTCCGCTAACCCCACCGGCCCGATGCATGTCGGCCATTGCCGTGGTGCTGTGGTGGGTGATGCCCTGGCCAACCTGATGGCCAAGGCAGGCTTTGCCGTAACCAAGGAATTTTACATCAACGATGCCGGCGCACAGGTTAAGGCGCTGGCATGGGCAGTTTACTGGCGTTACCTTCAGGCGCTGGGCACAACTGTGACGGAAGAGGCGTTTGACGCCCTGACCCCGACCGGCCTGCAATATCGCGGTGAATATTTGATCCCGGTGGGTGAAGCGCTGGTGGCCCAGTATGGGGACAATCTGGCAGAATCGGGCGCAAATCCCGCCCCGGAACTGACATGGCTGGACACCGTGCGGGATTTTGCCGTGGCGCAGATGCTTCTGGCCATCAAGGAAGATCTCGCAGCTCTCGGCGTGCACCAGAATGTCTTTACGTCCGAAGCGCAGGTGCTGCGTGATGGCGTAACTGATGCCGCAATCAGCACGCTTGAAAAACAGGGCCTGCTGTATGAGGGCGTGCTGGAGCCCCCCAAAGGCAAACTGCCTGATGACTGGGAAGAGCGCGAACAGCTGCTGTTCCGGTCCACGCAGTTTGGTGATGATGTTGACCGTCCGATGCGCAAATCGGACGGGACCAACACCTATTTCGCCAATGATATTGGCTACCATGCGGACAAAGTGGCCCGTGGTGCGCAGATGATGGTGGATGTGTGGGGCGCTGACCACGGCGGCTACGTCAAACGCATGAAGGCTGCCGTGCGCGCTGTGACGAATGATGCCGTGCCGCTGGAAGTGGTGCTGTGCCAGATTGTGCACATTCTGCGCGATGGCCAGCCGGTTAAAATGTCCAAGCGTGCGGGTACGTTTGTCACCCTGCGGGATCTGATTGATGAAGTAGGCAAAAATGCCGTGCGCTTCACAATGCTCACCCGCAAGAGCGATGCACAAATGGAGTTCGATCTGGATCTGGTTGTGGCGCAGAAGCGCGATAATCCGGTCTTTTACGTGCAGTATGCGCATGCACGCTGCCGTTCCGTTCTGCGGGCTGCGCAGGAAGATGGCTCTTACGGGGCCACCACGCCGGACGTGCTGGCTGGTGTGCCGATGGGTTGCCTGGACTCGGATGCGGAAATGGCACTTGTGCGCCGGATGGCGGAATGGCCGCGGCTGGTTGAAGCCGCAGCTCTTGCGCGGGAGCCGCATCGCGTGGCCTTCTATCTGGCGGACCTGGCGGGTGATTTCCATGCGCTGTGGAACCGTGGGCGGGATGACGCGTCTTTGCGCTTTCTCCAGCCCGATGCGCCTGACGCCACCCGGGCGCGGCTGGCACTTGTTGCGGCAACCGCAACAGTGATCCGTTCCGGGCTGGCTGTCATGGGCGTGGAGCCTGTGGAGGAGATGCGTTAATGAGCGAAGACGATAAGGGTTCTTTTGACGATCGGATCAACCGTGCGCGGGAACGCATGAGCACGGATTATGATGTTTCGGCTCCGCGTCGCCCGGCAGCCCCTGCGGGCGGCACGGGCGGAAGCGTGATTACCCAGTTTCTTAGCAGTGATACTGGAACCCGCAGGCTGGTTTATGGCGCTGCGGGCCTTGGCGGCCTGTTGGTGCTGGGTATTGGTGGCTGGGCGCTGATGGGCCACCATCAGAGCGGTATTCCCGTTTTGGGGCCGCCGCCGGTTTCCATGCGGACCAAGCCTGTTGATCCGGGCGGGATGCAGGTGGACGGTTTGAGCGCGCCGGAAGCTGATGATGGGCAGGCGCATCCGGTTCCTGCGCCGGAAAAGCCTAATCCGGGAGCGCTGGCCGCGCAGTACGGCCAGCAGGCAGCCGATACGGCAGCCACGGAAAATTCCGCTCCCGGTGACACCGCTCACTCTGCTGATCAGGCAAAAGCACCTCCTGCGGGGGGCGATGTGACTGCGTCTGATGGAAGCGCTGCCACGTTAGGCACGCCTGCGCAGGCTGATGCCTCGCAGCAGCCAGAAACCTTGCCTGATTCCAGCACTGGCGTTGCGGATGAATCCGCCGCTGGGGATGCCGCTGCGGGCGCACCTGCGGTGGCTCCCTCGGCTCCTGTAGCCAGTAAAACTGCTCCTAAAGCAGCGGCAAAAAAGGCCGCACCTGCTGAGGGTGCTGAAACAGCCAGCAAGACCGAGGAAAGTCGTCCGGCAGCCAGCACGGCTACTGGCGGCAAATACCGTGTTCAGCTTGCTGCGCTGCAAACTGAGGCGCAGGCACAGCAGGAATGGACCCGCCTGAAAACGCGTTATTCAACCCTGTTTGCAGACCGCACACCGGTGATTGAAAAGGTGCAGCGGGATAACGCCATCTTCTATCGTCTGCGGGTTGGTGGATTTGCCTCCGTGGCAGAAACACGCAGCTTTTGTAGTGCTGCGCGAGAACGCGGGCTGGGCTGCACACAGGTCCATTAAGGGCAGACAGAATGGATGCCGCGCAGCCGCCCATCAGCGTGCCAGATACAGAAACATCGGAACCTCTGCCTGATCAGGTAGGGGTTTTCGGCACTTCCGTCCCTGTAGCATCGGATGCTGCTGCGGAGGGCGGTGTGCCGCGTGTGCCTCTGTTGTCACTGGATGGGTTTGAAGGCCCGCTGGATCTGTTGCTGGACCTTGCCCGTGCGCAGAAGGTGGATCTTGCCCGTATTTCCATTCTTCAGCTGGTCGAACAGTATCTGGCTGTTGTGGAATCCGCTCGTAAGGTGCGGCTGGAGCTGGCGGCGGACTGGCTGGTTATGGCGGCGTGGCTTGCCTGGCTGAAATCCAGGCTGCTGCTCCCTGCGGAAGATGAGCTGGCAGCAGAGGGAGAAGACGCTGCTGAGTTATTGCAGGAACGGCTGATTGAGCTGGCCTGCATGACGGAACTGGCTCGCTGGCTGGAGACGCGGCCTCGGCTTGGGCGGGATGTGTTCGCCCGGGGTGAGAGCGAAAACCTGATTGAAATTGACCGCTCTGGTCTGGCTCTGGATATGCCGCAGCTGATGCGGGCCTATATGGCGGCCATGCGGCGCACCGCACGCAAGCGCATTTACGCGCCGCGCACTATCCGGTTCTGGACGGTGCAGGATGCTTTGTCCCGCTTGACGCGTCTGCTGGGCACAACCCCGCCGGGCTGGAACAGTCTGGATGCCTTTTTGCCAGAGCAATTGCCAGATCAGGGCGTGGGGGAAGACGCTGTCCGCCAGAGGCGCGCCGCCGTTGCGGGCACCCTGATTGCCGGGCTGGAGCTTGCCAAAAGCGGTCGGCTGGAACTGCGGCAGGATGAAACATTCGGCAGGATCATGCTGCGCCCGCATGAGGGGCATGAGCCTCTGCCTGAGGAGGATCATGCCGAACAGCACGCGCATCCTGAACATGCAGACAGGCCCGGACACAAAATGCAGCGCACTGGCAGGGAGACCCTATGATTGAAGACCCAGAGATGACCGTGCAGACCCCGCAGGTTGAGGCCGGCACGCCAGAGATGGTCGCTGCACTGGCGGGTGCAGAGCTGCAAGAGGCAGACGTAGCCCTTGCTGTGCCGGATGATGCGGTCCGTCTGGCAGAAGCTCTGATTTTTGCGGGCACAGAACCCGTCAGCCTGCGGCGTCTGGCGGAATTGCTGGAGCTTAGGCAACTGGTACCAGAGGGCATGGAAGATCTGGGGGCTTTTGTCGCAGCCGTCATGGCAGCGTTGGTGGCGCGATATGACGGGCGCGGCGTCACGCCGGTGGAAGTGGCGGGAGGCTGGCAGTTCCGTACGGCTCCTGATCTGGCTCCGGCCCTGACCCGTGTTCTGGAAAAGCCCCGTCGCCTGCCGCGCGCGGTAATGGAAACGCTGGCGATTATTGCCTACCACCAGCCCTGCACGCGTGTGGAAATTGAAGAAATTCGCGGCGTCAGTCTCGGCCAGAATGTGCTGGATACCTTGATTGAAGCGTCCCTTATCGCCCCCCGTGGGCGCAAGGAGGTGCCGGGCCGCCCCGTGCTGTGGGGCACCACGCCCGATTTCCTGCGGCATTTTGGCCTGCGTGCCTTGTCGGATTTGCCCCGCCGCGAAGAACTTCTAGTGGATGTGCCTGACACTCTGACGTCCCGCCGGACACCTGCACCAGATGCAGACGCCGAGGCGCAACAAAATATGCCGGAGGAAGCTGAGGCGGTCGTAGCAGTTCATGTCGACCCTCTAGAGGGCGACCGTGTAGAGACTGATCCTGATCTGGACCCCGCGGAGGGGGCAGTTTCAGTGCCTCAGGACGAGCTGAAAGCAGATGCGGAAAAGGCAGCAGATGCGGAATCTGCTGAGCCGGGGGCAGATGCCGGAGCAGGAACGGTTTCCGAGCCGGGGCGGTCGTGATAGATCTGCGGCGTCTGCGCGTAGATCCTGCCGTGTCTTGCAATTGGGCAAAGGGCAGGGGTGCGCGTGCAAGCAAGACGCATGGGAGGGGAGGCCTGTTCTCACTTTCCTGTTCCATGCTGATGGGTGGTCCTGCGGATGTTTGATTTTGCCTGGTCGGAAATTGCGCTGATAGGGGCGGTAGCACTTGTTGTTATTGGCCCTAAGGATCTGCCTGTGGCCATCCGTGGGCTGGCTGGTTTTGTCAAAAAAGCACGTAAACTGGCGGGAGAGTTTCAGTCTCACGTGGATGAAATGGTGCGTGAGGCCGACCTGACCGAAGTGCGGGACCATGTGCGGGATCTGCGTAACCTGAACGTGCGCGGTCGCATCATGAAAGCGATTGATGGGGATGGAACACTGGCGCGGTCTTTTGATGAACCGCCCGGCGTCCGCCCTACCGGCCCTCGTGGGCTGGATGTGCCGCCGCGCCCCGCTGGCCTTTCCGGTGATACAGGTGGTTCCACGGCTATGTTGGAGGAACGCAGCGTTGGTCTGCCTAGCCTGCCCCCCGTAACGGGGAGTAGCGATGCGCTGGCAGACCTCAATCCGCTGGTGGAAGATGAAGTGGTAGATGCCCCGCCCGAACTCCCCCCCAATTATGTGCGGCGGATTGTGCGGGAACGCACACGGCTCTTCCCGCCTGCCATTCTGCCCCCTGTGCGGTTGATGCATGGTCAGCGCCGGGTTGCACCGGGGCCCGCCGTACCGGGGCAGTCCGGTGGCAGCACGGAGGCTGAGCGCGGGCTATGAAGGAGAACGAACCCCTGCAGGAAGATCCAATTCACGATCAGCCCATGCCGCTGCTTGAGCATTTGCTTGAACTGCGCCGCCGCTTTTTATGGTCCGGTGCGGCATTTCTGCTGTGTTTTGCACTGTGTTACCATTTTGCAGGTGACATCTATCTCTTTCTGGCCCGGCCTCTGGGTGAGATCATGCGGCAGCAGGGTGAGCAGCCGCATCTGATCTACACAGCGCTGTATGAGGCCTTTTTTACCTATATCCGCGTGGCATTTTTCGGGGCGGCTTTTTTGTCTTTCCCCATTATTGCCATTCAGGCATGGATCTTTATCGCACCCGGTTTGTATCGCTCGGAAAAACGGGCGTTTGCACCGTTTTTGATTGCAACGCCCATCCTGTTTCTGGTGGGAGCCGCACTGGCGTATTACTTTATTTTCCCCATTGCCTGGCGGTTCTTCCTGTCTTTCCAGACACCGGGAAATTCAGGCGGCGTGCAGATTGAGCTTCAGGCCAAGGTGTCTGAGTATCTCTCGCTGGTCATGAAGCTGATCATGGCGTTTGGTGTCGCATTTGAACTGCCGGTGGTGCTCACACTACTGGCCCGGGTCGGTATTGTCACAGCCGATATGCTTAAACGTTTCCGTCGGTATGCCATTGTAGGGGCGTTTGTTATCGCCGCCATTCTGATGCCGCCGGATGTCATTACCCAGATAGGGCTGGCGGTACCGCTTGTCCTTCTTTACGAAATTTCCATTCTGGCAGCCCGGCTTGTTGAACCCAAAGCAAAGTCGGACCCGCTGTCGGAAGAGACCACTCCAGAGGAAGAGGCTTCCTGATCCATGCATGATATCCGCGCTCTGCGCGCAGACCCTGCCGCTTTTGATGCCGATCTTGCCCGTCGCGGGATGGACCCTGTGGCGCAGCAGCTTGTCTCATGGGATGAAGAGCGGCGTCAGGTTCAGACGGCCCTGCAGGAAAAGCAGGCGCGCCGCAAGGCTCTGGCGCGTGAAATTGGCGGCCTGAAGCGCACCGGTGAGGACAGCAGTGCACTGGAAGCCGAAGGCATTGAGATCCGCGCTGAGATGGAGATACTGGAACGGCGTGTGGCCGATCTGGAAGGCCAGACTGCCGAGATTCTGGCCAGCCTGCCCAACCGACTTGATGCCTCCGTGCCAGATGGTCTGGATGAAGCTGCCAATGTGGTCCAGCATGTCTGGGGCACACCAAAAGAATTTTCCTTTACGGCGCGGCAGCATTTTGAGCTGGGTGAAGCGCTAGGCCTGATGGATTTTGGCACAGCCTCCAAACTATCCGGTGCACGATTTGTGGTGCTGTGTGGGGCTCTGGCCCGCATGGCGCGTGCGCTTGGGCAGTTCATGCTGGATCAGCACACGGATGAAAACGGCTATGTGGAAACACAGGTGCCGGTGCTGGTGAATGATGCCGCCATGTATGGCACGGACAAGCTGCCCAAATTTGCCGATCAATCTTTCCGCACGGAAGATGGCCGCTGGCTGATTCCGACGGCAGAAGTGCCGCTTACGGCCTCTATCGCGGGTGACATTCTGGATGCCCTCACACTGCCCCGCCGTATGACGGCGCTGAGCCAGTGCTTCCGGAGTGAAGCCGGGTCTGCCGGGCGTGATGTGCGCGGCATGCTGCGCCAGCATCAGTTTGAAAAAGTGGAAATGGTGTCTGTCACCACTCCGGAAGAGAGTGAAGACGAGCATGAGCGCATGACGCGCTGTGCTGAAAAAATTCTGGAAAAGCTCGGTGTGTCGTATCGTCGCGTTCTGCTGTGCGCAGGGGATACCGGGTTTGGCGCTGCCAAGACGTTTGATCTGGAAGCATGGTTGCCGGGTCAGGCTGCATGGCGTGAAATTTCGTCCTGCTCCAACACGCGGGACTTTCAGGCACGCCGCATGAACGCCCGCTTCCGCCCGCAAGGGGGAGCGCCAGCGTTTGTGCATACACTGAACGGCTCTGGTCTGGCTGTAGGGCGTACACTTATCGCTGTGATGGAAAATGGCCAGAATGAAGACGGCTCCATTACAGTGCCGGAGGTGCTGCGGCCTTACATGGGTGGCCTTGAGCGGATCGGCTAAAAGCCTTCCGTTTCCGGCTTTGCGGACTGCGGGTGACGTGCGCAAACAAAACTGCCCCCTGCCAAGCGTCTGATATCAGAGGCGGGCAGGGGTTTTCTGAAATATAAGCCGCACCATAAACCCATCGTTCCGTTTTGGGATGGGGGAGAACAGATCCATACGGATGGCCATCTGGCTGGCGATGGTTCTTGCTATCGCCAGCCCCAACCCGCTTCCTTCCGTGCTGGCATTGCCGCGCACAAACGGGTCTGGCAGCCGGGTTAACAAGTCCGGAGAGAGGGGCGGCCCGGTATTTTCAATCATGACACAGGCTGTTTGCTCACCCGGGCCTGCCTGTTCAGCCGGCGGGGTGATTGAAGTCCCGGCCACGCTCAGGGCTGGATGTGCGGTAACATGCACAAGCACGGAAGAACCGGGCGGACTGTGCCGTAAAGCATTTTCCAGAAGATTACGGAACAGGATGCCCGCAGCATCTAAGTCTCCCAGAACATCAAGATGCGTTAGCACGCCAGTTTCAATAACAATGCGCGGGCAGGCATAGTCTGGTCGGTCAAGTTCATCAGCGAC
>NZ_CALLXM010000095.1 GCF_937875265.1 uncultured Acetobacter sp. | reverse complement strand
CGACATTCGGCAACGAACTCAGCGGCATCCTTATTGCTCTGCGCAACATAGGCGGCCAGCGGATGGTCCGGCGCGATCGCCAGAAAAGACATGCCGAACAGGGTATCCGGGCGGGTGGTAAACACTTCCACCGCGTTCAGATTGCTATCCAGCCCCTGCGGCGGCTGATGCAGGGAGAAGGTGACGTGAGCCCCTTCCGAGCGACCAATCCAGCGTTCCTGCATGGTGCGCACGCGGTCCGGCCAGCGGTCCAGCGTTTTCAGGCCATCCAGAAGGTCTTCGGCAAAATCAGTGATTTTAAGGAACCACTGAGAGAGCTTCTTTTTTTCAATCAGCGCACCAGAGCGCCAGCCGCGCCCGTCGACCACCTGCTCGTTGGCCAGCACGGTCTGATCAATCGGGTCCCAGTTTACCCAGCTTTCACGGCGTTCCACCAGGCCAGCCTGAAGGAAGTCCAGAAACAGCTTCTGCTGCTTGCCGTAATATTCCGGCAGGCAGGTGGCAATTTCACGGTCCCAGTTCAGGGAGAAGCCAAGGCGCTGGAGGGTGGCGCGCATGGCGGCAATATTTTTAAGCGTCCACTCCTGCGGGTGTACGCCGCGTTCCCGCGCTGCGTTTTCCGCAGGCAGGCCGAACGCATCCCACCCCATGGGGTGCAGCACGGCAAAGCCACGGGCGCGTTTGTAGCGGGCAACCACATCCCCAAGCGCATAGTTCCGCACATG
The DNA here is from genome assembly GCF_937875265.1 of uncultured Acetobacter sp. GTDB lineage: Bacteria > Pseudomonadota > Alphaproteobacteria > Acetobacterales > Acetobacteraceae > Acetobacter. Next base: position 9,696 of record NZ_CALLXM010000095.1, on the reverse strand, counting down.
GCCCATATGGAGCTGGCCGGAGGGGTAGGGGAACATTTCCAGCACGTAGTATTTGGGCTGATCTGCCGGGGGAACGTCCGGCACGGTGAATACACCGGCCTCATTCCACGCCTTCTGCCACCGGGGCTCAACGGTTTGAAAATCAATGGAAGACCCCGTGGGGGACTGTGCCGGGGTGGTGGACGTGTTGGCAGGCTGTGTCATGGAACTCGCGCGGGTGAATTTTTCAAATCAGGAAAAGCCGGCCCATAATGGGCCGGAACGGCGGAAAAGCCGCGACGTCAGTCGTCCCGGTTGCCGTTATCTGCGCGCAGCTTGCGTGCGCGGGAGAGAATGCGGGCCGCAATATCAGAGGCCGTATTGGCAGCGGGCGGGGTATCCACCCACTCGGTGCCCTGCTGGGTCTGGCGGAAGACGGTCAGACGCAGTGCATCGGAGCGCAGGCGGCGGTCAAGAATGAACGCCGTCATTTTAAAGCGTTCCCCGTGGGCTGCGGGCGGAGTGTACCAGTCCGTCAGGATAATGCCGCCTTCAGCATCCGCCGTGGCGACGGGCATGAAGGACAGCGTATCCAGCGTGGCGCGCCACAGATAAGCGTTTACGCCGCCTTTCAGCACATCTTCACCACCTGATGCGCCCCGGTCTTCATGCAGAAGATGGTTGCGCGGGGCAGTCAGATCACGACTGGTGCGTGGGCCGCTGGAGCAGCCGGGCAGCAACAGCAGGCCGGAAAGGGCAACGCCAGCCAGCCAGAAAGCAGGCCGTGAGCCGCTAAAGGCAGAACCGGAAACGGGAGGGCAGGGCATGAGACGACGTGGCATAATGTCGATACGGCTCCTTCGGCGGCGGGGCGCCGATGTTCCCCGGCCTGCCGCTGCGCAGGGTCAGGTCCGGTTCATGGTCGAATGGGTCTTGGTTCTCTTCATATCCTGTCGGGGCAATCCCGCCAAGCGTCTGCTTGCGCTCTCTGTAGGCGGAGTGCTGAGCTGGGCGAGGTCATCACGCAGGACGCCACCTTTTTTCAGAGCCTCTATCACCACTTTCACCAGATGCGGGGGCAGATACGCATAATGGGCTTCAATGCGCGCTGTAGTCAGATCTGGTTGAAGCAGACTGAGGCGCTCGGCATATTCTTCCACCAGATCATGCTGGTTTAGGACGGAAGCAGCAGCCAGAGCCGGAAGTAATATAGCAGTACGATTCGGGTTGGTGATCAGCATGTTGCGCGCCTTGCACAGTGCAACAGCATGATGGCCCGCGAGAAAGCAGGACATGATAAGGTTGGGGTCTGCCGATGTCGTCAGCGGCATGAACGGCACCATATCAAAAAACTCTGTGTAGATTTGCGCAGCGGCCGTCACGTCCCCGCCGGTCAGGGCATAGAGCCCTTCCAGCAAAAGGAAGAGACTGTCCCGTGGGTCTGGCATTTCTGCCTTCATCTGCTGGAGCAGGGCGAAGGCTTCTTCTCGCCGGTGCATATAAAGCAGGCTTACAGCCAATAGATACCGCGCGTTTACGCTGGTAGGCACAAGAGCAAGGTTCTTGCGCATCAGTTCCATAATGGGGGCCATCAGGCTGGCAACAGGGGTGTCCCATTGCTCAAAGGAGCGCAGTAGCAGGTGGTGAGCATGCACAAACAGAATGAAAGCTTCTTCTGGTGCGCGGGCTTCTGCCTGATGCAGCAGATCATCAATGGAATGGCTTATGGCCGGGTCATTCCGCAGGCTGAGATTGAAGGCTCGCAGGGCCATGCCAATAGGGGCCAGTTCGGCCAATGGTTTGCTACCCAGACGGCGGGATTCCGTTAACAGCAGGGTCCAGACCAGCACGGAAGAAACGCGGTTGGAGAGGCGGATCAGGTTTTCCTGCGTAAAGGCCAGCCGGTATCCCCAGACAATGGCCCCGTTCAGCCGGGTATCAAACGCCTGAAGAGTCAGATGTGGTTTACCATCCTGCTGGGACGTGAGGGTGATGCTGAGGATGAAGTCCGTGCCCTTCTGCTGGAAGATTTCCAGATCCTCCGGCGTGGTCGCAGGAAAGCGTTGCGGAAGCATAATAACGTCAAGAATATCGTGCCGGGCCATGGACAGGCACAGCTCATCCCGAAAATCTTCAGCAAGACAGGTTACGGCCTGGTCCGTTATGCTGCCAGGACAGGAAAAAAAGACCAGCGTGCTGATATGTCTGCTGCCATGCAGCGGGGCACGGGTTGAGGCGGATATTTCAGGCTCAGCTGGGCCGGTTTCCGCCCAGCGCGGCAAGCGCCGTTCTTCCATCTGACTAACGGGTTTGACGGCTTTATAATGTGTGTTGCGAATTTCAGAAATCAGCCGCATCGTTTCCTCGCCTGGAGGCGCGCCAACGGCTTCCTGAAAGGCGCGGATGCAGGTTTCTGCACTCAGAAGGGCAGCCCCTTGCTCACCACATAGCGTTTCCGAGAATATGCGTGCACGCCATGCGGCCTCATGCAAAGGCTCCATACGCAGCAGGCGGCGGGCTGCATCTCGTGCGGTTGAGGGTTCCGGCGTGGTGGCCAGCAAGGCTTCCAGCTGGTGCAGGATATGCTGGCGCAGGCGGGCGCGTTGCTCTGTCAGCAAAAGGGTAAAGGCCGGATCCACAGCAGTCAGATTTTCCAGCAAAGGCGGCGGAGCTTCAGGCAGATTCAACACGTTACCCGGTGTGCAGGTCAGAAACCGTTCAGCGTCCACGCTGGTCAGCCCCGGCAGCAGGGCCAGAGACTGACGCTGCACATCCAGAACCGGCACGCCCAGAGGGCTTAGGGTTTCCTGCAGGCGGTGAATCTCCTGCCGTAGGGATGCTCGGGCCTGCTCTGAGGACCGCTGGCTCCACAGCAGTTCAGCCAGCCGTGTGCGGGCCACCGGGCGCCGGTCAGATAATGCAAGAATAGCCAGCAGCCCTTTGGTTTTTGTACCATTGGGAAGCAGTGATTTATCGGCAAGAGACGTTACATCCATATGCCCCAGAAGGCGCACACGCAGGATGGCAGTTTCAGTCTTGTGAAACCCAGGTCTGTTTACAGTGGGCATGAAGCACGGTGTCCGTATATCTATAAAACGTGTTATCCAAAGAGATTTCTTGTTAATTTCGGCAAGATTATGTTATTGTTAAGGTGATCTTTACATGTGTTATATTCATATAAGAAAAACCTTAACAAGGAATAGAAAAAAATTACTGATCAACAACCAGTATACAGGAGAGTCCCTGTTGACGCAGTTGTGAACAGATTGGTCCTGTCTGCGTAGCGGAGAGGCCTGCCAGTCTGGTGCGCCAGATCTGGCGGCCATGTGTCATGGGGACCAGTTCAATCCGGTTCACGGCACTGGCCAGTTTGCCTGAAGCACTTCGGGCAAGGGCTGCGGCCTGTAATGCGCGTTCCTGTGTGGAGAACGCGCCAATCTGAATCATGGCGTTTCCGACCGTATCCTGTTGCCAGACTGTGGCGGCGGCCGGGGGAGTGTAGGATGCCTGAACAATGGCTGGTTTAGTTAACGCCTCACCTGCCGCATCCGTTCCCGCGGGGGAGGAGACGAGAATATCCCCATCTGACGTATACGGGGCTGGCGGGGCAACATCATCAGACGCCAGAGGTGGGGCCGTGCCGGTTCCTGTTGTGCTGGCAGTGGCCACTGTTACCGGAGTGGCGGCGTAAACTGGTGTTATGACCTGCCGTGATGCTGCCGGGGCTGGGGCGGTGGTATAGGCCATTTCTGTTTTATTGAGTGTGGCCGGAATCGGGTCATTCAGGTGCGGGCTAACCTCAGCAAGATAGGTCCGTGCGTAAGACGGCAGGGAGGTGCCACGGCTACGGTGATTTTCCTCGCATTGCGGCCCGCAGTTATAGGCTGCCACAAAGCCCGGAGAGCCAAACCGATCATAGAGTTCCCGGATGTATCCACTCCCCGCCATGATGTTGTCATGCGGGTTGTACGGGTCCGACCCAAGATGGTAGCGTTTGGCCAGTTCCCTGTAGGTATCAGGCTTGATCTGCATCAGACCGACTGCCCCGTGTACGGAACGGGTGAGCCGACCATGCATATACTGATGCCCACCAGATTCCTGCTGCATCACAGCGCGAATCCATGACTGAGGGATGGAAAAACGTGTGGACGCTTCCTGAATGTAAGGCCCCCAGGGGTTGAGGGCAGCGCCGGGTGCGCGGTACGTAGAGCGCGTAGGCCCGGCACAGGCGGAAAGCGCCGCCAGACCACCAAGGAACAGCGAGTAGAGGGTATGTTTTCTCTTTTGTGCTGTTCTGGGAAGAAGAAAAGTCCGAACCATGTCATCATGGTGCCTCTCCTGAAAGCCGGATGCAATCACAACCTGAACAGGCCAGACCATTGCAGCGTAAGGAATAGCGTGGGGCCGAGGCGCTCAGGCCACCCGGTGTATGGGTTTCCCACACTCTTCTCTGTCACCGGACTGGCGGATGCTTGTAGCAATATCACGCATCAGGTCCGGGTTCGTGCGTCGTATCTGTCCTGCCCGCAAAATGCTGGCAGCGTTATTGCTGGGTGTTGTTTCCCATTCTTCCAGAAATTTGAGGTCTGAAAGGCTTTCCCGCCCGTGGCGGCGCAGAGCGCGTCGGGCGGCGGTGGTACGGATTATCGGAGTCTGCTCCGTCTTCGTCAGCATAGTCTGGGTCCTGTTAGTCGTCTGATCGTGCGGCGTGCTGCGAACAGCCTTGCCGCCGAGGGTCGGACACAGCGCCTTTGAAAAAAGGAGTCGTGCCGAAGGGGGCCTGATGAGCCAGTGCGTGTTCACTTTTGTTTTTGCGGGGGCTTTAACGCACCAACAATGTGTCTTTTTAAAGAAAACATCTAAAAATAGAATGAACAGCTGCACTTATTCAGTATGTTTCGAGCTGTTTTAGTGTTGGTTTGCACGACGACAGACTTCAAAGCTTTGCATGAGAGAAGCAGAGTAAAAAAAATCCCCACAAAAGTGGGGATTTCCTTGTGCTCAGATCAACGGCGTCTCAACAGTTTATTTGGCTGTGGCGTCATCCGGCAGGGTGTAGGCAATAATATAGTCGCCAACATCCGGAGAATGGCTCATGCCACCGGCTGAGATCACCACATATTCCTTACCCGTTTTGGGGGAGCGGAAAATGAGGGGAGCCGCAACAGCACCAACCGGCAGACGTTCGCGCCACACTTCCTTGCCTGTGCCGGAATCCAGCGCACGCAGATAATAGTCCTGTGTGCCGGCAAAGAAGACCAGCCCGGATGCTGTTGATGTCGGGCCACCCAAAGTCGGCATTCCCATAGGAACTGGCAGATGGGTTTTGATGCCCATCGGACCCAGATCCTGCGTTGTGCCCATAGGCACCTGCCACAGCAGCTTTTTGCTATGCAGATCAATGGCGCTCATGGTGCCAAAGGGTGGCGTATTGCAGGGCACCTGAAGCGGAGACTGCAAAATATCAATGCGCACACCGGCATAAGACCCAGCGACCTGCGGGCGCATGGTGCCCATAAAGCCCGGCACTTCGTCCGTTGCGACTTTATACTTCTTGGCTTCCTCAAGGTTTACCAGTGACATACGCAGGGGCATGCGCATGTCATTTACAAACATGATGCCACGGGCTTCATCAATGGAGATGCCGCCCCAGTTCATGCCACCCAGCAGGCTGGGCCATTCGATATAGGGTTTTTCACCCGGCGGCGTGAACGGGCCTTCGTAAACAGAATCCTTGAACATGATCCGGCAATAAAGCTGGTCAAACGTGCTGACACCCCACATGGAGCTTTCCGTCAGCGGATCGGCCCCAATGGTGGGCATGCCAACAGAAAAGGGCTGGGTGGGAGACAGATGCTCACCCTGCGCCGCAGGAGAGGTTGCAACCGGCCGTTCCTGAACTTCCGTCACTGGCGTGCCGGTGCGGCGGTCAAGAACAAAGATATGACCGGTTTTTGTCGTCTGGATCAGGGCCGGGATTTTTTCGCCCTGAGCATTGGTTACGTCATACAGAACCGGCTGGGATGGCAGGTCATAATCCCAGACGTCGTGATGAACTGTTTGGAAGACCCACTTTGTTTTACCTGTAGTGGCATCCACAGCGACAACAGCGGCACCGAATTTTTCTTTGGCAACTGTCCGGTCTCCGCCCCAGTAATCCGGCGGTCCGTTGCCGGTGGGCAGATAGACGAGGTTCAGATCTTTATCGTAAGTCGGGATTGTCCACACATTGGGGGTTTCCAGTGTGTAGGTCTGATCTTCCCGAGGAGCGCTCGTGTTTTCCGGGTCACCAACATCCCAGGCCCAGGCCAGAGCTCCGGTCCGGACATCATAAGCGCGCACAACGCCGGAGGGTTCGCCGTGAACAATGTCACGCACCCAGCCGCCAATAACAGCAACATGGCCCATAACAACCGGGATGGACGTGGGATGATAGCGTTTACCCCCGGCAGTCGGTCCCATCTGTTTTTTAAGGTCAACAGTGCCGTTTTCACCAAAACCGGAGCACTGAGCGCCGGTGTGAGCATCCAGCGCAATAAAGCGGGCATCCACGGTTGAAACCAGAATACGCTGGTGGCACATCGGCGCGGCGTCATCCGCTGCTTTTTCTTCAGCGGTCAGGCTCACATCTTTTGTGGCATCGTAATAGCCAACGCCACGGCATGTGACATGTTCAGCAGAGTGCGCCTTAGGGTCAAATTTCCAGATTTCTTTCCCGGTATCTGCTTCAAGTGCCGTAATAAGGCTTTCCGGCGTGCAGGAATACAGCACGTTCCCAATCTGCTGCGGGGTGTTTTCATCAACCCCTGCACCCGGACCATGTGTCCTTCTGCCTGTATGGTAAACCCACGCGACTTTCAGCTTGCTGACGTTGTCTGGCGTGATCTGGGTGTACGGTGCGTACCGGGTACCCTGAGCATTACGCCCAAAGAATTCCCAATCCTCCGGTGCATCGGGCTTGCCTGCCTGAGCGGTCAGCGGGTTTGCTGAGGCCGCATCCGGATTGCTAATCTGCCCGTGGGGGAAAAAGGCTTCAACCAAAGTCACCAGCAGACAGCCGACAAGACCAACGCCGCCAAACACGCTGCCCCGCCGGATGGATGATGGTGTTGCAGGGAACGTCGCGACAGCCCACAGATTAAGGGCGAAGAGAATGGCCGGTACAACCAGACGCGGCAAAAGTGCCCAGTAGCCAATTTCCGGCGTGTCATACAACGCCCATACAAAGGTGGCGGCAAAAACAACCACAGATGCAATCAAGGTATAGCGGTGCTTCAGAAAAACCAGAATGGCCAGTGCACTATAAGCGATCCCGGCCAGCAGGTAATAACCTGACCCACCCAGCATCAGAAGCTTCATGCCACCGTAAACAAGTGCCAGACCGACTGCGAGGCTGATGATGGAAAAAATGGCACGATAAATGCCACCTAACGGAGAATGGTGATCTGCGGGTTGACCGTCACCCATGCTATCACTCCAGTATTGAAATCGTCCTGACAGCAAGGTGCCGGACCGAGGTTATGACTAAATCCAGATACACTGGCTTCTGATAAGAGATTTTTTTGATAGGCCTGAGCCTGTATAAAAAACCTTCATCGTTTTCCCCAGAGGAGTGGAAAATGTTCTCTGTCTAATGTTCTTGATTCTGTCAAGATAGATTGATGTCAAAAACCTCCATAAAAATACTGAATTTTTATAAAAATTTATCAATAGGGGTGTCGTTTTTATTGGAAAACGCTCCTGCGTAAAGCGTCGGAATATTTTTAGAGGCAGCGCTGTCGCTGCAGTGGGAGAGTATTCAAACGTGTTGACGCGCCATCTGTCGGGGGTAACGTTCTGGTGAGAGGGTGAGTTCTTCTTCACCATATACCATCAGAAAAAGTGCTCTTACACTTCCAGCAGGAATGAATTAACTAACTGATAATATTATACTTTTTATAGAATTTCAACTCATTTGGAAACCGTATCTGGATTATATCTATATAAAATAAATATGGGAGGGGCATGTTTCATATATTGGACATTGGACGATTTTCAGCGCCTTAAAGGACCTATGCACAGCAATAGGCTAAACACGATGTTCTCAAGTAAAATTCACGCTTCATCTTAATGGTTTTCAGGGAAAAATTAAAAAATACAGGAAGTATATTTTTATATCATCACTCATATATTCGTTTTTATATGATAAAAATTGTTGGTAATATCTAGATGGTTTCTGGTGTGTGCCTTAAGACTCCTTTGGAGCATTGGTAGTATAAACAAAACTATTATTAATTTACATTTTTTAATCATTGTTATTTTCTATGAGAAATTTATGTTTTCATACTGATTTTTTTAATATTCCCCCGAAAAAACCATAAAGCCGCACTCTACCGCTTTTCTATTGAGAGGCGGTTTTTCTTGGTGGAAAGCAGGCTCTTATTTTTTTGAGGTCTGTTTTAAAAACTGTTGTATTTCAAAATGAAAGACGTAATTTTTGGAAGTGGATCTATCCAAAAAATCGTCCTTTTTTGTCATATTTTCAGTCTGCTACGCTGTAACCGGGCACTTTCTGACCAGAGTGCCAAAACCTATCCATGGTCAGATGATGTATCGCAAATGCTGCAACAGGTTTCCTGCATTCAAATCCTATTCTGCTCTGCGGGGGGTGACGCTTGCAGGGAGTCTGATAATCACAACGTCTTTTGGCATGGCTCGTGCGGATGAGTCCGGCGCATTATCGTCTCCGACTAAAAAAACCGTTTATGTCGATGTCCTTTCCGGTAATGCATCGCAGAATGATCAGTCTCAGCCAGATGCACGCGCGCTTGTGCGCCCCAAAAACTCTCCACTTCCCGCAAGTGGCGTGCCGGTCGCACCATGGCCCGGTCTTGCTACAATGGTGGTTCCCAGCGTTGATGAATATCAAAGCTCAAAGACATTTCATAAAATGGAACTGGATGATCTGACCGGAAAAGAAGGTATTTCCTGGCTTCTTCCATCAGAACTGGATGCCCAGCGCCGCACGGATATGGATGACCCCTATTATGTCCCCACTGCCGGGAGTGGTCATCTTGTCCCGCAAATCATGCCGTTTAGAGAAAGACTTCAGAAAAAAGGTTTTGTGTTCTCGTTTACGTATAAAGGCGAGGCGATGGCCAATATCCACGGCGGCATGCAGCGCGGCATGGATTATGTGCATGAACTTACCCTGCAAATGAACTTTGATCTGGGGAAAATGGCAGGCTGGAACGGGTGGTCCATTCACACACTGCTCATGAACCGTGCGGGCCGAGAAGTGTCCCATGACCGTGTGGGAGATTATTACGTAAACCTTATGGAAGTTTATGGGCTTTCCGGGCATGTTGTGGCCCATCTGGTCGATTTTTATGCGGAAAAAAAGTTTCTTCAGAACCGTATGGATATCACGTTTGGCCGCATGTCTCTGACGCATGTTTTCGCGACCTCACCCCTTATCTGCTCATTTATGGTGACGTGCTCTGCACCTGTGGCCCTGAAGGTTGATCCGGGATTTGCCGTGTATCCAAAAGCGACCTGGGGCAGCCGTGTGCGCTTTCGTCCAACACGGGATACAATGCTGCAAGTAGGCGCTTATCAGGTGAGCCCGCTTGCCACGAACCCGAGCGGGTGGGCATGGGATAGTGAGAACACAACAGGCCTGATGCTGCCAATAGAGTTTACATGGCAACCCTTCCTGACGCGAAATCGCCTTCCGGG
>NZ_CALLXM010000094.1 GCF_937875265.1 uncultured Acetobacter sp. | reverse complement strand
CATGTCCCCCCACGCGTGGAGAGGGGCCGGTCTGGCCGTAAACGGAAGTGCTGGATGCCACTGCAAACGCTGTGTGCGACCGTGACCGCGCAGCACAAAAACTGGCTGCGGCCAGACGTGCGCCCTGTTTCATCATGTCGCGTCGGTTCAGCATCAACACGCTCCGGCTGGGGTAAAGAGCGGGACTGGATGGGGGAGGCGTGCCTACCAGAACAGGCCTTTCTCCCCCGGCGGGGGGCTTACAGACCCAGAACGCCCGGTAATCCACCGATATCGGGAATTTCGGTGTAGCCATAATAGGGGGTGGAGGGTTCGTGCCCGCGGGCAACAAACACCTTGTTGCGAATACCCAGATCATGCGCGGTCATCAGGTCATATCGCAGGGAGGAAGAGACATGAAGAATATCTTCCGGCCCGCAACCAAGGACGTCCAGCATGTATTCAAATGCCCTCATGTGCGGCTTGTAGGCCTGCGCATCTTCAGCGGTAAACACGGCATGCACGGGAGCGCCCAGCTTGGCCACGTTAGAGTGAATCTGCGTGTTGGACGCATTGGAGAGAATGACCAGCGGGACTTCTTTGGCAACCTTGGCCAGACCTGCAGGCACATCATCCCACGGCCCCCAGGTCGGGACAGCTTCATAGAACTTGTTGGCAGTTTCCGGGGAGAAAGGAATGTTCCATTTCTTGCATGTGCGTTCCATCGCATTGAGCAGCACATAGCGGTAGGGCTGCCACGGGCCCAGCACCTCATCCAGCCGATAGGCTGCGAAGTCCTTGCAGAACTGGTCCATCCCTTCAGTGGGAATGGCATCTGCATACAGTTCCCGAGCCATGTCGCTCATCCGGAAGCGGGTCAGAGTGCCATAGCAGTCAAACGTTACGAATTTCGGCTTGAACGTCGTCATGATGTTTCCTGTCCGTCTGAGTTAATGTTACGATATGACAACATACTACATGAGGTGGTTGCTACTGCTTTTTTGCATTCTGCAGCAGAGAGTTCTGTATCTTGAAAAAGGGACAACAGAATATGCTGCGTTAAAAATCCGTTGCCCGTGCGAGAAGAAATGCCTTGCCCAGATGCCTATTGTGCGGAGGGTTGGGCAAACCGGGCAATGCTGAACGGCGCGAGGGGGATTTCCGTCTGCCCTGTTGCCAGAAGGTCTGCCATGGTGGCACCTACACCCGGCCCAAGCTGAAACCCGTGCCCGCAAAAGCCAAAGGCATAATAGAGGCCCGGAATGCGGGCACTCGGGCCCATTACGGGTAGATCATCCTCGGTATAGCCTTCAATTCCCGCCCAGGTGCGGATCACGCGCAGGCGGGCAAAATCAGGCAGGATGCGTTCCAGATGCGGCATTTGCCGGACGGTATTCAGCGGGTCCAGCCGGGCGCGTTTGGCCACAAGGTCCACAGTGCCGCGCTGGCCGCCGCCAAAGATAATGTTGCCGCGCTTCACCTGCCGGAGATACACGCCTTCCTCTTCCACCCATGACGCATAGCCAATCACCGGCTGAATGCGGTAGGGTACCGGTTCGGTTACGCCCATTTGCGGGGCCTTGGGGGTGAATGGCAGATTTTCCCCAAAAGCCGCAGCCATTTTCTGCGCCCATGCGCCGCTGGAAATTTGCAGCAGAGGGGCGGTAAAGCGCTGGCTTTTGGCTGTCTCCACCACAAAATCTTCAGAGGTACGGGTGATGTTGGTGACTTCCGCTCCCTCCAGCACGGTGGCACCAGCTCGCCGTGCCGCGCGACCAAAGGCGGGAGCTGCAAGACGGGGGTTGGCATGGCCATCAAGAGGAGAGAAGGACGCGCAGTCCACATCCGGGGAAAGCATGGGGAAACGCTCTACGGCCTTGCGTCCGCTGTAAAGCTCCAGTTCCAGACCGTAAGGTTTGCAGTCCTGCGCATACTGCTCCAGCCGCGCGCTGTCCTGTTGCTTGAAGGCAACACGTACGTGCCCGCTGGGCAGAAATTCGACGTCTTCCCCAATCAGTTCAGGTAACCGTCCCCAGATCACACGGGAGCGGTTGGCAAGCGGCAGCTGTGGCAAAAAGCGCCCTTGGCGGCGGACATTGCCAAAATTGGTGCCAGATGCGTATTGGCCCACAAGATCACGTTCAAGCAGAATAACCGAAAGCCCACGCTGGCGTGAAAAGAAAGCAGTCGCGGCTCCCATCAGGCCGCCGCCGACAATAATGACATCGGCCCGCGCAGTGGTGGGGGTAACAGGCTGGCTCATGTCATAATCCCCCGGATTTTGGCAGGTAGCGGTTTGACCGGGGCAGCGCTACGGATGCGCCCGGCCTCTTCAATGGGGATGTTACGGGCCGCAGCCAGAATTTCGGTTCCCGCCAGTCCGCACATGCGGCCCTGGCACCGGCCCATGCCTACACGGACAAAAGCCTTAGCGCGGTTGACTTCCGGCGCATCCAGCGGGCCTGCTGCGCGGCGAATGTCTCCCGCAGTCACGTTTTCACAGCGGCAGATCACGGTTTCATCCGGCAGATCAGCCGCATTTTTCCAGGGCCAAGGGAAACCTGTTTCCAGTCCGTGCCGGAAGGCATTCATGGGTTTTAGTGCGTCGCGAAGGCACTCGACCTCTTTTTGGGCCACAGGGCGGCCGAGGTCTGCAAGGCACCGCAGAGCAGCAAGCTCACCGGCACTTTCCGCAGCATCCGCACCCCGGATGCCTGCGCCGTCACCCGCTAGATAAATTCCTTTTTGTGAAGTTGCGCCATCCTCATCCGTGACGGGCAACCATTGGCGGGAGAGCGCATCAAATGCAAAATCACATTTCAGCAGGTCGGCAAGCTGTGTTTCCGATCGCAGGCCGTACCCTATCCCCACAGCATCGCCTTCAGTATGGCGAAGCTGCCCCCGGGCAGTGCGCCATGTGACGCCACGCACCCTCAGATCCGTGTCGTTTTCCTGCTTTTCCACCCTGACTGGCGTGATGCCTGCATGGAGCGGCACGCCGGTTCGTAGCAGGTCGGCCATGTAACGTATGCCCTGCGCCAGTATGGCAGGGCGATGGCGCAGACCGCTCAGCCCCTTCATGCGTGTTTTGAAAGACGATGTATCCAGCACAGCACGTGGTTTGACGCCTGCGCGGAGATACTGCCAGGCAACCAGGTAGAGCAGCGGCCCTGTTCCCATGAAGATGGGTGCGGCTCCAATGGTGCAGGCCTGCGCCTTGAGCGCAATTTGGGCTCCTCCCAGCGTGAACACGCCGGGTAAGGTCCAGCCAGGGCAGGGCATGATGCGGTCCGTGGCCCCCGCGGCAATAATCATGGCGTCAAAGGGCAGAGTTTCAACGTGCTGATGATGCTCTGTCAGCAACTGGTTGCTGGAGATGCCCCACGCCAGCGTTTCAGGGCGATAGTCTATATGCGGTAAAAGGGCTTCAAACGCAGTGTGCAGGGCTGTCGCGGAGCGTGCAGAGGCCCCGTACAGCTTGGATGCAGGGCGTGAGAAATTTTCTGGCTGCCTGCGGTAAATCTGGCCGCCTTGCAGGCGGTTCTCATCCAGCACGACAGGGCGAAGGCCGGCCTGAGCAAGCGTTTGCGCAGCACGTGTACCCGCAGGGCCGGCCCCCACAACAATGACTACTGGCTTGTCCATGGTACCTCTGCTGTCACAATACGCATGCCGGAGGAGACAGGGGTGGAGCAGGCGCGCAGTTCATCGCCATTTTCTGTCCACACCCGGCAGTCCTGACAGGCTCCCATAAGGCAGAAACCTGCTCTGGGTTTTTGATCGAATTCATTCAGGCGGAGTTGGCTACCTGCCAGGAGCAGGGCCGTCAGGAGCGTGTCTCCTTCAAGCGTGGTGACAGGCTGTCCGTCGACTGTAATGGTGATGTGTGGCCGCTCCGCTTCAGCCACACGCCGGAAAAGTCCCTTCATGCGGAAATAACCTCCTGCCGTGTGCCCTGGCGGACATATGCGCCAGGGCAGAGTGCTTCAGGCAATCGCTGCGGCGATATCCTTGTCGTCCAGAAGTGCATTCAATACACTTTCGATACGGTCGCACAGAATGTCTGTTTCTTCCAGCGTCAGACAAAGCGGCGGGGCCAGCCCGATGATATCATCGCCGAAGGCCCGGAACAGAACACCTTTTTCGTAGCCGATTTTGGCAACCTTTTTGGAGATGCCAAGAGAGGCCGCCGGTTTGGTTTTGGCGGCCTTGTCTGTCACCAGTTCGATGGCGCCCAGCATCCCGATCGAGCGTGCGTCCCCAACCAGAGGATGATCTTTCATTGTGGCAAGGCGCGTGGCCAGATGGTGTCCCGACTTCACGCCGTTGTCCAGCAGGCCGTTCTGGTACAAATCCAGCACGGCAAGGCCAATAGCCGCACTCACCGGATGCGCGCTGTAGGTCATGCCGTGCCCTACAGCAACGCCCGGCGGAGTGGCATCACGGATGGTGGCATACATGCCCTCACTCATAAACACGGCTCCCATGGGGGCATACCCTGAGGTCAAACCTTTGGCGACCGTCATCATGTCCGGCACAACGCCTTCGTGCTCACAGGCAAACAGTGGCCCTGTGCGGCCAAAGCCCGTGATCACTTCATCCGTAACAAACAGGAGATCCAGATCCCGGCAGGCATTGCGCATGGCTGTCAGCCAGCCTTTGGGTGGAATGGCAACACCACCGGACCCCTGAACCGGTTCGCAGAAGAAGGCCGCAACATGCTCAGGTCCGCCCAGTTCAGCCACCTTGTTGCGCAGGTCGGCAACGGAGGCCGCAATAATGGCCGCTGCATCCGGCCCGTCCGGGTGGCGGTAGGGGTCGGGGCTGGAAATATGGTGCTGCCATGCCAGCGGCACATCTGCATCGCGATGGAAGGCGGCAAGGGCAGTCAACCCGGCACCCGCATAGGTACTGCCGTGGTAGCCGCGTGCAAGGCCGATAACATGGCGTTTGCCCGGCGTGCCGCGTGCGTGCTGGTAAAAGCGGATGAAGCGCAGGGCGCTGTCCACGGCATCAGACCCGCCCTGCGAGAAGAAGACGCGATTGAGATCGCCTGGTGTGACGGCAGCAAGGCGAGAGGCAAGGGTGATCGCACTTTCGCTCGCAAAGCCAAAATAGCCGGTGGCATAGGGCAGGCGTGTCATCTGTTCTGTGGCGGCCTGCACAACGCTCTGCTGGCCGTAACCAACGTTGACGCACCATAGACCGGCAAAGCCATCAAGCAGCGTGTTGCCATCAATATCCGTCAGCCATGCACCCTGGCCGGACTGGAGAATGCGGGGGCCGTATTCTTCCTGATCACGCCATGATGAGACCGGATGGATGAGGTGAGCGCGATCAAGTGCGGCGAGTGTCTCTGGAGTCATGACGTTTGAGGTCCGTTGTGTTGTTGCCCGTTGTTTTCCTATGCGGGTTGGTGGGAAAAATATGGTGCCATAAGTCAAGGGTGTGGAAGTGGATTGTGCTGTTCTAGGGGGCGGGTCAGTAAGAATGCGTCAAATTACCATCAGGCCCGTTTTAACGTTTGCATCAGGGTACAGATAAAAGGAAAATACGATACCGCAATGACCTGACAGATGTTTGTGTCATCAGGTTGCAGGGGAAAAGAGCGTGACCGATCTCAGCTTTCGTCCAGAAGATATCACACTGCCTGCCGGGCATTTTCTGTCTGGAAAGATTGTTCCAGGTGGAAAGGATATTGCTGTCACCAGTCCTGGCCATGGTCGTATTCTGGGTTATGTGCCTGAGGCTGGCCCGGATCTGGTGGATGAGGCAGCACAAACTGCTGCCCACGTGCAGCGCGAAAGCGGTTGGGCGACCTGCGCTCCGCGGGAGCGGGCACGGGTGCTGCGGCGCTGGGCCGACCTTGTTGAGCAGCACGGTATGGAACTGGCCCGGCTTGAAACAGTGTGCTCTACACGCCCCATTGCACAGACAGTCGGGTGGGATGTCCCATTCCTTGCTGAAGGGATAAGATTCTTTTCAGAATATTGTGATAAGATTAGCGGAGATGTGGCCGCGACGTCTGCCAACCTTCTGGGGATGACAGTCTACGAGCCTTATGGCGTGACCGGCGCGATTGCTCCATGGAATTTTCCGCTTGTCATGGCAAGCTGGAAGATTGTGCCCTCTCTTGCTGCCGGGAATGGAACAGTTCTAAAACCTTCTGAAATGACGCCGTTTTCTGCCGTCCGGCTGGCTGAGCTTGCGGTAGAAGCCGGGATGCCTGCGGGGCTGTTCAATGTGGTGCAGGGTACGGGGCTAGCAACGGGGGAGGTTCTCTGCCGTCATCCGAATATTGGCAAGCTCAGCTTTACCGGATCTACGCGCACGGGCATTGCCGTCATGAAGGCGGCGGCAGAAAGTGGGCCTAAGCCTGTAACATTGGAACTGGGGGGCAAAAGCCCGCAGCTGGTGTTTGATGATATTTCTTCCGTCGATGAGGTTGCAGACCGCATTTTCCGGGCCTTTACCGGCAATGCCGGACAGGTGTGTGTGACAGGCTCACGCCTGATCGTGCAGCGGGGCGTAGCAGAACCATTGATCAAGGCTCTCGTGGCCAAGTGCAGTCAGGTTGCGGCTCATGCTCCGTGGGAGGCGGTCGCCAGCTATTCGCCCATCATTTCGGAACCGCCGGCCCATCGTATCCTGAATCTTGTTGAAAGCAGTGTACAGGCCGGTGCCCAAAGCCTTGCGCCCTGCCTGCGCATGAACAGTGAGGAAGGCGGTATTTTCCTTTCGCCGGGTATCCTGATGGTGACGGATACACACTCTCCCGTGTGGCAGGAAGAGGTGTTTGGCCCAGTTCTGGCTGTGCAGATTTTTGATGAGGATGATGAGGCTTTTGCTCTGGCCGAGCATCCGGTTTACGGGCTGGCTGCGGGGGTTCACACCGCCAGCATGTCCAGAGTCATGCGAGCCATTCGTACGCTTCAGGCAGGTACGGTTTGGGTCAATCGTTATGGTCGGTCGTCAGACTTTGTAATTCCGACTGGCGGGTTTGGAGGGTCAGGCATTGGTAAGGATTTAGGGCGGCAAGCCTTCGAGGCCAATCTGCGACTTAAAAGCGTGTTGATGGCAGCGGAGTAAGCAGACAATGCAGCCACAGTTTCCTGATGCAGCATTTCTGACAGAGTTGAGACGAGACCTGCATACGCATCCGGAACTCCGGTTTGAGGAGAAGAGGACAGCCTCCCTCGTGGCGGAGCTTCTCCGCAGGCTAGGGTATGAGCCTCATACAGGCCTGGCCAGAACAGGTGTGGTGGCAACGCTGGACACAGGCAGCCCCGGTCCCGCCATCATGCTGCGTGCGGATATGGATGCCTTGCCCATCAGCGAAACAGGCAAGGCTCCGTGGGCCTCTCGTGCAGAAGGGGTTATGCATGCGTGTGGGCATGATGGGCATACCGTCATGCTGCTTGGTGCTGCGGCCGCTCTGGCTTCAGACCCGCCCGCATGCGGAAAGATCCATTTTGTGTTTCAGCCCGGTGAAGAGGGAGGGGCTGGCGCACAGGTCATGATCGATGAAGGTCTGTTCAGACTTTTTCCAACGGATTACTGTTTCGGGTTGCACAACTGGCCGGCCCTGCCGGCTGGGCAACTCGCCGTGCGCTACGGGCCCATTATGGCGGGCGGGTGGCGTTTTGTTATCGAGATTATAGGAAAAGGCTCTCACGCGGCTCAGCCGCATCTGGGGCGGGACCCTCTGACGGTCGGTGCGGCCGTGGTGCAGGAGGCTCAGCTGCTGGTCGCGCGGCGCACCGATCCGATTATTCCAGCCGTTGTGTCTTTCTGTATTTTTGATGCTGGCACAACAGATAACATCCTGCCTGAGAAAGCGCGACTGGCCGGTACCCTGCGGGCTCTGGCACCCAGTGTTCTGGACGATCTCAAGGATGGACTTCAGCATCTCTGTGATGGGCTGGCCGTGGCGCATGGCGTGACGATTTCAGTTCGCTTTCATCAGCCTTATCCGGTTACGGTCAATGAGGATATGGCCACTCGTCTTGCAGGGAAAGCCATGCAGGCGCAGGAGGCGGCAGAAGGTGGCCCAGCTCCAGACTTGAACATTGCGCCCAGTCTGGCCTCGGAAGATTTTGGTTTCATGCTTCGGCAGAAGCCTGGCGCATATGCCATGATAGGCAATGGAGCCTCTTCCAAGCTCCATTCTCCTGACTATGATTTTAATGATGATGTTATTCAGCGTGGTGTCCGATACTGGCACACGCTTGCTCATATCTGTGCAGCATCGGCGGCTACGGGCTGATTGAAACACACACTCTCCAGATTCAGGCAGATAAGGACACAACGTGCATGAAAACTTATGATATTGCTGTCATTCCGGGTGATGGAATTGGCGTGGAAGTTATGCCCGAAGCTCTGCGTGTGCTGGAGCGTGTGGCTGATGTCTGTGGCTTTGGCCTGAAATTTCGAAATTATGACTGGAATTGTGAGACATGGCTGCGTACCGGCCAGATGATGCCGGATGACGGCATTGACCAGCTTTCACAAAGTGATTCCATTCTGCTGGGTGCTGTCGGTTTTCCGTCTGTACCAGATCATATTTCGCTGTGGGGCCTACTCATTCCCATTCGACGGGAATTTCATCAGTACGTCAATCTGCGGCCTGTCCGACTTTTGCCTGGTATTCCATGTCCGTTAGCTAATAAAAAGCCCGGTGATATCGATTTCTGGATTGTGCGGGAAAACTGCGAGGGCGAGTATTCTCAGATTGGTGGCGTGTTTGGTGAAGGCAGCCCGTCTGAAGGTGCCATGCAGACTGCCGTATTTACCCGGTACGGAACGGACAGAATTCTCCGTTATGCGTTTGAGTATGCGCGCAAGCTGGGGCGACTGCATGTGACATCCGCAACCAAATCTAATGGCCTCTTCCACTCCATGCCTTATTGGGATTCCCGCTTTGCGGCGATCGGGAAGGACTATCCTGATGTTCGTATGGACCAGTATCACATTGATATTCTGGCAGCCCGCTTCGTCATGTCTCCAGATCGGTTTGACGTGGTGGTAGGGAGCAACCTTTTTGGGGATATTCTCTCAGACCTCGGCCCCGGGATTACGGGCACCATTGCGGTGGCTCCGTCAGCCAATATCAACCCCGAGCGGAAATATCCCTCCATGTTCGAGCCGGTTCATGGATCTGCGCCTGATATCGCCGGGCGCTTTATTGCTAACCCCGTTGGTCAGATCTGGGCTGCAGCCATGATGCTGGAGCATCTGGGTGAGCCGGAAGCCGCCAGCCTTGTGATGAAGGCGATTGAAAAGGCACTGGAAGACCCGATGACGCCACGCACGCCAGATATGGGAGGCAAGGCTGGTACACGTGAATTGGGAGGTGCCATCACCGATAATATTGTCTCCTAAGAGCATTCCTGTTCTTCAGTGGCTCCGACTTGGACGGGTGTAGCTAGTGGCAATGGGAATAGGTTTTGGACCTGACGTTCTCTGAGTTTTTCGATGAGCGGATCAGCGTCATAAGCCTTATCGGCGATGAAGGCCGCGTGATCGAATTTATCTAGAAGCGGCGCGGCTTCAGTGATATCGGTCCTTTGCTCTAGCGTCAGCGAAAAAAAATTTCATTTTTCATTCGTTTAGCTATGTTGCCACACGTTCAACGAACCCGCTCACAAGGTGCAGGTTACATTGGTTGCCTGCCCCCGCAACCAATTCCATCATAAATCCTTACAAATCGACGTCTGATCGCCATGAAATACTGGCTTATCAGACAGTTACACGGATCTCGACCCTCAAAAGAGGGGCGGGCGATCTTGCGCGTCTTCCCATCGCCATGGCCTACAGGGCCGCCTCAACCGGTTTCTCAGATCCGTTCAGAACGAAACTTGGAAACCAATGAGGAATATCATCATGCGTGATGACGCAGTGAGAATGCTGTCGGGGCCAAACCAGAGAGCCTGGCTGATGCGAAACACCAGATATAACCCAGAGACTGAGCGTCTTCTGGTATGGAACGTCATAACGTGGAAATGGTGTATGGCTGGGCCAGAAAATATTCTGGAGATCTGTCCGCTGTCTGTTCGGGGGTTCGGTGATTCAGGCGACATCTGGAC
Source organism: uncultured Acetobacter sp. (assembly GCF_937875265.1). Taxonomy (GTDB): domain Bacteria; phylum Pseudomonadota; class Alphaproteobacteria; order Acetobacterales; family Acetobacteraceae; genus Acetobacter. The sequence goes on along the minus strand of NZ_CALLXM010000094.1, from coordinate 380 downwards.
GGATGTTCGAGCTAAGTCCAACAGTCAGCTTTATGATCCACAGCAACGCGGTGATGCTCCCGTACATAATCAAGAAAACCGCAGGGAATGGCTGAGGGAAAGCAGGAGACGGAAATGCCTTCCCGAACGCATTGAAATTTTCAACGTGATACAAGGCCGGTGGATGGCGGTCACTCGGGAGAACCTAGCGGAGCATTACGCCCGCGGCTATTGGGAACCCATCGGGTTGGATAAAGCATGGGAGGAAATCGAGACCGGGGCGATTACTAACCCTGAAGCAGAGTTGACTCTTCGTGAGCACGCTGAATTTCTGGCCGAGCATCTGTTCACTGAGAGAAGAGAGGGCGTCGAAGCGCCACGCGCGCATGGACATGGCAGGT
>NZ_CALLXM010000093.1 GCF_937875265.1 uncultured Acetobacter sp. | reverse complement strand
CCGGACCTGCTGCTGATGGATGAACCCTTCGGCGCGCTGGACCCTATTACACGCAGCAGTTTGCAGGATGAGCTTCTGCGGATATGGCAGCAGACGCACAAGACGGTCCTGTTTGTTACCCATGATATTGATGAAGCCCTAAAGCTGGCGACCCGTATTGTCGTGCTTTCCGGCGCACCGGCAGGCATTACAGGTGAGTTGACGATCGGGGCTGAGCAGAAAAGCCCGGACACCCCGGCATTCAGGATGTATGCGGCCCGGCTGCGGGCCATGATTGCCGGAGAACCAGACCCTGGTGGTGCTCCTTACTGGCACTCAGCTGAAATTTAGTTTTTTGTGAGAATGTGCAGCCAGGACGCATCTCTGTGCGCAAGACTGCGTTATGGGAAGTTATGAGAAGGGGAGGAGGGGTTCTATGAGCGACAAAAAGACAGTTGAGCACACACTGGAAGACGGCATTGGCCGCGTTCAGGATGGTGCAGAAAATCTGTTCAACAAAGCGGCTGATAAGGCTGATGATCTGGCCAGTCACAAAGGCTGTGCCGCACTGGATGCGGTGCGCGATAGCGTTGCGGATCAGCCTATCATCGCCGTATCGGTTGCCGGGCTGTTCGGTTTTATTCTGGGCGCAGTGATTGCGCGCAAATCCTGATTTTAAATGATCAGCCTTTTGCTGGTTTGCACAATAAAGGACGCACGTAAATGCTGAAAATGGCGCTTTTCTTTCTGGTAATTTCCATTATCGCCGGACTGTTTGGCTTCGGGGGAATTTCCTCTGCTGCTGCCGGTATGGCAAAAATTCTGTTCTTCATCGCGATTGTTCTGTTTGTGGTGTTTCTGGTTGTCGCACTGCTGGCCGGTCGCGCGCTTACCCGATAAACGGTTCTATCCGTTCTGATGGAAAAAGCCTCGGTCCGATAGGGACCGGGGCTTTTTTTATGCATCAGGCATGTCTGTCATCATACTGTTTCAGGGAAGGCTGATCGTGCAGCCCATAAAAAAAAGTCCCTGCTGAAAACAGCAAGGACTTTATAAAAACCCGAATGAGTGGACCGTATCAGTTTTTGTCTTTTTGAATGAAGGACGGAATGAATGGGTTATCCGTCTGCATGGAGTTCTTGCTGGGGAGTTCGGAGGCATCCCAGCCGCCGCCCAGATTTTCAATCAGCGAGACGGAATCCAGCATCCGGTTCTGCTGGATCTGGAGCGCGGTTTCCGCATTAGAGAGTGCGGTAACTTCCGACGTAATGACCGTCGTATAAATTTCCGTGCCTGCCAGATACTGGTTAAGGGCCACAGTAACGGCACGGCTGGAGGCTTTTACGGCTACGTCCTGCTGGTCAGCCTGCTGGGCCAGAACACGCAGGTTGGCCAGCTGATCTTCCACGCCTTGTAAAGCAGTCAGCACAGCCTGCCGGTAGGAGGCAACGTAGTAGTCGTAATTGGCGTTGGCTTCATGCACAGCGGCGGTTCGGCTGCCACCTGAGAACAGGGTTTCCGAGGCTGATGCGCCCAGAGCCCAGATACGGTTAGCCACCTGCACCAGTGTGCCCACCGGGTCCCCGCTGTAGGAGTAGGATGCGGTCAGCTTCACGTCCGGGTAGAACGCGGCAATGGCTGCACCAATCTGAGCGTTATATTCTTCCATCCGACGTTCGGCAGCAGATACATCCGGGCGGCGTTGCAACAGATCAGCCGGGACCGTAACCGGAATGGCTGGAACCGTGCCGGGCAGGGCACCGGGGGCTATGGACACATCGGCCGGAGCTTTGCCAACCAGAATGGCAATGGCGTGTTCATACTGCGCGCGGGAAGCCTGTGTGGCGGTGGATTGAGCGCGGGTCTGCTCCAGCTGGGTCTGAGCCTGAAGCAGCGTGGTCGGGGTGGCCGTTCCGGCATCATACTGATTTTTGGCTATCTGGTAGGAGCGTTCATAGAATTTGACGTTGCGTTCCAGCAGGTCGTGCAGGCTGTCCTGATACCGCATGTTGAAATAGGCTGTTGCCAGCTGGGCCTGGTAGGACAGACGCGCATTGGCGAGGTCCGCAGCACTGGCCTGTGTTTCCGTCACCTGAGCCTGAATCTGGCGGCGGATTTTACCCCATAGATCCAGATCCCATGAGGCGGTTGGCCCCATGCCGTAAGTGTTTTCTGTGCTGTTGGACGGGGTATAGCCTGAGGAGGAGCTATCTCCGCCGTAATTGATGATGGTGCCCGAAGACCGCGAGCCACGGCCAGAACTCTGCCGGTTGAACGAGAGGGATCCGCTGAGGGTCGGGTAAAGCTGAGCGCGAACCGAATTGATGGTGGCACGGGCATTCCGGTAGCGCGCATCATATTCCAGTACGTTCTGGTTGTTCAGCGCGACCTGTGCCTCAAGCTCGTTCAGCGTAGAGTCATTATAAATGGTCCACCATGTGCCTTTGGGCAGGGCTGCCAGAGATGGGTTGGCATAGTTCCAGCCCGATGCCGGGCGGAGTTCCTTGAACCGTGGTGAGACAATGGCCGTGGGGCGCTTGTAACTGGGGCCAACCATGCAGCCGGTCAGGATAAGCGGTGCCAGCAGGATACTCAGGCGGCGAGAAGACGGACGGAGGAGGAAAAGCTTCATCGGGCGTATCAGGTATCTTGCATGTTGCGGGAAAGGAAGAAGGGGCGGGCGTACCATCGGCTGAATCGCAGGCTTAACCCATCCAGCATGAGGTAGATAACGGGCGTCGTATACAAAGTGAGCGCCTGACTGACGAAAAGGCCACCCACAATCGCAATCCCCAGCGGGCGGCGCAACTCGGCGCCGTATCCGTTGGCGACAATCAGGGGAGCAGCCCCAAGGGCTGCTGCTACGGATGTCATCATAATAGGACGAAAACGGAGCAGGCAGGCGGTGCGGATGGCCACTAGTGAGGATAGATTATGGTCACGCTCGGCTTCAATGGCAAAATCCACCAGCATGATGGCGTTTTTCTTGACGATGCCGATTAGCAGAATCACGCCGATCATAGCGATAAGTGAAAACTCTTCGCCCGCCAGTTGCAGCGCCAGTAGCGCCCCCACACCTGCGGAGGGCAGGGTGGAGAGAATGGTCAGCGGATGCACGTAGCTTTCGTACAGCACGCCCAGCGTAATATAGACCGCAGCCAGCGCCGCAATAATCAGCAGGGGTTCATCATTCACGGTCTGCTGGAACTGTGCGGCATTACCGGCAAAGTTACCGTGGATGGTGGGGGGAATATGCAGGGCAACCTGCGTGGCCTGAAGGACCTGAGTAGCCGTGCCGAGTGACACCCCTTTGGCCAGATTGAACGAGATGGTGGTCGCGACAGACTGGCCCTGATGGTTAATGGAGAGCGGCGTTTGCCCTGGCACCAGTTTGGAGACAAACGTCAACGGCACCATTGTTTCGGAAGAGGTGCTGACAGCCGACCCATTGGAAGCGCTTGCCCCGCCAGCCAGCGCGTTGGCAATCTGGTTTTTGAAGGACTGGCTGCTCAGGCTGGAGGCACTGCTGCTCCCTGCGGAATCAAGGCTTGTTGCATCCCGCCGTACGCGCACGGTGTTGGACTTTGTGCCACCCCCGGCAGAGCCACCGGACACACTCACCCAGACCTGATTGAGGGAATTGGGGCTGGACCAGTGTTGCGGGTCTGCTTCCATCACCACGTGATACTGGTTGAGCGTATTATAAATGACGGAGGCCGAACGCTGGCCGAAGGCATCATACAGCGTGTTGGAAAGGAGCTGCGGTGTAATCTGCACACGGGCGGATGTGTCACGGTCAATCTGGACATCAACGGCAGAGCCACCCTGCTGGACGTCGGATGACAGATCCGTAAATTCCGGATGATGTCTCAGGGCAGCCTGAAGCTTGCTGGTCCATGCATAGAGTTCAGAAGCGGACTCTCCCTCCAGCGTATACTGGTAGGCCGCATTGCTCTGCCGTGCCCCGGCCCGGACAGCCCCAGGCTGCATCAGGAAAAACTGTGCGCCGACAAGGTTACGCAATCTGTGTGTTACGCGGGCCATCAGATCAGTCGGAGTGTCAGAGCGGTCAGCCTTATCCTTTAGCTGCAGGAACAGGCTGGCCTGATTGGAGCCACGCCCCCCAATAAAGCTGGAGACGCTCTGCACGTCCTTGTCTTTCAGAATAACCTGCTGAACGTCAGACAGTTTCTGAGTGAGAGCTGTGAAGGAAATGGACTGGTCACCCTGCAAATGGCCCATCAGCATGCCGGTATCTTCGGTGGGGAAGAATCCTTTGGGCATGCGAACAAATAGCGCGACGATCAGCATCAGGGTCAAAGGTAGGCTGAGCAGCATCAGCCAGCGATGCGCCAGAGCGATATCCAACGTGCGGGCATAACCTGCCTGAAGGCCGTTGAGCATCCGGGTGATAAAGGCAGAGATGCGGTTCAGAAACTCTGGCGTGTGGCCGGGTTTGCGCGGCGTGAGCAGCTGCGCGGCCATCATGGGCGTGAGGGTGAGTGACAGCACCATTGAGATCAGAATGGTGATGGAAACCGTCATCGCAAATTCATGGAACAGTCGCCCGGCCAGCCCGCCCAGCAGCAGAATGGGCAGGAAGACGGCGATGAGCGAAATGGAAATGGAGACCACCGTAAAGGCAACTTCACGCGTGCCACGAATGGCGGCATCTCGTGCGGAATAGCCCAGTTCAATATAGCGAGCGATGTTTTCCACCACCACAATGGCGTCATCCACCACAAAGCCCGTGGAAACTGTCAGGGCCATTAGGGACATGTTGTCCAGTGAATACCCGAGCAACGCCATCACGCCGAAGGTTGCGACAATGGATGTGGGCACCACAACGGCAGGAATAAGGGTCATGCGCCCGGAATGCAGGAAGGCCAGCACCACCAGCACCACCAGCACCACGGAAATGATGAGCGTATACTGCGTATCAGCCAGAGAAGCGCGGATGGTCAGTGAGCGGTCCAGTCCGACATGCAGATCCACACCGCCGGGCAGTGCGGCCTGCAACAGCGGCATTTTGGCGTTGATCTGGTCCACCGTCTTGATGGTGTTTGCCCCCGCCTGCGGGAACACGACGGCAATGACCGAACGAGCACCATTATAGTAGCCCGCATTGCGGAGGTCTTCCACGCTGTCCTTTACATAGGCAACGTCTGCCAGCCGCACCGGGCGGTTGTTCCGCCATGCAATAATCAGGTCACGGTAGTCCTGCGCGCTGCGAGCCTGATCGTTAGTGTCCAGCGTGAAGCGCATGCCGTTCTGGTCAATAATACCTTTGGGCGTATTGGCGTTGGCTGAAGCCAGAGCCGCCCGGACGTCTTCAAAACTGATACCGTAGCGGTAGAGCGGGTGGGGGTTGATTTCCACTCGCACAGCTGGCAGCGCACTACCGCTGATTTCCACTTCCCCCACGCCCTGAATTTGCGAAAGCTGCTGCTCCAGCACATTGGTTGCGTAATCATACAACTGCGGCTGGGTGTGGGTGTCCGAGGTCAGCGCCAGAATGAGGATGGGCGCCCCGTTAGGGTTGGCTTTGAAGTAAGCCGGGTTCTGCCGCAGTGAGGATGGCAGATCCGCATGCGAGGCCTGAAGGGCGGCTTCCACATCCCGCGCAGCCCCGTTGATATCGCGCGATAACGCAAATTGCAGCGTGATGCGCGTCATGTTCTGGGAGGACTGGGACGTCATTTCCGTGAGGTCCGCAATCTGGCCCAGATGCCGCTCCAGCGGAGCCGCAACGGAACTGGCCACTTCCTCAGGTGAGCCACCGGGCTGGCGGGCCTGTACCTGAATCACCGGGAAATCGACGTTTGGCAGATCAGAAACCGGAAGGGTTCTGTACCCCAGCGCCCCGGCAAGCAGAAGCGCTACGGTAAGCAGAATGGTGGCAACAGGCCGGTCAATGAAGATCCGGCTGAAGTTCACGAGTGAACCTGTCCGGCTGGAGGGGGAGACGCAGGAGGCATGTCATGCCGGTGGCGCCATGTGTTCCAGCGATGCGCCCATGTATCCAGAGTCAGATAAATAACTGGCGTGGTGAACAGCGTGAGCAGCTGGGAGAGTGCCAGTCCACCGATGATGGTCAGCCCCAGCGGGTAACGCAGTTCAGACCCTGTGCCGTTGGAAATGACCATAGGCACAGCACCGAGCATGGCGGCCAGGGTTGTCATCAGAATGGGGCGGAAACGCAGTGTTGCCGCCTGACGGATGGACTGAAGAGAGTCCATGCCGTGTTCACGTTCTGCATCCAGTGCAAAATCGATCATCATGATGGCGTTTTTCTTGACGATGCCAATCAGCAGCACAATCCCGATAATACCCATCACGTCCAGATCCACCCCGGCCACAATCAGTGTGAGCAATGCACCAATGGCGGCGGAGGGCAGGGTGGAGAGAATGGTAATGGGGTGAATGAAGCTCTCGTACAGAATACCCAGCACAATATAGACCGCGATCAGCGCAGCTGCGACCAGAAACAGCTCATTGCTCAGAGAGCCTTCAAATGCCGCGGCTGTGCCCTGAAACGAGGTCTGGAACGAAGAAGGCAGCTTGATCTCTTCTTCCACCTTGCGGATGGCCGCTGTGGCATCCCCCAGCGCGTAGCCTGGGGTGAGGTTGAAGGAGATGGTCGTGGCCGGGAACTGCCCGAAATGCGTAATCAGCAGGGGGGCCTTGCCCTTTGTCACGGTAGTGACAGCCGCCAGCGGCACCAGCCCGGAGGTGGGGGAGCGGGTGGGGCCGGAGGCGCTTTCACCCGAATTGCCACCAATACCCGGCAGGTAAATCTGGTTGAGGGAGCCCAGATTGGTCTGGAATTTAGGGTCCGCTTCCATAATCACGCGGTACTGGTTGGACTGCGTGTAGATGGTGGAAATCTGCCGCTGACCAAAGGAGTCATACAGCACGTTATCAATGGTCTGCGGTGTGATGGAGTAGCGGGCACCCGTTGTGCGATCCAGCGTGACATGCGCCACCAGACCTTCGGCCTGAAGGTCAGACGTCACATCGGCCAGAGCAGGTTCCTGCCGCAGCCGGTCCAGCAGTTTGGGGATCCAGGTGTTGAACGCCTCCATATCCGGATTTTCCAGCAGGAACTGATACTGCGTGGCCGTGACGGTGGTATCCAGCGAGAGATCCTGAATGGGCTGCATGTACAGCTTGATCCCGGCAATCTGAGACGTTTCCTGTTCCAGGCGGCGTGCAATAGTTGCAGCACTTTCTGAGCGGTCATCATGCGGGCGCAGGTTGATCAGGAAGCGACCCTGATTAAGCGTGGCGTTCTGCCCGTCCACCCCGACAAAGGAGGAGAGGGAGACCACATCCGGGTCTTTCAGCAGCACACGGGCCAGCGCCTGCTGGTGCTCCTTCATGTTATCAAACGAAATGGACTGTGAGGCGACGGATATCCCCTGAATGACCCCGGTATCCTGCGCGGGGAAGAACCCTTTGGGGATGACCATAGCCAGAAAGCCGGTCAGTACCAGTGTGCCCACAGCAACAAACAGCGTCAGAACCCGATGCGCCAGAACCACATCCAAAGCGCGGTCATACCCGGCAATCAGCTTTTCCGTTGCCACTTCCATGCGGGCGGACCAGCGCTGGAACGCTGTGGTGGCGCTGGAGGCATCATGGGGACGTTCGCTGAGGATACGCGCGCACATCATGGGCACCAGAGTCAGGGAGACTACGGCGGACAGCACGATGGTAATAGCCAGTGTCAGCGCAAATTCATGGAACAGACGACCAACCACATCCCCCATGAACAGCAGCGGGATCAGCACGGCAATGAGTGAGATGGTCAGTGAGATAATGGTGAAGCCAATTTCCCCGGCACCTTTGACGGCGGCGGTCATCCGGTCTTCCCCGGCTTCCACATAGCGCGAGATATTCTCGATCATCACAATGGCATCATCCACCACAAAGCCGGTGGCGATGGTCAGAGCCATGAGGGAGAGGTTATCCAGCGAGAAACCCAGCAGATACATAATGGCCAGTGTGCCGATAATGGAAAGCGGCACGGACAGGCTGGGGATGATGGTGGCCGGAATATTGCGCAGGAAAATAAAGATCACGCCTACAACCAGCAGGAGCGCGAGGCACAGCTCGAACTCCACATCCGAGACGGAGGCGCGGATGGTGGTGGTGCGGTCCGTCAGCGGCACAATATCAATGCCGGGCGGCAGAGCCTTGCGCAGCACGGGCAGGGCGGCCTGAATATTGTCCACCACGGAAATGACGTTGGCGCCCGGCTGACGCTGCACATTCATGATCAGTGCCGGTGTCAGGTTGGACCATGCGGCAAGCTGGGTGTTTTCAGCACCAATAACAACAGTCGCCACGTCCCGGATGCGGATCGGCCCGCTGTTCTGATACGCAATGACCTGATTGAGCAGCGTATCCACATTGGTAATCTGGCCATCAACCCGCAGCGTGGCTGCACGGGTCGCGCCATCAAACGTGCCGGTCGGGGAGTTGACGTTGACGTTGCCAATGGTGGTGCGGAGCGTATCCAGATCAATCCCGTAGGAGGTGAGCTTGGGCACGTTGACGCGAACGCGAATGGCCTTGCGGTTCCCGCCAGACAGCGTGACCAGCCCAACGCCGGAAATCTGGCTGATTTTCTGGGCCAGACGGGTATCCACATAGTCTTCCACTTCCGGCAGCGGAATGGTGGAGGAGGTGATGCCCAGTGTCAGAACGGGGGTGTCTGCCGGGTTGACCTTGGCGTAAATTGGCGGAGCCGGAAGGTCAGTCGGCAGGAGAGAATTGGCCTGATTGATAGCCGCCTGCACTTCCTGCTCCGCCACATCCATAGACATGGTGAGGTTAAAGCGCAGGGTAATGACGGACGCGCCCCCGGAGGAGCGTGACGTCATCTGGTCCAGCCCCGGCATCTGGCCAAACTGGGTTTCCAGCGGTGCGGTGACGGAGGTTGCCATCACGTCCGGCCCGGCACCCGGATAGAAGGTCTCAACCGTAACGGTGGGGTAATCCACCTGCGGCAGCGCCGAAACCGGCAGGAAGTGGTAGCCCAGAAGCCCGCTCATCAGAATAGCGAACATCAGCAGGGTCGTGGCGACGGGCCTGCGGATAAAGAGGCTGGAGGGGTTCACTGGGCAGGCGTACCGGCAGGTGTTGCGGTGGGGGAGGTGTCTGCTGTTTTAGGGTCAGGAATGGTGACCTTGATCCCTGCGCGCAGATGGTCCACCCCATCAGTCACCACACGGTCCCCGGCTTTCAGGCCGGTATTCACCACGGTATTTTTGCCGTCAGAAATGCCGATAGTTACCGGGCGGACTTCCACCGTGCTGTCGTCCTTGACCACATAGACAAACTGCCCGGAGGGACCTGTTTGCAGAGATGTGGAGGGCACCAGCATGACGTTATCCAGATCCTTCACCAGCAGGCGTGCATTCACGAACTGGTTGGGGAACAAATGCTCATCCGCATTGGAATAAATGGCGCGCAGGCGGACTGTGCCGGTTGCCGTATCAATCTGGCTATCCAACGTGCTGACAGTGCCATCAGCAATCTTGGTGCTGTTTGAACTGTCCCACGCCTCAACCTTCAGGGAGCCCTTGGTACGGAGCTGCTCAGCAACCTGCGGAAGCTGGTCCTGCGGGAGAGTGAAGATAACAGAAATCGGCTGCATCTGTGTCAGCACAGCCAGCCCGCCGGACTGACCAGCGCTGATGTAGTTGCCCTTATCCACCGCGCGGATACCAATGCGGCCATCCACCGGGGCGGTAATATGGCAGTAGATCAGCTGGAGTTTCTGGTTATCAACCAGAGCCTGATCAGACTTTACAGTACCCTCATACTGCTGGACCATAAATTCCTGATCACGGGCCGTCTTGGCGTCGATACTGTCCTGTTTGATCAGGCGCTGATACCGGGCGTTATCCACGCGGGCCTGTGCAAGCTGGGCTTTGTCCCGTTCAAGCTGACCTTCATACTGCGCAAGCTGCACTTCATAGGGCCGCGGGTCGATAACGGCCAGCAGATCACCCGCATGCACATGCTGCCCTTCCGTGAAGAGCACCTGCATCAGGTAGCCTTCCACGCGGGTTTGCACCGTGACGTTGGTGACGGGCACAACCGTCCCAAGTTCAGTCAGGATGACGGGCATAGTGCCGGCTTTTACAGCCTGCACGGCTACGGGTTGAGCCGTGCTGCTATCCTTGCTGCTGGCATGTCGGCTGGAGTGCGAGCCGCTGGTTCCGGTCTCATGAGGGCGCAGGAACGCAAACGCCAGCACGCAGACGCCGGCAACGGCGACGCCGCTCCAGATAAGACGCTTTTTCCGACTTGATGTACGGGGAGGCGTGGGTGAATCGGATCGTGTGTCCGTGGTATGATCATCCATAGGGCGCGCGGCTCGTTTCACCTGACAGCTAGAGTGGATAGCAGGAAACTGCGAAGTGCAGGCCTGCCGGGAACCAGTAAGAACAGTAACAGCTTTTCTTCTCCGTTCAATTTCAATCCTGACAAGAAACAAGCAGAGAGAAAGGGAGCTGTTGTGATGACGAAAGTGAGTTTCAGCTTACACGGGCTGGAATTTTCATCCAAGATTTATTGCGAAAAGACAACACTATAAAGATAAACTTAAAATATGATTTAGCTTGAGGGGCGGCGTCAGGCTTTGTTGCCGCTCATGCTGGCTCCGGCATGAGGTGAGAGGCAGGCGGCGGCAGGGACAGCCAGCATGGAAATTGCCCCGGTTACCAGAAAGGCGATCGAGAAGTCATGCCGCGTGGGCGTGGCATGCTGATAGAGGAGGTGCATGAGCGTCAGAGTGCCTGCGGCGGTGCAAATGCCAACCGAGAGCATGAGTTGCTGAAGCGTAGAGTAAAGGCTGGTGGCAGCACTCATGCGCTGGGAGGAAATATCGGCATAGGCAATGGTGTTGTAGGCTGAAAACTGTGTGGCCTGCGCCATGCCTGCGACAAACAGAATCAGAGAGAGTGTCCAGAGTGGCTGGCCCTGACGGTACCCCGCAATAAGGGCGAACAGAATGGATGCGGAAAACCCGTTAGCAATCAACACGCGCCTGAAGCCCCAGCGGGCCAGCATGGCGGGCACAAAGGGGCGCATGGCAATGGCACCGAGTGGCGCGATAAACGTAATGGCTCCGCTCTGCGCAGCATTCAGTCCCGCGCCAATTTGCAGAAAGGTGGGGAACAGGAACGGGAGTGACCCCACAGCCACGCGGGAGGCAGCGCCCCCCAGAACGGAAATGGCAAAAGTGGGAACCCGGAACAGGCTGAAATCCAGCAATGGTGCGTCTGTGCGCCCGGCATG
>NZ_CALLXM010000092.1 GCF_937875265.1 uncultured Acetobacter sp. | reverse complement strand
AATAATATGGAATTTCTGCACGGGTAAAATAGCCCATGGTCATTGGGGTTTTATGAGGAACCCATGTGTCCCAGTTGTTCCATTCAGCCTGCGTGTTTTTCCAGCTATGATCAAGGCTGGCTAAACATGCGCTGGAGGTGTGAGTAGTGTTAAACAAAAAAGGCAGTACGTGACTACCCTTTCCATCGGGTTGTGCAAAAACACTTTTCCCATCAGGACGCTTTTCAGCACGCGGGTCTCCATACCCGCGCACGCCCTGTAAACACCCGAAGTAATGATCAAAAGACCTGTTCTCCTGCATCAGGATAACAACATGCTCCACATCCCGTATTGTGCCAGTCACCTTATTCGGCGCGACGGCAAGAGCGCGCTTCAGGTTTTCCGGCAGGGCGGCCCCTGCTGTAGCGGCAGCGCTGAATTTCAGAAACTGGCGGCGGTTAGGGGCACGGAGCATGACAGTATCCGTCAGGGAATGCAGGAAAACAGGGAAAGAAACGCGTCCTAGAAGTGCTTACGCACGGTAAAGAAGACCATCCGCGGAGAACCCGCCTGAAGGGTCTGGAGGCTACCAGTCGGGTCAGTCGGGCGGAACCCAGCGCTGCCAACAGTTGCAACGTAGCGTTTGTTGAACAGGTTGCTAACGTTGATCTGCATATCCAGACCACGCAGCGCCCAGTTTTTGCTATGGAAGCGATAGCCTACATTCAGGTTAAAGATATCGTTCGGTTTGATCCACTGATCATTCGTATAAGTGTAGGTCCGGCGGCCCTGATACTGCATGCCGAAGTTCCCCCAGATCGAGCCATCATCATAGCTGATCTGAACGTTTGCCAGATTGCGTGGCATGGCCACAACGCTCTTGCCGCGCGTGTTGTAGGTTACGCCACCTGTGGTCAGGTCATTATTATAGGTCGACTGGTTGTAGGCGTAAGACACATACAGGGACCAGTTATCGGTAAAGTGGTAGTTGAAGGCAGCATCAATCCCGCGCGCCGTCACACCGCCACCATTGACCAGAATGCTCGGAATACCCTGTACGTTATTGGTCGCATTCGGTGTGATGGACAGAAGGCGGTTTTCAAATTCGATGTAGTAGCCCGTCAGAGACGCCTGAATACGACGGTTATGGAAGCGATACCCGATTTCTTCACTGTAGGACATTTCAGGACGCAGCGAATTTTTGGAAGCCGCATACGCTGCGCTGGTCATGGCAAACGGGCTGGTTGCACCGGTGGATGAGTTATCAAACGCCGCCATATTTCGTGCAAAGTCAGCAAAGATTTCGTTATGACGGTTAATACGATAATTGGCACCCAGCTGCGGCAGGAAGCCATTGGCTGAGGTGATGGAGCCGCCTGCATAGGTATTGCTTGCAACCGGCACACCCATTTCGTTCCCTTCAAGCTGGCGCGCACGGTTATCCACAACCAGAGACTTGAAACCGTAATTCAGTTTCAGCGCCTGGGTAATCTGCCATGTGTCCTGAAGGTGGAACTGGTAGGTTTTGGTATTGAAGGCACTCTGCCACTGGGTTGCGAAAGAATTGCCGCGGAACCAGTGAACGGAACTGCCTGTATATCCATCTTCGCTCAGCGGATAGAAGCGGCGGGCCTGTTCAAAATCATTGTTTTCAAACCAGAAGCCCCCTTCAATCACATGGTGCCCGATTTCATAAGACAAGCTACCAATAAAGCCTTCACGATGAATATCATATTCCGTGGTACGGACTGAAAGCGGAGAGCCACCCAGAGCCTCAGGCGTTGCCGTATAGGGTGTTGCGTAAATACCTTCACCCGTATTGGTATGGCCGTAGACGGTGGCAGATCCTTTCAGGTGGTCTGTCAGGTGGAAATCAAGCTTACCATACCCCAGAACATCTTCACGCAGACCAGCGGAGTTGTAGTAAGACTGGTCCTGATCCTTAATGCCAGCCGGGAAAGCTGTGCCGTTCTGATAGGCTCTGGCAATCTGCTTGGCCAGACCGTAGTTGTTGGTAATATTGTCGAGCTTGTAACCAATTGTGCGGATTTGCTCTTTCGAGATATCCTGATAATCGTTTTCTGCGCGCTGGCTGTAATCACCAAACAGCGTCAGCTTAACCTTGTCACCTAGCGGCTGCACAAATTTGGCGTTTGCCTGCTGCTGCTGCTGTATGCCTTCACCCTTCCATTTATTGGCGTCCTGATAGTTGTAGGACACATACATGCGCCCTCCGCCGGGAAGTGTGCCGGTGTTGACGCGCGCAAAGGTGCGCCACGTACCATAGGAACCACCCGTAGCGGCGACATCGGCACCGAATTTTTCAGTCGGATCGATTGATGTAAATTCGAGTGCGCCACCAAGGTCATTGGACGCTGCAACACCAACGGAACCTGCACCCTGTGCCAGTGTTGCCGTGCCGTTGTTTTCCGTCTGAAGAGCACGACCAATGGAAAGACCATTGTCATTACCGTAAGCCAGATTGCCCAGCGGAATGCCATCCATGGTAAAGCCAAGGCGGCTCTGGTCAAACCCGCGAATAATAATCTGCTGTGACCATTCGTATGACCCCAGCGCATCAGACGAGGTAAACATCACGCCGGGCAGTTTGGACAGTGTTTTAAGCGGGCTGGTACCTGGAGCCACCTGCTGTAGCGCCAGATGGGAGAGCTTTTGCGTCTCACGCGCCGCACCTGCCCCCATAACGATAATGGATTCAGCCTGATCCGCCTTGGCGGGAATCTCTTTAACCGTTTTGGGAGCCGAAGTGGCTTTGCTTTTTGCGGCAGGTTTTGCGCTTGCCAGCTGAGACTTGGTTTTGGCAGGCTTTAAAACCGTCTCAGCATGGGCTGTGTGAAACAACAAAGAGCTCATGCATGTTGTCAGAAGAAGAAATCTGTTCTGTTTCATGCAGCGTGATCCCTCATTTCGGGGCTCCCAATATTGGGTTATGATGACGCTGCGCACCCTAGTGTTCCAGCAACAGGGTGTCTTGTTGTCGTTTCGTGACGTTATAGTGACAAATTTATTGCAATAAATTCGAACCCTTAAAATAACAGCCGAAACTTTATAACATATTTAAATTATTTATTTTATTAATGTGGATAATATACGGAAATATATTTACTTTACACCCCCATGATCTCTCTCGTCAGTTCTGCTGTCAGGGAGACCATGACGTGCTCCAAACGGATCCTTACGGAAGGATATTTTGATCGACCATCATGCCGTTTGTTGTATTAGTCATACAAACAGCTGGAACTGAGTTATATGAACGCTTTGATACTGGCGCAGGGGGCGCTCTGGATTATTGTGTTGCTGACAGCAGGGGTGGCCTTGCTGCTGCTGAAGCAGGTTAAAAGCCTGTATCGTAAAATTGCCCCCCTTGGTGCTCTGGCCCCGGTGCAGCCCACGGCAACGCGGCTGGACCCGCACCCTCTGACAACGCTTGACGGACAGGAAGTGACCATTGGTGGTCAGCGGCCAGATGGCAGGAAGCAGCTTCTTCTGTTTGTTTCGGGCACATGCCCGATCTCGCAAAAAATGTCTTCCATCACACGGGATTTCTGCACGCGGGAAAATCTTGATCTGCTCTTTGTCGGCGATGATACGCCGAAGGCGCAGGACGCAGCTGTCAGTGCCCTGGGCATTACGCGCCGTGACATGGTCAATTCCGCCACAATCGGTCGGCTGCTGGGCGTTGACCGCGTGCCCTTTGCTGTAATGCTCACCCCGGACGGAACGGTTGAAGCCCGAGGGCTTGTCAACAACCGTGAGCACCTGGAAAGTCTGCTCAGCGTTACAGAAACGGGTTACAGCTCCATTCAGTCTTTTCTGGGAGCTAACCCTCAGGCTCTTGCGTCCTCTTAACGAGGGCACTGCGCGGTGGCGCGTGCAAGAACTTCAGCCCGTAAGGTCAGCAGATCTGTGGTGGAAATGGGCTGTGCACGCAATGTATGGATTTCTGCTGCCGTAAACGGTTTGGTTCCCGCCGGTGTGCTGGCGCCCCCCATGCGGAACAGCACAAAGTTCATAACGTCAGCCAGATCCTGATCATCTCTGATCAATGACATGGAAACACCTGGCACTCGGCTTATATAGGCCCGGCCTTCGGCTGAGCAGGTGAAGGTGCCAACGTGGTCACGCAGCACAGGAACAAATGTGCGGGCTGAAATACCCTGAATACCGTGGCATCCACCGCAATGGGTCAGATAGTTTGTCGTGGCATGGTCCAGCACCTTAGCCGCTGCCGGATGCGTCACAGCTCCACCTGCCAGAACCGCAAACATCGCACCTGCCAGACACATCTTCAGTCTGGCAGGGCGCTGTGCACGAAGCCCTAAAACGTTACGGAATAGGGTGTGCCGCATTCAGGGAACTCCGTTCAGCCTGTAGTTCTGAACTTTTCTTAGGGGCCGCACGGGCCGCCTTCACATCGTCCGCCGTAATAGTAGGTGTCGGCTTGGCATCACTCAGGGAGGCCACGTATGTCAGCACCGCAGCAATATCATCATCTGAAAGAGCCTTGAGAGAAGGCATGAATCCTGCATAGGTCACGCCACCGGCCTGAATGGAACCATGCAGGCCATTCAGCACGACATCTGCCAGATATTTCTTGCCTTCCGGAGTGGCGGCAATTTTATCAATCCGGTTTTTCAGAACAGGAAACTGGCCCGGCATTCCGGCCCCGCCAGCCTGATGGCACACAGAACAGTTGGTATTATAAAGTGCAGCGCCATCGGCGGCCGCATGGGCAAACCCGGCCAGAACCGGGGCCGTAGCGACTACGCTGGTAAGGAGAAGTAAGCCACGCTTAATCATGATGCATTTCCAACAATTACGGATGTAGAACAGTTATAAATTAGGGCACCGGTGCCAAAACACCAGATAATATCATTGTTAGCCTGTGGCCGGTAACTCGGCTGGTCGCCTTCCGTCCCAAGGCACATGGGCTGGCTGCACGCATCTTGTCCGCAGCAATCACGATACGCAACAAGGTAGGACTGCCCGTCACCCGGATTAAAGCAGGTGCCAATCCATGATGTGGGTGAAGGACTGGTGCCGGGCGGGCAGCTATGCACCCCACCACCGCAAGACGCGCACAAAAAGCCGTCTATCGCGCAATACCGCCAGTAATTACAGGCCGTGGCGTCTGTTGTCTGGGCGTTGGCGGCAAACGGTGTTGGCGGCTTGAATTTGGGTTGGGAGGTTTGAGCGGCAGACGCACGCTCAACCGGCAAAGTGGGCAGCAATGCCCCGAACGTAACCCACGCTCCAATACGTCCGAACAGACTGCGCCGGGAGCTGTGGCCAGCCACATGGCGGGTAAAGCGCTCTATCGTGCGGTCAAGCACGCTCTGTGCCGTATCGTCTTTTTGGCCACGGACGTTGTGGCGCAAGGACACATCAGACTGCGACATGATATGACTCCTTCTTTAGGGCCGGACGCGCCTGCGGCAACGTAGCAACCAGAGCTTCAATTTCGCGACGGCTGCCAGCAACGCCCCGTGCCGTGATAACGCCACGGGGATCAAGCACAACCAGTGTAGGCAGACGGCCAATCTGCATAAGCAAAAGTAATTCCATACTGACCAGCAACGGCACACCATCAAGCGGTGTACGGCTGGCCATGGCGGACAGAGCGACAACGTCCCCCTCCCCTATCAGAACCAGATCAAGGTCATGGTCCTGCGCAACAGCGCGTGCCAGAGGCAGTGCACGCTTGCACACGGGGCAGTCCGCCGACACAAACATGAGCATCATGGCACGGCCTGCAACACTGGCACCGCCAATGGCAACCGGCGTATCGGCCAGTGTGCGGGCTGTCACCTGAGGCAGTGCCTGCCCGGCCTGCAAGCCTGCCAGAACAGGCTGCACGCCTATAGGGGCCAGCCGCTCATGCAGCACACCAATCTGGCGGGCCAGAACAAACACACCCAGAGCCAGACCTAGGGTGAATATTGTCAGAAACAGTGTGGAAACTGCGAGAAGAATCAGCATCAGCGTACTGCCTCCGATCCCGCAATAGACGCCGTTGCCACACACAGTATCAGGAGGGAAACCCCCATAAGCAACCCTTCAACACACAACAGGCCAGACTCAGGCTGACCACACAGCCCAACCAGAAAAACCAATACGGCCAGAAAGATATTCCGGGAAACAGACGCCCATGAAAGATGCGCATCAACCCCCGGTATGCACCCACAGGAAAGATGCGTGCGACCACGCCATACGTTGACCCCCATAGCCCCCGCAAACACCAGCAGCACCAGCGCAGACACCAGCCCGGCAACCGGGGCTGCGGCACCTGAGAACAACCAGATACCGAGGATCGTTTCCGTCACAATAATAGCGTAGGCAGCGGGAAAGGCCGCATCAAGCGGCAAAAGCCGATACGCCGCAATATCTGATGCAAACCGGGGGCTGTCTGTGGCCTTGCCAATACCGGTGAACAGAAACAGCGCACCAAAAGCACCGCTCCCCAAAGCACCCAGCATCTGAAGCAGAAGGCTGTTCACGTTCATTCACCCAGTGCGATGGTGAAATACAGGTCATCACCAAGATGCGGCATCTTGTGCAGCTGCTTGCCGCTTTTCATATCCCAGATAAACAGATCACCTTCGCTATCATTGGTGAAAAGAAGCGGTTTTTCATCCTGCGTGACGCCCAGCATGGTAGCGGGTGCTGTGAGCGGAATGCGGCGCACAAGTTTATGCGTTGCTGTATCCAGCTCCCAAATTTCCGTTCCTGCCTCTTTATGAGTCCAGAAGGTTCCTTCATGCATCAGCACGAACAGATGCCCGCTTGCATAATGCAGGGCTGACAGCTGCCACCCACCCGGACGCCATGTTTTAGCAAAAGGTGCCTCGGCCGCCTGTGCTTTTTTCATGCCAGCTGCTTCCTGAATGGACCAGGGGGCTTCCACCTTGCTGTCGGCAGACAGAGCCGTGGGGTAGACCAGGCCGCTATAGGAAATGAACCACGTTTTGCCATCAGAACGCCGGGTCGGGCTGTGTTCAAAAACAGCATCTTTTTCCGGGTCAAAAAATGGCTTGGTGTGTGTCACCTCAGCCTTACCAGCCTTCAGACTGACATTGGCAAGACCACCATCTGCGCAGATAGACGTAAATCCGTCATTCCCCCATGGGTAGGCCAGTGCGCATCCGGGCAAATCGACCGTCTGGCTGACCTTATGCGTGGCCGTATCCACCACATGCACCGCATTTGTGGGCACCATGGAGAAAACATACACCCGGCCACCATCCTGACTGATAGCAAGGTCATTCTTCTTGGGGGTGACCAGTGCGCGGCCCGGCAGCACCTCATCATTCGTGATTGTCAGCGTTTGCGGGTCATACGCGGGCAGAAGGTCAAGGCGGTCCCCACGGTTCCCGCGTGACCAGACAGTCTCGGCCACATAAAAAGCACGGCCTTTGGGGTCCTGCACAACATTGCCGTTATACGCGGCCTGCACCATGCCCAGAAGTTTGGCCTTATCCGCATCCACTACGTAAATGCGGCCATCTTTGGCATGGGTCGCTACTGTATCCTGCACAAGAATACGATGGGGCGTTACCGGAGAAAGCTTTACGATATCGCTTTCTTCTTCCTGCACAACGGGTTCATCAGCTTTTGCCTGAACCGAAGCGACAGAAGACACACCCAGCACTATAAAACTAAGCACCAAAGCACCTGTGCCAGACCGAATAGCTCTGGAATGACGCATGAACTCAAACTCCTTACCCAATAAATCAGATGACTACACTGCCCGGGGCCGTAAAGAGAAAATATTCTCGTTTTTATAGCACATGCTGCAATACCTGACGACGAAGTTTTATTCGGATGCCAAAATGTAACTGTGTTCTCATCTTATTCCAGGTAAATAGATCAATAATTTTGAGAAAATCTATTTTATTATCATAATTTTTATTATATCTGTTTTGTAATTTATACAGCATACGTCTGAAGAACTCATTCGAGCAAAAAAAGGGGGGAAGCGCTTAGCAGATGCAAAATATCTACCCCCATCTTATGAAAGAGAACGACAGCCAGACGGAACGAAAGAAGTATCCTGAATCTGCCGCACCGCTTCCGCAATATTGGTAAGGAACCCTGCCACATTGTCAGTGCAGCAACTCCGCCTGGTTTTTAAACACGGAGGATTTTATGTCCGTATGCGTGCTGCCAAAATGCGACAGAACGTAAGACGCAATAGCGGCAAGTTCTTCTGGTGTATAGGTTTTTGAAAACCCCGGCATAAAGACTTTGTCCTGACCGGTTTCAAGCGTCGTGCCAGTGCGTAAAACCTGCACCAGATTATCAGCCGCAGGGTCTGACACACTATGCGCGCCATCCAAAGCCGCCCAGGCAGACTGTCGGCCTTGCCCATTTGGCAGGTGGCACCCTGAACAGGCCTGAGCAAAAAGCCCCTGTCCCCTGCGTGCCACGTCACTCAGAGCACTCTCCGGCTCTGGACGCATAGCCTGTGCAACCGGCCCTGATGCTATAGGAGGAATACTGCGCAAATACGTGACCATGGCAGCAATGTCGTCTGGGGTCATGAAGCGCAGACCGTGTTCCACGGCTTCCGCCATTGGGCCGGATGCCGCCCCTTTGCCCTGGGCTTGCCCGATTGAAAGGTAAGAGGCCACCTGTTCATCCGTCCAGGCCCCCAAGCCGTGCTGCTTGTCTGATGTCAGGTTATAGGCCCGCCATCCCACCTGCACGGCCCCCGCATAAGCTTTACTACTCAGGCCGTATGTGATGCTTCGAGGTGTGTGGCACTGACTGCAATGCCCTAAAGCTTCCGTCAGATAAGCCCCACGATTCCACGCATCCGATTGAGCCGGGTCTGGCTGAAAGCGTTTGTTCGGGTTGTTCAGCCAGTTCCAAAACATCATGCTCCATCTCTGGTTGAACGGAAAACTCAGTTTGTTTGGCGGAGCTGGGGCCTTTTCCGGTTGCAGGCTAAACAGATACGCTTTGATAGCAAGGGCATCGGCATCATTTAGCAACGTATAGGCCGTATAAGGCATGACGGGATAGAGATGTTTCCCATCTTTCCCAACGCCTTCACGCAACATTTTCAGCCACTCTGTATCCGTATAATTTCCAATACCGGTCTGCTTATCTGGCGTAATATTGACGGCAAAAATGGTTCCGAATGGTAACGTGAAAGGACGCCCGCCTGTCAGACGCCCCCCTTCAGGTGCTACATGGCAGGCTGCACAATCCGCTGCATGAAACAGATACTCACCCCGCTTGATAAGCTCGGGGGATATGCCTGCATCAGCAACCAGAGCGCTACTGGCAAAGGCTACACCACTCCAGAAACAAAGAGCTGCTGCTGTTCCCTTCAGCATGTTTTTCAAATGGCGAGACGACGTCATACCGCTTCTCCACCAAGCTGTTTAGCAAATGGAATGCGGCGCAGACGTTTTCCTGTAGCGGCAAACAAGGCATTTGCCAGCGCAGGTGCGGCCGCAACGGTACCAACCTCGCCAATCCCGCCAATTTCTGCCTCGGGGTCCGGCACCAGATGAACTTGAATGTCTGGTGCCTCATTCAAGCGCATCATACGATAATTATGAAAATTCGTTTGTTCGACGCGCCCATCTTTCAACGTGATTTCATTATAGAGCGCCATGGTCAGGCCAAAAATAAGGCCACCCTGAATTTGTGCAACCACACCATCAGGGAAAACAATCGGCCCGCAATCAACCGCGCTATGTGCACAGACAAGACGGATCTGTCCGTTTTTCTCAACGGCGACTTCCAGCACTGTGGCGGCCCATGTCTGAAAAGAATAGTGCAGCGCAAGGCCCATGCCGTGACCGGCCGGAAGCGTCTTGCCCCATCCGGACTGCTTTTCCACTTCCTCAAGAACTTTAAGTGCACGAGGCTGATGCGCCAAAAGCTTTTTACGAAACGCCAGCGGGTCCTGCCCGGATTGATGCGCCAGTTCATCAATCATGCTTTCCACGACAAAAACATTATGGGTCGGGCCAACCCCACGCCACCATAATGTGGTGAGAGCATCTGGTTCATCCCTGACAAACTCAACCAGTTGGTCCGGCAGGGCATAAGGTGTTTGCGCCGCCCCTTCCACTGCGTCCGGGTCCAGCCCGTTCTGCATTCCTTCCGGGTACCAGCGCGCCGTTACGGCAGAACCTGTCGTGCGATGATGCCAGCCGCTTATTGCGCCATCCTGCGTAAGGCCTGCTGAAATCCGGTCATAATAATAAGGCCGGAACTGATCCTGGGTAATATCCTCTTCCCGCGTCCAGATCAGTTTAACGGGATAAGGCACCTGTTTGGCAAACCGTGCGGCCTGACCAATGGAATTGGAATCAAGCCTGCGCCCGAACCCGCCACCAATCAGATGGTTATGCACCGTAACACTTTCCGGATGTAACCCCGTGGCATCCGCCACTTCCTGCCGCGCACGTCCGGGTACCTGAGTGCCAACCCACACATCGGCCCCATCCGGCCTGATATGCAGGGTTGTATTAATTGGCTCCAGTGCCGCATGAGCCAGAAAAGGCAACTCATAAACGGCATCAATACGCGTGTGCGCCTGTTTCAGAGCGTTCTCTGCGTTTCCATTTTTTACTGCCACAACACCAGATTTCTCTGATGCCTTTTTCATACGCGCAATAATATCGTTTGTTGAAGTTCCAGCGTTTGAACCATACTCCCACTGCGGGGAAGCCGCTTCCAGCCCCTTGATGGCCGCCCACATATGGCTGCCAATCACAGCAATGGCGTCCGGCAGTGTAATGACATCAACCACACCTGAAACGGCCAAGCTTGCGTCCCGGTTATACCCCGTCAAACGACCACCTTTTACCGGGCAGGCCATAATACGGCCTATCTTCATGCCCGGTATTTGCACGTCTATTCCAAACTGTGCGCTACCGTTTGTTTTGGCTTTTGTATCGAGCCTGCGCGGGCTCGTGCCGATCAGCGTAAAATCAGCAGCGGGTTTAAGAGACACCTTCGCAGGAACCGGCTGGTGCATTGCAGCCTCAGCAAGCGCGCCATAAGACAGGCTGCGCCCTGTGCCTTCATGAAAAACATGCCCTTGCTGCGCTTTACAGGCTCCCTCAGCCACACCCCAGACGTGCGCCGCAGCGCCAATCAGCATCATACGTGCCGCAGCACCGGCTTCACGTAGGGGAACCCAGCTATCACGGATAGAGGAGGAGCCACCGGTTGCTTCCTCGCCTGCAACGCTATCCACATAAGCAGGGTCAGCCGGTGCGGCCTGCACCGAAACCTGATCCAGAGCAACGT
>NZ_CALLXM010000091.1 GCF_937875265.1 uncultured Acetobacter sp. | reverse complement strand
TTACCGCCGGGCAAAAGCCTCTGCCAGATCTGCAAACCGTTTTGGCGCATCCACATGCACCCAGTGGCCTGCGCCGCTTATCGTTTCCAGCGTGTAGTGCGGGAACAGGCGGCGCATGGTGGGGTAGTTGTGCGGTTGGATATAGGCAGAAATCTCGCCACGAATAAACTGCGTCGGACCCTCATAAACCGTGCCCGGCGGCAGCTCAGGCCAGCTCATAATGGTGGGCAGAGCGGACAGAATGTCGGTCAGGCCGATGCTCCAGCCGGGGTTCTCCCCCAGCCGGATGTTCTGCACCATCATCTGGCGGATCGCTTCACTTGGAATGAGCGGGCGGAGCAGGGCGTCGGCCCCGGCGCGATCCAGATTGGCGGGAAAGTCCAGCGTTTCAAGTTCAGTGGGAACATCCATCCGGTTGAACCCGCCCGTGCCAGGGGCAATATCGACCACCAGCAGACTGTGTACACATTCCGGATGGCGCAGGGCCAGCATCATGGCCGTTTTGCCGCCCATGGAATGGCCCAGCAGCATGGCGGGCAAAGCGTTGTGATGTTCCAGCGTTTCCCGCACATCATCCGCCATGATCTGGAAGCTCATGGGGCCATGGGGGCTATCCCCGTGGTTGCGCAGGTCCAGCGCCAGCGTGCGGCGGGTTGTGGCCAGCCTGCGCTGCACAAAACCCAGATTGCGGGCCCGGCCAAACAGTCCATGCAGCAGAACAACAGGGGGAAGTGTCTTTGCCTCGGAGGATGCTTCGGGGCCCCGCTCAATCACGTTCAGCAGCACAGCGCGTTTTATCCCTTCAAAAACAAGGCTCTGGAGAGCTCAATCTGCCCGACTTTCGCCCATCTTTCCCCTAAACGCGAGGGGGGGAGGGCAGTTTTCTCTTCACCTTCCTGAGAGACGGGGAGTGCAGCACGTTGTGACCTGTCCTCTGTGGGAACTTTCGGGCGTATGGAAGCTTGAAGCGAAACCGTCTCCGTGTGGCAGACACCTCTGCCGCATGTCTGTGCGTTTGGGACGGAACAGGACAAGGACGGTTTTATGCAACGTTGCCTCGTTATTCTCAATCGGCCCGACCAGGCTGTCGTACTGCTCTCTCAGGCAGCTGCTCTTATCAAACAGGTGGGAGGAGACCGGATTGATGTTCTTGCTGCCCGTGAGCCTCCTAATGAGGGTGTTGGCCCGCTGAGCATGACGGATGAGAGTATCTTTGTCATGCGGCAGGACCAGCGCGAGTGGGCTGCCAGTCTGCACACTCTTTTTCATCAGTGGCTGGAACAGGAATATGGTTCTCCCGCAGACCGGCTTTCCGCTGTGGAGGTTAACTGGCTGGACCCGGAAATTGCTGTGGAGCGGATTATCAGCGGGTATGGCAAGGATGCCGGGCTTATCCTGCTTAGCTTTCCTGACAAGAGAGACAGTGAACAGAAACATCGCGCCCTGCGTGCTGCTATTTTTGAGACAGGCCGCCCCCTACTGCTGGTTCCCCCGTTCTGGGACCGCCCATGCGGGCGCAGAGTGTTGATGGCGTGGCGGGATACGCCAGTCTGCCGTCGTGCCTTTACGTCATCCCGCGTGCTGCTCGCGCAGGCTAAATCCATTACAGTGCTGGCTTCTGACGGGGATGCCGTGCCACCGGACCTGCTGCCCGGTGTGGCATATGAAACGGGTTATCTGCCCCACCGACAGGGTGCAGATGCTGTAGCGCAGCAGTTGCTGGACACTGCGCATACTGAAAGTGCTGATCTTCTGGTCATGGGCGGTTACCAGCATGGCATGCTGTTTAACCGGATTATGGGGAGTGTGACCGAGTATATGCTCAGTCATCCTGCTATCCCGATTTTCCTGCAACATTAAGCGTCTATCAGTCATTTGAAGTGCTCTGTTAATGCGCTGTGTAGAAAAGCAGGCGGCATCATGTAGGAGAGTTGTCCGCTGTTTGCTAAAGCTGACTAATGGATACCGCTTTTTCTCGCCCGTTCCCACGCTGCTGGCCGCTCTGGCACATCATGCTGCTGGTATTGTTGCCTGTCCTTATTCACCTTCCGGAGCTGGTTGGCCCCGCTCTGTTCGGGCAGATGACGTCTGACCCGCTCTCGGTGCTTTCCGTAGCCACCACCTCTCGTCGGGACTGGCTGGAGGGCGGCCTGCTGCCCGGTCTGCCCGGCTGGATTGACGGGTGTGCGGGCGTGATTGTGCAGGCGCTGGGGCATCTTGTGGCGTCGGACTGGCGGCAGGGAATTCTGCCGTGGTGGAACCCGTATAGCGGGGTGGGCATGCCACTGGCGGGCGAGTATCAGCCCGCTGCATTCTTCCTGCCTTTTGTGCTGCTGCTGGGGGCTCCCGGTGGTTTGCTGCTGATGAAAATTGCTTTGCAGGCCGTTGCTGGTCTGGCCATGTACGCCTTCCTGCGGTCGCTGCGTCTGGACAGGCGGGCGGTGCTGATGGGCGCGCTGCTCTACGCGTTTAACGGCACCTACGCATGGGCATCGGATGGGCCAAGTCAGCCACTGGCATTTTTGCCTCTGGTGCTGTTTGGCATTGAGCGCGCCAGAACGCATACCGGTGTGGGCGGCTGGGGCTGGCTGGCCGTGGGGCTGGGATACTTGCTGCTGTCCGGCTTTCCGGAAACAGCGTTTCTGGTCGGCACGCTGGCACTGTGCTGGGCCGTTTTGCGGCTGGTACAGCAGCCTGCGCCAGTCCGTGCCCCCTATGCTTTGCGTATTCTGGCAGGCGGGACCGCGGCTCTTCTGCTGGCTGCTCCACAGCTTGTGGCGTTTGCGGATTTCCTGCGTGAAGCATGGGTCGGGCCGCATGCCGCTGTGCTGGATGCCGCGTTGCCGCAGGCCAGCTGGGCTATGGCGCTTTTTCCATACATCAACGGCTTGTTTTTCTATGGGGGGCCTGAGCAGTTTGGCGCATGGTGGGCTATGGGCGGGTATACCGGTCTGGTTGTGCCCTGGCTGGCACTGGTGGCCCTGTTTGGAAAACGCGAGCGGCCAGCCCGGCTAATGCTGGCAGGCTATGTGCTTGTGTGCATGGGCAAGCAGGCTAACCTGCCGATTATCACGCCGCTGGTGGATCTGCTGCCCGGTGTGGGGCGCACTATTTTCTACCGGCTCTGCTTTCCGGCAGAACAGGCCGCCCTCATTCTGCTGGCAGCGTTTGCGCTGGATGACCTGTGCAGTCTTCCGGCCTCCTTCTCTTCCATGCAGACACGTCTGTTTTTTAAAAAACCTGTGGTGTGGGCCAGTGTCCTTCTGGGGGGCGCCGCATTTGGGGCATGGCAGCTGAATGCTCCCACACGGGCGGCTTTAAGCGGCTACACCCACGGCCCTGTGGGGATAGG
>NZ_CALLXM010000090.1 GCF_937875265.1 uncultured Acetobacter sp. | reverse complement strand
CTGGATCGTCTGGTGCGTGAGTTTAGCAATGGCGTCACTCTGCGCCTGGAAACCAGCGAGCTACCGCTGAAGGGGCCATCTGAACTGTATACGCGCCTGCTTGCACAGGGGCGGCGCGGTCTGGCCATTAACCGCTTTAAAGGGCTGGGTGAAATGAACGATGAACAGCTGTGGGAAACCACGCTGGACCCGGCCATGCGCACCCTACTTCAGGTTAGAGTGGGCGATGTTGAAGAAGCCGGGCAGGTGTTCACAACCCTGATGGGCGATGTGGTTGAGCCGCGTCGTGACTTTATTGTCGGGAATGCTCTGAAAGTCGCCAATCTGGACGTTTAAGTTACCAGTTTTCAACTTCCACATTGTTATGGGAGCCCTCTGTGGCTCCCAATTTTTTTATGATCTTTGAAAAAATTCTTTCCACATTCGGCGACAGATATAGGGATATGTCCCGCTTGACCTCATGCAGCAATACAGTCTGTGCCAGAAAAGGGTGAAGGTGAGGGCGAACTATTGGGCCCGTTCCACGCCATATCTTGCGGTTACATCCTTCCTGGATATCGATGAGCAAGAAGATTTTATGATTTAAGCTGGCTTGAGAAAGCTTTAGGAAAAACACCGATGGCAGCTGGTAAACAGCCAGTCAGCTCATATTGAAACCCCATCAATAAAAAAACGAAAAGCTGGTTCTGGTGAACCTACTTTCCGCTTTTAAACATGCCTGATACATGGAAGCGCGAACGCTACTTTTTAATAAGCTGATCGATCTCACGAAACTGCTTCAGCAGTGCCGGAAGCGTTTTGATTGGCAGCATGTTCGGGCCATCACTCGGAGCGCGATCAGGATCTTCATGCGTTTCGATAAACAAGGCTGCCACACCGACTGCCAGAGCAGCACGAGAAAGGATAGGGGCAAACTCTCTCTGACCGCCAGAAGAGCCACCCAAGCCACCCGGCTGCTGCACAGAGTGTGTGGCATCATACACAACCGGATATCCCGTCTGTGCCATAATAGGCAGACCACGCATGTCATTAATCAGCGTGTTATAGCCAAAGCTGGTTCCGCGTTCACACAGCATGATGCGATGATTGCCGGTAGACGCGATTTTAGCCGCAACATGCTGCATGTCCCACGGGGCCAGAAACTGGCCTTTTTTGACGTTGATCGCAGCCCCAGTCTCACCCGCAGCCAAGAGCAAATCTGTCTGTCTGCTGAGAAAGGCCGGGATTTGCAGAACATCAACGGCTTCAGCTACCGGAGCGCACTGCTCCGGTGCATGAACATCCGTCAACACTGGAATATTCAGGCTGCTCCGGATATCCGCCAGAATGGCCAGACCGTCTTTCATACCAATACCACGAGCACTAGAAAGGCTTGTGCGGTTCGCTTTATCAAACGAACTTTTATAAATCAGCCCGATATTGGCCGCAGCACATAGTTCTTTCAGCGCGATAGCCGTTTCCATGGCATGCGCCGCAGATTCAATCTGACATGGGCCGGCAATGAGCACAAAAGGCTGATCATTGCCGACAGTCAGGGACTGGAACTGAAAATTATGTACTGCTGCTTGCGTCATGCACGGCGGGCCTTTTCAAGTGCGGCACCTACAAAACCGGAAAACAGCGGATGTGGTGCAAAGGGACGGGACTTCAGTTCCGGATGATACTGCACTGCCACAAACCAGGGGTGGTCCGGATACTCGATCACTTCCGGCAGAATGCCATCAGGAGACAAACCTGAGAACTTCAGTCCGGCTTTTTCAAGGCGATCTTTATAGTGGATATTCACTTCGTATCGATGTCGGTGCCGCTCATGGATATCTGCTGTGCCGTAAATCGCTTCAGCGCGCGAGCCTGCTTCCAGCTTTGCCGGGTAAGCCCCGAGCCGCATGGTGCCGCCCAGTTCTCCGCCTTCGCTACGCCGCAGGCGCTCATTGCCCTGTGCCCATTCCGTCATCAGGCCAACTAGCGGCTCGTCCGTCTGCCCAAATTCTGTGGAAGACGCTTTAGGCAAGCCGGCAAGATTTCGGGCGCATTCAACAACGGCCATCTGCATCCCGAAGCAGATCCCAAAAAATGGGATGCCGCGCTCACGGGCAAATCGCACAGCTGCAATTTTACCTTTGGAGCCACGCTCGCCAAACCCACCGGGCACAAGAATACCATGCGCATTGGAAAGGCGCTCCAGAGCCTCCTCAGACTCTTCAAGTATTTCCGCTTCCACCCAGTCCAGCTTCACTTTCGCACGGTGTGCAATGCCACCATGCAGAAGAGCCTCGTTCAGAGACTTATAGCTGTCGAGCAGGGCCGTGTATTTACCGACCACCGCAATGCGGACATCACCATCCGGGCGGCGGATGGCATCCACAATTTTTTCCCAGCCGGACAGATCTGGCTCTTCGGCATGGGGGAGACCAAAATACCGCAGAACCTCAGTATCCATGCCTTCAGCATGATAGGCGAGGGGGCAGGAATAAATGGTGTCCACATCCCGTGCAGCAATGACGGCTTCAGGGCGAACGTTACAGAAGTTAGCAATCTTGCGGCGTTCTGTGTCTGGAATCGCGCGGTCACACCGGCAAAGCAGAATCTGCGGCTGAATACCAACATTCTGCAATTCCTTAACGGAATGCTGTGTCGGCTTGGTCTTCAGCTCACCAGCAGACGGAATCCAGGGCAGCAACGTGAGATGCACAACCATGGTCTGGTCCGGACCGAGGTCGTTCCGCAGCTGACGAATGGCTTCAAGGAACGGAAGGCTTTCAATATCACCAACCGTGCCGCCAATTTCGACCAGCACGAAATCCACATCGTCCGTATTCGCGACCACAATGTCTTTAATGGCATCGGTAATGTGGGGAATGACCTGTACCGTTGCACCCAGATAATCACCACGACGTTCCCGTGCGATGACATCGGAGTAGATCTTGCCGGTTGTGGTGTTGTCCTGCTTGGTGGCGTTGACGCCGGTAAACCGTTCGTAGTGGCCCAGATCAAGGTCTGTTTCAGCCCCATCGTCGGTCACAAAAACTTCCCCGTGCTGATACGGGCTCATGGTACCGGGGTCGACGTTCAGGTAAGGATCAAGCTTGCGCAAGCGGACTTTATAGCCACGCGCCTGCAGGAGTGCAGCGAGAGCCGCTGAAGCAATGCCTTTCCCGAGGGAGGACACCACACCGCCGGTGATAAATACGAAACGGGTCATGAACAGACTTCCTACACGGACAAAGCCGGGTGGGTAAAGATGGACACAGAAATTCCTCCGCAGCTTTACGCAAGCGCAGAGGAAAAAACACTCTTTCTCTCTCCAGCTTCTGGAAGAAGGGAGAGAGACAAAAACATGTTACTGTTTGGACGGAGCCGGAGCGGCCGGCGGTGCAGCAGGCTGAACAGGTGCGGTAATTGCCGCAGGGGCAGGAGGCTGAGCCAGAATATCATGGCCAGCACCTGTGGAAGAACCCCGGTTCAGAATCGCAAGCGCCAGAGAAAGCAGCATGAACAGCCCGGCAAGGACGCCCGTGGTGCGCGTCAGCAGGTTAGCTGTGCCACGGCCGGACATAAATGCCCCCATGCCCTGACTGCTGCCAATGCCGAGGCCGCCCCCTTCACTGCGCTGGATCAGCACAGTGCCAATCAGGGCTATGGTCACGCAAAAATGCAGAATCAGCAGGGCTGTAGTCATGTCGAGTTCCCGATAAAATGCGGAAATCAGGCAGCAGAAGCCGCGCCGATAATGGAAAGGAATGCCTCTGCATTCAGGCTGGCACCCCCTACAAGGGCACCTGCTACATCTGCAATCGACAGAATGGAAGCTGCATTCTTGGCGTTAACGGAGCCACCATACAGAATCTTGACGGTTTTGCCAGCCTCGCCAAACTGGCGGACCAGTTCTTCACGCAGGAACTTCATGGTTTCGGCAATTTCTTCCTCTGTCGCAGCGCGGCCTGTGCCAATGGCCCAGATAGGCTCATAGGCCAGAATGCCGGAGAAATTGTCGGGCAGGGAGCCTTTGATCTGCCAGCCCAGCGTATCGAAATGCTCGCCGCTTTCGCGCTGATCTTCAGTCTCACCGATACAAACAATAGGGGTCAGACCGGCTTTTGTTGCTGCAACAGCTTTCTCACGCACGGTTTCATCCAGCTCACCATGTTCCTGCCGTCGCTCGGAATGGCCCAGAATAACGTAGGAGACGCCAAGGTCCGTCAGCATAGCGGGAGAAATATCACCCGTATGCGCACCAGAAGCATCCTTATGGCAGTCCTGAGCCCCCAGAGCGATGGGAGAGGATTTCAGCTTGTCCGTCAGCAGAGCAAGCTGCGTAAAGGGGGGGCAGGTGACAATATCTGGCACAGTCGCCGGAAGCCCCGCCAGCAGAGCTTCAACAAGCGCCTGCGAATCACGGCTAGTGCCGTTCATCTTCCAGTTGCCGACGATAATCTGTCTGGTCATACTCTCGTCCTTCCGTGCTACCTGTGCCCGCATCATCGTTGCGTCACTCTGGCCGTTGGAACAGGCTAAACCATACACTCGCCCTGTGGGGCAAGATGCTGTGTGCGTGTTTCGGTCCATACCAACGCGTTACGGCTGGTCAAGAGCGGCGGCTCCACTTATGGTGCCGTGCCCGGGTTTGCCCGTGGCATGGTGTTCTGTCTCCTTCGGATCCTTGGGTTCATGATTTCCTATTTACGTCGCGTTTTTGTTGAATCCTGGCTTGGGCGTATCTGCGCCATCGTCATTTTCCTCGCCTTTATCGGCTGGGGAGTAGGGGATGTGCTCGGTTATATGGGCACGGAAACTGATGTGGTGGCCACAGTTGGCCAGCAGCGCATCAGCTCGGCTGATCTGGGGCAGGCCCTTCAGGGGGAAATGCCGACCATCGCCAAGCAGATGGGTGTGTCAGACCCCGCACAGGTGCCCCCCGCCATGCGTCAGCAGATTGCCTATCAGGTTCTGCAACGGCTGATCGGCCAGGCTGAATTAATTGAGGCCGCTCGTAAGCTGAAAGTATCTGTGCCTGATTCGGCTGTGCGGGATGAAGTTTTCTCTCTGCCCTATTTCAAAGGGACAAACGGCCAGTTTGACCGGAATATTCTGAACGCCCGCCTGCGTGAGCGTGACATTCCGGAACAGCGCTTCCTGACCATGATACGGGATGACCTGATCAGCCGCACCATGCTGCAACCCATCGGGCAGGGAGCAGGCGTGTCTGACATAATTGCAAAACGCCTGTCTGATTTCGGGCTACAGACGCGCACGGTTGACCTGCTGCGTATTCCCTTCATGGAGCAGCCCACCCCGGCAGCCCCGGATGACGCCGTTCTGCGGCGCTATTACGCAAACCACATGTGGAATTTCCGGACAGCAGAACTTCGGCATGCCCGCGTTGTCGTGCTGTCTCCCGCCACTGTGGCCGATACCATCAGCATTGACGAAAAAGACCTGAAGCGCGTCTACGACGAAGAAAGCGACCGCTACCACGTACCTGAAACGCGTGATGTGCAGGTTGTAACAATGCAGGATGAGGCACAGGCCCGCACGATTGCCGACGTCTGGATAAAAGGTGCTGACTGGGCCGCTGTGCAGGCTGCTGCAAAATCTGGCGCATCTGTTGAAATGCCGGGAGCACGCCCCTCCACCATCCCGTCTGAAGGCCTGAGCAAAGCTGTTTTTACTGCGCCAATTGGTCAGATTCAGGGGCCGTTCAAGTCTGAAGGTGGCTGGGTTGTTCTCCGCGTTACAAAAGTAACTCCGCCCAAAGACACGCCTTATGACGTGGCAAAAAAAGAAATTCTTCAACAGTATCGTGACGCTAAAGCCCCCACTGTTGTGGGTGAACGCAGCCGCCAGTTACAGGACGCAATGGCTGGCAACGGCCTTGATGCTATCCCGACAGATATCGGCGCAGCCGCTGCAGCCGGTACGCTGGATGCCAGCGGCAACACACAGGACGGTACGCCTGCACCGCTGCCCGCCACGGGTAAAGTTCGCGATGCCATTGTGCAGCAGATTTTCGCGCAGACGAAAGGCGCCAGACCCAACCTGACGGAAGGGCCTGACAACAGCTGGTATGCGGTTGAAGTGGACAGCATTATCCCAGCAGCCCAGCTGACGTTTGAACAGGCAAAGGCCAATGTTCTGGCTGCGTGGCAGACGGATGCCCGCCGACATGCCGCTAATGAACGCGCAACAGCCCTTTACACGGCAGCGCAGGAAAAAGGTGGCGTTGCCAATGTTGCCGGGGCTGATGCACCTGCTGTGAAGGGCCTGACGTTCTCCAGAGCCGCCCCCAACGCTGCTATCCCGTCTGAACTGATGAACTTCCTGCCGCGCATGAAGGCTGGTCAGTCCGTTATGGGTGAAGATGCCGGGGAGTTTGTTGTTGCAACAGTTACGGCTGTTTCCACTCCCAACCCAACAGCCGATCTGGCTGCCTTTCAGCGCCTGAAATCTTCTCTGGCTCAATCCACTGGGGATGACCTTCTGGCGTCTTATGTGGAAGCCCTGAGCAAACAGGCCCCGCCGGTTATCAATCAGCGGGCAGTTACCGCCACTCTGTCCTCCCTTGGGTTTGATGGAAGCGATGCCCCATGAGCGTGACGGCACGGATTGCAGCCTCTCCTTCACGCGAGGCCTGTCAGGCAGCATGGAAGGTCGGGAAGCCTTCCGTGGTTTTTTCAGTCGAGCCAGCTGACCTTCTCACGCCCGTTTCTGCCTACATCAGGCTTGCCGGTTTTGACGGCAGCACAGGGCGGCACACCCTCTTGCTGGAAAGCGTTGAGGGTGGCATCTCCCGTGGACGATACTCTGTTATCGCGCTCAAGCCGGATCTGGTCTGGACCTGCCATAACGGGCAAGTCACGGTTGATGAACGTCCGGAAAGCCCAGAAATCGTAGCGCGTCCAGTCGATGGTAAGCCTCTGGAATCACTGCGCCAGCTGATCCGTGAAACGCAGCTTGATCTGCCCGCGGGGCTTCCGCCCATGATTGCTGGCCTGTTCGGTTATCTGGGTTATGATATGGTACGGCAGATGGAATACCTGCCGGATGCCCCACCGGATGACCTGAACCTGCCTGAAGCCATCATGATGCGCCCGGGTCTGTTCGCGGTTTTTGATACGGTGAGTGATGAGCTCATTCTTGCGGCTCCCGTCAGGCCCGCTGCCGGGGAAGACGCAGGTGCGGCGTGGGATAAGGCGCATGCGCTCCTTGCTCGTGCACGGACCTGCCTGGCAGGCGCACTGCCCGTAGCGCCCGAAGCTGTTATTCCAACCGCTTTTGAAGCCCCGCATTCAACTTTCTCCCGTGAGGAATTCTGCGCGGCTGTTGAAAAAATTCAGGACTATATTGCGGCAGGAGACGCGTTTCAGGTTGTACCCAGCCAACGGTTTTCTGCACCGTTTACATTGCCGTCTCTGGCCCTTTACCGTTCACTGCGTCGCATCAACCCGGCGCCATTCCTGTTCCATCTGGATCTGGGCGCTTTTTCTTTAGTTGGCTCTTCGCCAGAAATTCTGGTCAGGCTCCGTGAAGAGACAATGACCGTCAGGCCTCTGGCTGGCACCCGACCACGCGGCAAGACGGAGGAAGAGGATCTGTGGCTGGAGCAGGATCTTCTGAGCGATCAAAAAGAACGCGCTGAACATCTGATGTTGATTGATCTTGGCCGGAATGATGTAGGCCGCGTCTGCCAGCCCGGTTCCGTGAAGGTCACAGAACAGTTTGTTATTGAGCGTTTCAGCCACGTCATGCACATTTCGTCCAACGTGGAAGGTACTATTCGCCAGGATTTAGACGCGCTGGATGCCCTGATTGCAGCATTCCCGGCCGGTACCCTGACGGGTGCCCCTAAAATCCGCGCCATGGAAATTATTGACGAAATTGAGCGGAGCCGTCGGGCAACCTATGCTGGCTGCATCGGCTATTTCGGGGCAGGGGGCGATATGGATACCTGCATCGGGCTGCGTATGGCTGTTGTCAAAGATGGCATGATGCATGTGCAGGCCGGATGTGGCGTGGTGGCAGATAGTGTTCCTGAACTGGAATATGAAGAAACACACCATAAAGCCCGTGCCGTTTTCCGGGCTGCGGAAGAGGCCATTCAGTATGCTACGCAGGAAAAAAACTGAGTTCTTGCCCTTACGTCATTTGACCAGTGTGCCGCATAAGGTCATCATAAAGTCATGATCCTTCTGATCGATAATTATGACAGCTTTACCTTCAATCTCGTCCATTATCTGGGCGAGTTGGGGGAACGCTGTGACGTACGCCGAAACGATTCTCTTTCGGTGGAAGACGCAATGGCGCTCAAGCCGGAAGCCATTGTGCTCTCCCCCGGTCCACGCTCTCCGAACGAAGCGGGCATCTGTTGCGATCTCATTGCCGCCGCTACCGGAAAAATTCCTGTTTTTGGCGTGTGCCTTGGGCATCAGGCTATCGGGCAGGTTTTTGGCGCTAAGGTGGTGCGGGCTCCGGTGCCTATGCACGGCAAAGTCAGCCCTGTCTTTCATAAAGAGAAGGACGTTTTTGCCGGTCTTCCCGACCCGTTCAATGCCACCCGGTATCATAGCCTGACTCTTGAACCGTCAAGTATTCCAGACAGTCTGGACATCACAGCCTGGACAGAAGACGGCGTGATCATGGGGATCTGCCACAAGCAGTATCCTATCTCTGGCGTGCAGTTTCATCCGGAGAGCATCGCGTCGGACTATGGGCACGATCTTCTGCGTAACTTCCTTCAGGAAGCCCGTACGTGGAACGAGAAGAAAACAGCGGCCTGACATGCCGCAGGTCACTCCTTCCCCCACGGAAAACCCAGACGCCTATTTCACAACAATCCTGAACGCGCTCGCTCAGGGAAAGACCCTAACGGATACTGAGGCCGAAGCCGCTTTTGGTATCATCATGGACGGCACGCTGCCTGCTGAGCGGGTTGCCGCTTTCCTGATGGGCCTGCGCGTGCGCGGCGAAGATGCTGGTGAAGTGCTGGGCGCCGTCACGGCTTTAAGACGCCGCATGATTTCTGTCCCGCAGGTACCAGAGGGCACCATTGATGTTTGCGGCACAGGCGGCGACAATTATGGCACCCTGAACGTCTCAACTGCTGTGGCCTTTGTGCTGGCAGCGCTTGATGTGCCTGTAGCCAAACATGGGAACAGGGCCGTCTCCTCCCGCGCAGGTGCATCTGATGTTCTGCTTGCGCTGGGCGTGCCCTTGCTGGCGGACCCCGCTGAACTGTCCCGGCAGCTTAATCAGCATAAACTGGTTTTTCTTGCAGCCCCTCATCACCATCCGGCCATGCGGCATGCTGCTCCGGTCAGGAAGGCGCTGGGCATTCGCACCCTGTTTAACCTGCTGGGGCCAATGGTGAATCCGGCCAATGTCCGGCGTCAGCTAGTCGGTGTTTTCGCACCGGAATGGCTGCCACTGGTGGTGGATGTGTTGCGGCGGCTTGGCTCAGAACGGGTATGGGCAGTCTGCGGCCAGCCAGCCGGTGAAACGCAGGGCATTGATGAACTGACGCTAGCTGGCCCGACACGCGTTGTGGCCCTTGAAAACGGTACCACGCACTCCCTTGTAGTAGAGGCAGAGATGGCCGGTCTGCCCTATGCGCCGGTTTCTGCCATTCAGGGTGGTGATGCGCAGCATAACGCACAGGCACTGGAAGCCTTGCTCCATGGTGCGCACGGGGCCTATCGTGATACCGTCTTACTGAACGCAGCCTGCGCCCTCCATGTGGCCGGACGGCGTTCCATCCTGCAGGGTTTGCAGATAGACCCTCAGGCCTTCAGAGAGTGCGTGGCCGATGTCAGCCGCGTACTTGATAATGGTGCCGCGCTCGCGGTGCTGAATGGTTTGCGTACGTCATCTTCTGGTACGCATGCTCAAGACATGACAGGATGATTATGAACGAGATACCCAATTCGTCCGCTGCTGGAAATTCTGACGCAGAAGCGTGCATTCAGGCAGATCATATGCCGGATGTACTCTCGCGGATCTGCGCACGGACCAGAGTTGAGGTTGAGCACCGTTCAACCCTTGTGCCCCTAAAAGAGATGATGGCTAAAGCGCAGGATGCTAAAGATCCTCCGCGTGGGTTTGGCCGGGCACTGAAAGAAAAAGCGGCTGACAGAACGGTTGGACTGATTGCCGAAATAAAGAAGGCTTCTCCTTCTGCTGGCATTCTGCGCGAAGAGTATGACCCGGCACAAATTGCAGTAGGGTATGAACAGGCCGGAGCAGCCTGCCTCTCCGTACTAACGGAAAGCTCCTGCTTTCATGGCCAGAATGATGACCTTCAAACAGCTCGTGCAGCGTGCTCTCTGCCTGTGCTGCGTAAAGACTTCATTATTGACCCGTGGCAAGTTTATGAAAGCCGGATGCTGGGTGCTGACTGCATTCTTATCATCATGTGCATTCTGACAGACGAAGAAGCTCTGGCTCTGGTGGATCACGCCAAAGGGCTGGATATGGATGTGCTCATTGAAGTGCATGATGAGGATGAACTGAACCGGGCTCTTGCGCTGGATACGTTCCTGATCGGCATTAATAACCGCAATCTCAAGACGTTACAAACCGATATTGAAGCAACAAAACGTCTGGCTCCGCTGGTGCCGCCTGACCGGATTATTGTTTCTGAAAGTGGCATCAAGACCCATGGTGATGTGATGTCTCTGGCTGAAATTGGCGTAACGGGCTTTCTGGTTGGAGAATCCCTGCTGCGCCAGCCCGACCCCGGTCAGGCCGCACGGGCGCTGCTGGGGTTTGCCTGACGTGCCTGAAAAGACGCTGACGCATCTTGATGCGTCCGGTCATGCCCACATGGTGGATATCTCGGAGAAATCCGACACGCATCGGAAGGCCGTCGCGACAGGCAGCATTTCCATGCAGCCCGAAACTCTGAACATGATTGTTTCAGGGGCTATGCCAAAGGGGGATGTGCTGGCCACCGCCCGCATTGCAGGCATTATGGCGGCCAAGAAAACAGCGGATATTATCCCGCTGTGCCATCCTCTGGCACTCAGCCGTGTCTCGGTTGATCTGGTTCCAGCTGATGACAAAATTGAGATTACGGCCTCTGTTACAACAAAAGGCGCAACCGGCGTCGAAATGGAAGCGTTAACCGCAGTAAGTGCAGCTGCACTCACCTTGTATGATATGTGCAAGGCGGTTGACCGCGGCATGACGATTGACGGAATCAGGCTCCTGCATAAAAGCGGGGGACGATCAGGGGACTATAACGCGGAATAATTGATGTGATCATACAGAATT
This sequence comes from uncultured Acetobacter sp., assembly GCF_937875265.1. Classification (GTDB taxonomy): domain Bacteria; phylum Pseudomonadota; class Alphaproteobacteria; order Acetobacterales; family Acetobacteraceae; genus Acetobacter. The sequence goes on along the minus strand of NZ_CALLXM010000090.1, from coordinate 9,614 downwards.
AGACTAACAAACGACGGAAAATGCGGGCTGATTCGTTGTAAAAAACTCTGTGTCCGCAAACAGATTATTCATCGTAAAACTCTTAAAAATCAAAAGGATCAAGCCGATGACGGCGGGGCAGAAAAACGTAGCGCGCGCAGAAGGCAACGGACCCTCCTTAACCCGTGAGCAGTTCATGACAGCATTTCATGAAATGCTGCTTATTCGTCGGTTTGAAGAAAAAGCCGGACAGCTTTACGGCATGGGGCTGATCGGGGGCTTCTGCCACCTGTATATCGGGCAGGAAGCCGTGGTCGTCGGGATCCAGATGACCCTGAAGGATGGTGATAAACTCATCACCTCTTACCGTGACCACGGGCAGATGCTGGCCGCGGGCATGACGCCCCGTGGCGTGATGGCTGAGCTGACCGGGCGTGCCACCGGCTATTCTCATGGCAAGGGTGGCTCCATGCACATGTTCTCACGTGAGAAAAATTTCTACGGCGGACACGGCATTGTCGGCGCGCAAGTCGCTCTGGGCATCGGTCTGGCTTTTGCCAACAAATATCGCGGAACGGATGAAGTCTCCGTTGCCTACTTTGGTGATGGCGCAGCCAACCAGGGGCAGGTGTATGAAAGCTTCAACCTTGCCGCCCTGCATAAACTACCGTGCCTGTTTATTGTTGAAAACAATTTGTATGGCATGGGCACCAGCGTGGAACGTGCGTCTGCCTCCCATGAATTCTGGCGGAATGGTGAGCCCTGGGGCATCCCCGGTCGGCGTGTAGATGGTATGGATATTGCCGCCGTGCATGAAGCCGCAGCTGAAGCCGTGGCCCATTGCCGGGCAGGCAAGGGGCCGTATCTGCTGGAAATGATGACCTACCGCTATCGTGGCCACTCCATGTCTGACCCGGCAAAGTACCGTAAGCGTGAAGAAGTGGATGAAGTGCGCAAAACGCGCGATCCCATTGAACATGTGCGGCAGATTCTGCTGGATGCAGGGGTTGATGCGGACACCCTGCGCAAGATGGAAGATGAGATTAAAACTACAGTAAACGATTCAGCTGAATTCGCGCAGAGCAGCCCAGAGCCTGATCCTGCCGAGCTTTATACAGATGTGCTGCTAGAGGCGTAACGGATTATGGCGACAGAAATTTTAATGCCTGCTCTCTCTCCGACCATGACGGAAGGAGCCCTGGCACGTTGGGTTAAAGCCGAAGGAGACGCTGTTTCCATTGGTGATGTGATTGCTGAAATCGAAACTGATAAGGCCACGATGGAAGTGGAAGCCGTGGAAAGTGGTATCCTTGGCCGGCTCCTGATACAGGAAGGGACGCAGGAAGTTGCGGTGAACACGCCCATCGCCATTCTGGTTGCTGAAGGGGAGGCTGTTCCTGAAGCCGCTTCTGCTCCCGCAAAATCCTCCACGGCCATCGAAGCAGCAGCACCGTCACCAGTGGCTCCGGCGGTAACGACTACAGCTCCCCTGAGTGCACCAGAGCCTGAAAAGGACTGGGGCCCGACAACAGACATTACCGTACGTGAAGCTCTTCATGACGCGATGCGGGCCGAATTGCTCCATGACCCTGATGTGTTCCTGATTGGCGAAGAAGTCGCGGAATATCAGGGGGCTTACAAGATTTCTCAGGGGCTGCTGGCTGAGTTTGGTGAGAAGCGCGTGATTGACATGCCTATTACCGAACATGGCTTTACCGGCATGGCCGTTGGCGCAGCGCTGACAGGGCTCAAGCCGATTGTTGAGTTCATGACCATGAACTTCTCCATGCAGGCCATTGATCATATTATCAATTCCGCAGCCAAAACCCTGTACATGTCCGGCGGCCAGATGGGATGTCCCATTGTTTTCCGCGGGCCTAACGGGGCGGCAGCACGTGTCGGGGCGCAGCATTCCCAGTGCTATGGCAGCTGGTATGCCCATGTTCCGGGCCTGAAAGTCGTCGCACCCTGGTCCTCAGCTGATGCAAAAGGTCTGCTGCGCGCTGCTATTCGCGACCCGAACCCGGTTATCGTGCTGGAGAATGAAATTCTATATGGGCGTAAATTTCCGTGCCCTGTGGATGAAGACTTCATCCTGCCCATTGGCAAAGCCAAGATTGAGCGGGAAGGGCGCGATGTCACCATCGTGACCTTCTCCATCATGGTTACAACGGCGCTGGAAGCGGCTGAAGCCCTGGCTCAGCAGGGGATTGAGGCAGAAGTTATCAACCTACGCAGCCTGCGTCCGCTGGATACGGCGACCATTGTGGAAAGCGTCAAGAAAACCAGCCGTCTGGTGACGCTTGAAGAAGGCTGGCCGTTTGCCGGTATTGGCGCGGAAGTGGCCATGCAGGTGATTGAGCATGCGTTTGACTGGCTGGATGCCCCGCCTGTACGTGTAACCGGCGTGGATGTTCCGATGCCGTTTGCTGCCAATCTGGAAAAGCTGGCACTGCCACAACCCGAGCACGTGGTTGAAGCCGTGCGTCGCCTGATCTGAGGGAAAAGAGATGGCTATTGAAGTTCTGATGCCAGCCCTGTCACCCACCATGACAGAAGGCACACTGGCCCGCTGGGTTAAGGCGGAAGGTGAGAAGGTTGCGATCGGCGACGTGATTGCCGAGATCGAGACCGACAAGGCAACCATGGAAGTGGAAGCTGTGGAAGAAGGCATTCTTGGCCGCACTCTGGTGCCGGAAGGCACGCAGGGAATTGCGGTCAATACGCCTATCGCCATTCTGGTTGCGGAAGGGGAAGCTGTGCCGGAAGCCGGAGCAGTAAAACCTTCAAAACCAGCAGCCTCTGCACCCGCCACCCAGACCACAGCCTCGTCTGGAGCAGCTCCGACAGCACAAACCACCTCGGCAAGTCTCCCGGCAACCGGCACGCGTATTATTGCCTCTCCACTGGCAAAGCGGATTGCCAGCCAGAAGGGGCTGGATCTTTCCCGCATTAAAGGTACGGGGCCGAATGGCCGTATTGTGCGCCGGGATGTGGAGAACGCAACGGTTCAGGGCGCTACGGTCACCCCGACCGCGGCTCTCGCCGGAGCCTCTGCCCCGACAAGCCGTGCCGTGCCGCATTCCAGCATGCGGAAGGTGATTGCACGCCGTCTGAGCGAAGCAAAAAGCACAATTCCGCATTTTTACGTCTCTGTGGATGTTGAGCTGGATGCGCTGCTGGCTCTGCGCTCTCAGCTGAATGCAACATCCCCGGATGAAGGGCCTGAAGCCTTCAAGCTGTCCGTGAATGACATGCTGGTCAAAGCCTCAGCCATTGCGCTCAAGCGCGTGCCGAACGTCAATGCCTCCTTCACTGATGAGGCAACACTCCTGCATGACAATGTGGATATTTCTATCGCCGTCTCTATTCCGGACGGGCTGATTACCCCCATCGTCAAACAGGTAAACCAGAAGAGCCTGAAAGAGATCAGCAAAGAGACCAAAGATCTGGTCAAACGGGCTCGCGCAGGCAAACTGAAGCCGGAAGAGTTTCAGGGAGGCACGTTCTCCATCTCCAATATGGGGATGTTCGGGGTGCGTGACTTCGCTGCCATCATCAACCCGCCGCAAGCCGCCATTCTGGCTATTGCAGCAGGGAAGAGGCAGCCTGTGGTGAAGGGGAATGAGCTGGCGATTGCAACCGTCATGACGGTTACGCTCTCTGTCGACCATCGCGTTGTCGATGGCGCCATGGCGGCTGAATGGCTCTCGGCATTCCGGTCAGTGGTCGAATCTCCTCTGACACTTGTTCTTTAACACCGCGTTTGCAGGGAACGACCATGAGCGGAACAGATTTTGACATTATCGTCGTTGGTGGTGGGCCGGGTGGCTATGTTGCGGCTCTGCGGGCTGCACAGCTCGGACTTTCCGCCGCAGTGGTAGAAGCCCGGCATCTAGGCGGGATCTGCCTGAACTGGGGGTGTATCCCCACAAAAGCTCTCCTGCGTGCGTCTGAAATCAACCATCTTCTGCATGATCTTGGAACATATGGGTTCAGCGCAGAAAAAGTTGCCTTTGATTTCCCGAAGATCATTGCCCGTTCCAGAGCTGTGTCCAAACAACTCTCAACCGGTGTTGCGCATCTGCTCAAGAAAGCCAAAGTTCCTGTTTTTGAAGGATTTGGCAAGCTGGACGGCGTCGCTTCGGGCAAGCGTAAAGTGCTGGTAACATCGGAAAAAGGTCAGCCTGTCACACTAACGGCAAAGCACGTTATTCTGGCAACTGGCGCCCGTGCTCGGGCGCTGCCGGGGCTGGAAGCTGATGGAAAGCTGGTCTGGTCTTACCGGGAAGCTCTGGTGCCGGATGAACTTCCGCGCCGCCTGCTCGTCATTGGCTCGGGCGCTATTGGCAGCGAGTTCGCCTCTTTTTACCGGAACATGGGGTCAGAAGTCACTCTGGTTGAGGTCGCCCCGCGTATTCTGCCGGTAGAAGATGAGGAAATAAGTAATCTGGCGCGTAAGGCCTTTGAAAAACAAGGCATGCGCGTGCTGACCAGCGCCAAGGTCGGCCCACTGCGCAAATCCGATACGGACGTCACTGTCGCCATTGAAGTGGATGGCAAGAGTGAGGACTTCACGGTTGATCGCGTGATTTCTGCTGTTGGGATTGTCGGCAATATCGAGAATATCGGGCTGGAAGGCACTAAGATCAAAACAGATCGCACCCATGTGGTAACGGATGCTCTGTGCCAGACAGGTGAGCCGGGTGTGTATGCTATTGGTGATCTGGCCGGTGCCCCATGGCTTGCGCACAAAGCCAGCCATGAAGCTGTGATGTGTGTGGATGCCATTGCAGGGAAGCCGGTGCATCCCATTGAAATTACAAAAATTCCGGGATGCACTTACTGCCGTCCGCAGGTTGCTTCTGTTGGCTATACAGAGGCTCGCGCCAAAGAAGCCGGATACAAAGTTCGGGTTGGAAGATTCCCCCTGCGTGCCAACGGCAAGGCACTTGCTATGGGAGAACCGGACGGGCTGGTGAAAACTGTGTTTGATGCCAGCACGGGTGAACTTCTGGGTGCCCATATGATTGGGGCGGAAGTGACGGAAATGATTCAGGGCTACGTTATTGCCCGCACGGGTGAGCTGACGGAAGCCGAACTGGCTGAAACCATTTTCCCACATCCGACCATTTCTGAGTCCATGCATGAAGCTGTATTGGCAGCGTATGATGGCGCTCTGCATTTCTAGTCCGGATATCAGGCGGCCACTCTCGCGGGTGTGATGCTGCCTGGAGCGCCAATAAGGGCGTTCTTACCTTGACGCCAAGGTAAGAGCGTTCCAGTTCTTCTTAACCCGGAGTGTGGGAGCGGGCGATATCATGTCTACACGCGTCTTGATTGATCATCGGAAGGGTGGGGCGAGCAAAGCCCGTCACCCGGAAAAAGCACACCGGCCTGACAACCCGATTGCACGCAAACCGGAATGGATCCGCGTTAAAGCGCCGACGCATCCTGTGTATCACGAAACCCGCAAGCTGATGCGGGACAACCGTCTGGTAACGGTGTGTGAAGAGGCTGCGTGCCCCAACATTGGTGAATGCTGGTCTCAGCGCCATGCCACCATGATGATCATGGGCGAAATCTGCACGCGCGCCTGTTCCTTCTGCAATGTCACAACAGGCATGCCTCATTCTCTGGACGCGGACGAACCCGCACGCGTGGCTGAAGCCGTGGCCAAGCTGGGGTTACGCCATGTGGTGATTACCTCGGTTGACCGGGATGATCTGGAAGATGGTGGCGCACGGCATTTTGCTCAGGTCATTACTTCAATTCGGAATGCTGCACCGGGTACAACCATTGAAATTCTTACGCCTGATTTTTTACGTAAAAACAATGCATTGGAAATTGTTGTTGAAGCGCGACCTGACGTATTCAACCATAATCTGGAAACGGTTCCGCGCCTTTACCCAAGCATCAGACCTGGGGCGCGCTACTACCAGTCCATGCGTCTTCTGGACCGGGTGAAACAGTTGGATGCCTCCATCTTTACCAAATCCGGCCTTATGCTCGGGCTGGGTGAGGAAAAGATGGAAATCGCTCAGGTCATGGATGATCTGCGCATTGCAGATGTGGATTTTATTACGATGGGCCAGTATCTGCAGCCTACGGTGAAACACGCGGCGGTTGCCCGTTTTGTCACCCCCACTGAGTTTGAGGAGTATGGCGCTATGGCCCGCGTCAAAGGTTTTCTTCAGGTCAGTTCCAGCCCGCTGACCCGTTCATCCTACCACGCTGATTCGGATTTTGCTGAATTGCAGCAGACGCGTAACACCCGCCTTGCGGGGGCGAACTGATGCCTAAACACGCAGAAAGGCGTGTTCTCGCGTATCGGGCCGATCAGATTTTTGATCTTGTTGCGGATGTTGGTCGTTACCCTGAATTTCTACCCTGGTGCGTTGCTGCGCGTGTGCGCACCCAGACTACGACAGAGCTGGTTGCTGATCTGACGGTCGGGTTCGGCCCATTCCGGGAAAGTTTTACTTCCCGTGTTACGCTCAACCGACCTGACACCATCATGGTGCAGTACGAAAAAGGGCCCTTCAGGTATCTGAAAAATATCTGGAAGTTCACGCCTGATGAGCATGGCTGCATGGTGGAATTTTTTGTCGATTTTGAATTCCGCTCTCGCATCCTTCAGGCCGCAATTGGTGTTGTATTTGGGGAAGCCGTCCGTCTGATGGTTTCGGCTTTTCTGCGCAGAGCGCGTGAAGTTTACGGCCCACCAGAAACCGCCGCGTCTTTGCCAAAAGAGCACCCGGTTACACAGTAATTAAAGCGCATTTTCTTTCGATTAAGCACTCAAAATGCTCTAGGTTGTTGTTACGGAGCGTAATTTTCTATATATTACAAGTCTGTTGGAAAATTGCTTTTTTGTAAAAGCAATTCAGCGTTTGAATAAGGACTGATGTTTATGAAAAAATTCTTTGCTGCTACGGCACTTGTTTCCGCCACGCTGATTGCCAGCCCGGTTTTCGCTGCAACGCACCATGCACATAAACACGATGTACATTGCTCTGGTACAAAATGTGCTGCAGCTAAAGAAACCAGCGGTGACTCCAGCACCGATGACCTGAACAACCAGAGCCTGTCTGCTGCACAGCGTGCCAACGCTCCGGCTTTTGCCGCAGCGCCGACAGCCGCTCCGATTGCAGCACCCGTTCCGGGCTCAGCTGTTGCCATTCCGGCAGCAGGCACAGGCGTAACTGCCCCGGCTCTTCCGGCAGCCCCGACTATGCCCCATATGGCAGCACCGGTTGCACCGAGCGTAACGGCTCCTGCTGCTCCGACCCTGCCGACAGCAACGGTACCGGCTAACGCTCCAGCAGTTGGTCAGTAAAACGCTGTAAAATGCGGTTAAATCTGCATTTAGGCGTCTGAAAAAAGCGCTAGAAGGATTCCTAATTCCTTCTGGCGCTTTTTGTGTCTCTCTTGCTCAGGACAAGCGTTGGCCAACAAGAGCAAGGGCATAGAAAGCCGCCTGAGTGCGAACCTCTGTTCGGTTCCCTTTGAAAATCCGAGATTCCGCCAGAACATCACCACCACGCACTGCAGTGCCAAACCAGACAAGGCCCACAGGCTTTTCTGACGACCCGCCACCCGGTCCGGCAATACCAGAGATAGAAACAGAATGCGTCGCATCCTGTGAAATGCTTAAAGCACCTGCTGCCATCTCTCGAACCGTCTCTGCGCTCACAGCCCCAAACTGCCGCAAGGTTTCCGCCTGAACGCCTAAAACAGACTGCTTCATGCTGTTGGAATAGGTTACAAGGCCACCTTCAGTGACATCTGAAGAGCCTGCATGCTGCGTCAACAGGGCAGCAACCAGTCCGCCCGTACAGCTTTCTGCCGTTACCAGCTTCGCTTGATGACGCCGAAGCGTATCAAGCAATTCCGCTGCGTTCTGTATTAATTCAGAGGAGAAATCTGCCGCCAGAAGTGTATCGGGCATCGTATTCAGCCTTTGGAAGAGGGCAGCTTACGGGCTGCCAGCCGTCCAGCCTTGATGCAGGCTGCTGCCATTACACCAGCCACTAAGTCATCCCCCATAATACCTGTCGCGCCATGCTTGCGATCCAGATAACCAACGGGACCGGGTTTTGTGATGTCGAACAGACGAAAGAGTGCAAAAGCCAGCACAGAGAGAGCCAGACTTTTTCTGACTGAGGCAGAGTCTTCAGGGTTTTCAGGCAAACAAGCCAGCAGGCTGACCCACATCCCCGCAACCTCATCAATCACAATCCAGCTGTGGTCCTCACCCTCTCCGGCACGGTCAGCCGCCCACCAGCCTGCAATGGTAACAACCCCAATCGCCCCGACAAGTGCGCGTGGACGCTTGAGCAAGGGCACTCCCAGCAGCAAACCAGCCAGAGACCCAACGGTACCCGGTGCACGGGGGGCGAGGCCGCACCCGCCAAACGTTGCCAGAAAACGGGAAGGCGTCATCATTATTTCCCCATAGCCGTATAGATGGTCGTGTTTTCCCACACGCGTTGGACGTAATTCCGTGTTTCGGAGAAGGGAATGCTCTCAATCCAGTCGATCATCTCGTCCTGCGAGGCACCACTGCGCCCCGGATCTCCGGCGGCGGCTAGCCAGCGTGTCAGGCGGGTCGGGCCGCCATTATAAGCCGCCGTCATGTAGGGCACGACGTTTCCAAACTTGTCTTGCAAATAGGCTAGATAAGCCGCACCCAGCGCCATATTGTTTTCTGGATCATGCAGACCGGATGCCGTAGCTGCTGAAGCCGGAACACCTGCTTTACGGACCATATCCCCTGCGGTCGCAGGCTTGAGCTGCATCAGGCCGATCGCGTTGGATGAGCTGATTGCATCCGGGTTAAAATTGCTCTCCTGCCGGGAAAGCCCCAGCACCAGTGCGGACGGAATGCCTGTTGCCGGCGGCGTATAGGGAACTGGCCAGCCAGAATGGAGCAGAAAAATACCGTTCCGCCCGACCTGACGCGCCACCGTTACAGCAACATCCGGCAGGTTCAGCCGTAAGGCCAGATCAGACAATGCAAGCCTGTCAGACATGGACACCAGCTGCTGCTCCAGCAACATCAAAAAGTCCCGTGCGTGAGGCTTATCACCCCACGATACAAGTAGCTGCGCAGCCTGAACCAGATCACTCCCGGCAAGACGGTTAGTCTCAGACGCGGGCAGGGCAGGGTCTCGTTCTGCAGCCAGAGCCTGTGTAATGGCAGGCGGAATATGGTCTGGCGCTAACAGCGTGTTTTCGTCGCCTGCAAGCTTTGCTGCGGCCATCTGACCATAAAATGTGCCCGGATAACTAGCAGCCTTGCGCCAGTCTGCCTGCGCTGAGGCATTATCCTGTGATGCAAGGCGAGCACGCCCGAGCCAGTAAAACCCACGGCTTTTGGTAATAAGAGCTGGAGAGTCCGCCAGCGGCCTGAAAAAGACATCAGCCTGCGTCGGGTTGTGCAGCTTTTGCAGAGCAATCCACCCGCTCAGGAACTGGGCATCTAAGCGGCTGGCCCCTGTGAGAGTGGTATCATCCGCCAGAAACAGAGCGTCCTCAACTTGGCCAGCCTGCACCAGCTCACGAGACAAAGCATCGCGCTCCCGCCAGAAGGCCGGGTGGCGGGCCTTAGCTTCAGCCTGCACACCAGCTGA
>NZ_CALLXM010000089.1 GCF_937875265.1 uncultured Acetobacter sp. | reverse complement strand
CTGCTCAAAAATGTGATGCAAGCACGCCACTCTGCCTTACCGAATCCCCCATGCCAGCCCGCATGTGCCCGTGGAGTGTTGCATCACACGCAAGGGAGCGGCATGTTCCGGGCGACAAAAATCGATTGATCAGGTGAGAATGTATTACAGCCGCCTCAAGTTGGCCTCGGTACTGGGTGTGTGCCTTTTAGGGCTGCTGCTCTGCCTGCCCAATGGTCTGCGCAATCCCTTCCCTTCCATGCCCTGGCGCCAGATTCATCTGGGGCTGGATCTGCGCGGGGGGTCCTACCTCCTTATGCAGGTGGACCTGAAGAGCCTGACGCATGACAGGTTACAAACTCTGGCAGACGGCACGCGTGAGACGCTGCTGAAGTCCCAGCTTGGATACCGCAATATCAGCACCAATGCGGATACCAGCACGGTGTCCTTCATGCCGCGTGATGCTGCGGAAACAGACGCTGACCTCGCGGCACTGAACAAGATGCCGCGCGCTGTCGCTAACGAATTTACCGTTCAGAAACAGGATAATGGCGGCATTGTCCTCACACTCTCCCCCGAAGCGCTGAAAGCCCGCGCACGGGAAGCTGTGACGCAGTCCATCGAGATTGTGCGCCGCCGCATTGATGCCACCGGCGCAGTGGACCCGGAAATTACCCGTCAGGGTGATGACCGCATTGTGGTGGAACTCCCCGGCATTACGGACCCTGAGCGGATCAAGACCCTGCTGGGCACCACGGCAAAAATGACGTTCCGCCTTGTGGACCCCAATCCCACGCATGCAACGGCAGCTCCTCCGGGTGTCAGCCTGCTGCCAATGTCTACGGCTGGTGATGGCCCGCCGCTCCCTGTGTATGATCATGTGGACGTGGACGGCACGGACCTGACCAACGCGGGCGCTGTGATTGATTCCCAGAGCGGCGAATGGGCAGTGACCTTCACCTTCGATTCTGTTGGCACGCACGCCTTCTCCACGGTCACACAGGCCAATGTCGGGCGGCGCTTTGCCATCGTGCTGGATAACAAGGTGATTGAAGCCCCGGTTATCCGCTCCCCCATTACCGGCGGAAACGGACAGATTACCGGTGGGTTTGATGCTCAGAAAGCAACAGACCTCGCCCTCATGCTTCGTGCCGGTGCTCTTCCGGCCCCACTGAGCGTGATGGAACAGCGTACCATTGGCCCGTCTCTCGGGGCGGATTCTATCCGTGCAGGCATCCTCAGCCTGGCCGCAGGTTTTGTATTCGTTATTCTGTTCATGGCGCTGTTTTACGGGCGCTTTGGCTGGTATGCGAACGTCGCCCTGCTGGCCAACCTTGTGCTGATGATCGCCATTCTCTCCCTGTTTGAAGCCACCCTGACCCTGCCGGGGATGGCCGGGATGCTGCTAACGCTCGGGATGGCGGTGGATGCCAACATCCTGATCAATGAACGTATCCGGGAAGAAGTGGCACGGGGCCGCACCCCTCTGGCAGCCATGCAGGCCGGGTTTGAGCGCGCCACCTCCACCATTGTGGATAGTAACGCCACAGCTCTGCTGGCTCACGTCATGCTCTTTGTGTTCGGCACAGGCCCTGTGCGCGGGTTTGCTCTGACCATCACCATCGGTATCGTGACCACCCTGTTCACGACCCTCCTGCTTTCCCGACTGCTTATGGTCCGCTGGTATGCGCTCACGCGCCCGACCAGCCTTCCGGTCTGAGACGAGGCGCTTATGTTCGGACGTCCTCTCCTGCGTTTTGTACGCAAGGATACCCACATCAACTTCATGCGCGGGCGTTATGCGGGGCTGATTGTCTCGGCCGCGCTGTCTCTGCTCTCCGTCGTGCTGTTCCTGCATCCGGGCCTTACTCTGGGCCTGGACTTCCGGGGCGGCATTGTGGTGGAGGCCAAAACTTCCGGCCCGGCTGACTTTGCAAAACTGCGTGCGGCTCTTGCTGCACATAATGTGACGCATGCTTCCATTCAGGCGTTTGGCGCACCAGATGATGTGCTGATCCGCCTTGATGCGGGCAATGAGCAGCAGACCAACACCATTGTGGACACCGTGCGCCACGCCGTAGCTGAAGCACAGCCCGGTACCACCGTGCTGCGGGCCGACGCTGTGGGGGCATCAGTCTCCGCTGAATTATTCCGCAATGGCATGCTGGCCCTTGGCCTCAGCCTTGCAATGATTCTGGGCTATATCTGGTTTCGCTTTGAGTGGGAGTTCGCCCTCAGCGCCGTTATCACGCTTGTGCTGGACCTGACCAAAACCATGGGGTTTCTGGTCATCACCGGATTTGAATTTGATCTGGTGATGGTTGCCGCCATTCTTACCATCCTCGGCTACTCCACGAACGATAAGGTGGTGGTGTATGACCGCGTGCGTGAAAACCTGCGCAAATATCGCACCATGCCGCTGAGGGAACTGATTGATCTTTCGATCAATGAGACTCTGAACCGCACACTCGGCACCTCCTGCACCGTCTTTCTGGCCTCTCTGCCGCTGGCGCTGTTTGGTGGCACCACCCTGTCCGGCTTTGCCTGGACCATGCTATTCGGGATTGTGGTGGGAACGTCCTCTTCCATCTTCATCGCAGCCCCGCTGCTACTCTTTATGGGTGAAGGCCGCCTGAAGCGGGATGCCAGACCACCTGCCCCGCGCAAAAGCGCATAAGACGCAAAAAGCGTTCCGCACCATCCGGTCGGAACGCTTTTTTTATGGGGAGAAAGACGCCTGAACTTTAACGCCGCACCACCGAGGTGGGCGTGACGTCGGACGGCTCAATAACAGCCAGAAAATTTTCCACAGCCTGACTGGCGGTTTTTATATCCGCACCAGTAGGGCTGTGCTCAGCGACCAGAATGGCAGCAAGAGCCGTGCGATCTGCATCCACAATCCGGATGAGACGCTCTGGCGGCACGAGGCCAGACATCACCTGCCCACGGGCCATGCCGCTGGCAATGACATAGCTGTAAATCAGTGTACGGGGGGTGGGGTTTATTTTCACCATACCGGCGGAGGACTGGCAGCCTGCCAGCACTGCAAGGCCTGTAAGCCCAGCCATCAAGCGAAAAAAAACCGGAAATCCAGAAAGGGAGCGCGTCATGAAACGAGCCTAACCCATATCTGTCTTTCCGGTAAATCTCATCAGCGCCCCGCAGGGCGCATCAGAGTTCAGGCCTTGCGTGCGGCCAGTTCGTCACGGATCTGCTCAAGCAGCACTTCCGTCTTGGTCGGTGCAGGAGGGGCCGCGGGCGCAGCTTCTGCCTGCCCATGCAGACGGGTCAACATCTTCACAAACCAGAAAATGACCATCGCCATGATCAGGAACTGAATGACGGCGTTCAGAAACAGACCGATATTAAGGGTAACAGCACCGGCTTTCTGGGCTTCTGCCAGCGTAGCAAGATGCGGGCCTTTGAGTGTGACGAACAGGTTGGAAAAGTCGATTCCACCAATCACCAGCCCCAGCAGCGGGTTAAAAATATCTTTGACCAGACTGTTCACAATCGCTGTGAACGCTGCACCGATGATGACACCAACGGCCAGATCAACAACATTGCCACGCATGATAAACGCGCGGAATTCGCCCACCCAGCCTGGGGTGTGCACATGGGATTTAATGTCAGCCATAAACCACTTTATCCTTTTACAGGCAGAATTATCTCACAATCTGTACTCAGCCTGAACCCTTTTTAACAAGCTCAAACCGCTACGATTCGCGGATTTCCCAACCAAGCGTGGCTTTTACGGCTCATACTTGGTAAAAACCCGCCCACAAGGCCGCATGAGTTATTGATCCTGCTTGCACAGACGGCTATACGCACTCGCACGCATAGCCCGGTCGGTATCGGGACAGCCTTTTGAACGGAAAGACGCAACACATGAAACCCGGCATTCACCCTGACTACCACGAAATCACCGTCATCATGACCGATGGCACCGAATACAAAACCCGCTCCTGCGCAGGCAAGGCTGGTGACACACTCCGTCTGGACGTGGACACAAAGTCTCACCCGGCATGGACTGGCGTGCAGCGCATGATGGACACCGGGGGCCAGGTTGCCAAGTTCAACAAGCGTTTTGCTGGTATCGGCACGCGCTCAAAGGTCTGATCAGCCTTCTTTTTTAGATCGGTTGAAAAATCCGGAACCCCGCCTCTTGAATCAGGAGGCGGGGTTTTCCACGTTTAGCTGTGAGAAAAATGCCCGAACACGGGGTTTTCCTCTCACATCACCCTGCCGTAACACGCCCGCCTGATGGGGGCTGTTGTGCGGCAAGACCTTGCTAAACGAGGAGGTTTTTTAACCATGAGCTATGATTTTGCACCGCTTTTCCGCACCGCCATCGGGTTTGACCGTCTGGCCCAGGTGATGGACACCGCTGCACGCAGCACAGCCACCCCCAGCTACCCCCCTTACGATATTACCAAGACCGGAAATGACAGCTACGCCCTGACCATGGCCGTGGCCGGATTTGGCCCTGATGATATTGAGCTGGTTGTCCAGGATAACACGCTGGTGGTCTCTGGCCGCGTCAGTGAGCCACAGAACGAGGGCGAAATTCTGCACCGTGGCATTGCCCGCCGCGCCTTTGAACGCCATTTTGCGCTGGCTGACCATGTGGAAGTCACCGGTGCGGATATGAACAATGGCCTGCTGCGTATTTCCGTGCGCCAGATTGTACCTGAAGCCCTCAAGCCGCGCCGCATTCCCGTAAAATCCGAGGCATCGGCACAACAGCACGCCGTTGCGCAAACAATGTCACCCCCTCAACCTGCCGCTGCTGCGGCATAATCACACACCTTTAAAGAGCGGAGAAAAGGAGGAAGTCAGCTTCCTCCTTTTTTCTGAGATCAATTTGTCGCTTGACCTGTGAGGGACGCTCCGCCCATATCGTCGCCACAGATGCGCGCCGGCAGGCACGCGGGCCTTCGGAATGGTTTCCGGAACGTCAGTTTTTCCGGTGCCTGCGCAAGCGCCGACCGACGACAGGATGGAAGCAATGACGACCTTACCGCTGATGCCCAAGGCCACCGCAGTGTGGCTGATTGAAAAAACCGCCCTGAGCTTTACTCAGATTGCTGAGTTCTGCGGCATGCACCCTCTGGAAGTGCAGGCTATTGCCGACGGTGAGGTTGCTCAGGGGATTGTCGGGTATGATCCCGTTGCCAACCACCAGCTTAAGCAGGAAGAAATCAGCCGTTGCGAAGCTAACCCTGACGCACGACTGAAAATTCTGGCAACTAACAACCCGGTCAAACGCCGCTCCAAAGGGGCTCGCTATACACCAGTCGCCAAACGGCATGATCGTCCGGATGGTATTGCGTTCCTGCTGCGCAACTTCCCGCAGCTGAACGACCTTCAGATTGTTAAATTGCTGGGCACGACCAAAGACACCATCGCTAAAGTGCGCGACAAGCAACACTGGAACACGCCGAACATCAAGCCGCGTGACCCGGTAACTGTCGGCCTGTGCAGCCAGATGGATTTGAATGCTGCTGTGAATGCCGCCACAACGCGGCTTGAGCGTGACGGCAAAGAAATTCCGCAGCCGCTGCCGATGGATATTTCAGAGCACGAAACAACCGGAGAGTAATCTCCGTGGCACTGGCCAGCCTTGCGCCAGCCAGTGCCTTTAAGCCATCTCTGGCGATTTTCAGAAAATATCTCTTTGGCTCAAAGAGACGCTCAAGCCCTGCCCGCTCCGATACGGAGATAACAGGAGGGCTATGCTGCTCTCAGGCAGACAGGCGTTCAATTTCCTCCTTGATCCGCAGCTTCTGCAATTTGAGACACATCAGAACACGTTCATCCGGTCTGGGCCGTCCGCCTTCAGAAGAGATCTGTTTATCGATCCGTGAGTGGCGGGATTTAAGACTCTCAATCCTGGACTGGTAGGTCATTGGCTGCCTCCATTCGGTTGATGACTTCCTCACGGTAACGCACTCTCCGCGTGTTTTTTCATGTTTTTTTCACACTGCCCGCATTTTAGGTATGCGATCACATCATATCTAAATTTTATTCTTTTGCTGCTGGTCTCCGTGTCTCGCATGCGCAAGACTAGGTGCTGCAAACTCAGGCAGACTCTGGTGAATCTCGTTCACACAGGGCTCTTATGCCGCGCAGGAGAGGGACTAAAATGCTGAAAGACCGCGATTCACTCCTCGGCCAGCTCCACGAACTCCGCAGTGAACATCGTGATCTTGATACCATCATCAGCCGATTGACCGACGGGGCGATCCTTACCGACCAGTTACAGCTCCAAAGGCTGAAAAAACGTAAATTACTGCTTCGGGACCGGATAACACGGCTTGAAAGCGAACTGATCCCCGACGATATTGCCTGACCATTTTTTACAAACCGGAATAGTGCATCATCGTGAGCGAAACTGCCCCCCTGCCCACCACCCCAATTCAGGACGCCAGCCTTGACCCTAAGGTCGGCATTATCATGGGCAGTCAGTCAGACTGGGAAACCATGCGCCATGCGGATGACATTCTGACAGAAATGGGCATCCCCCATGAAACCCTGATTGTCTCGGCCCACCGCACGCCGGACAGACTGGCAGACTATGCCAAAACTGCCGCTGGCCGTGGTCTGTCCGTTATTATTGCAGGCGCTGGCGGCGCGGCACATCTGCCCGGCATGTGTGCCGCGTGGACACGCCTGCCCGTGCTGGGTGTGCCTGTTGAATCCCGTGCCCTGAAGGGCATGGACAGCCTGCTTTCCATCGCCCAGATGCCCGGTGGTGTGCCTGTTGGCACGCTAGCCATTGGCGCATCCGGTGCAAAAAACGCAGCCCTTCTGGCCACGTCCATTCTGGCATTGCAGGACCCTGAACTCGCCGCAAAGCTGGATGCGTGGCGTGCTCTGCAAACAGCCTCTGTTCCTAACGCTCCGCTTTCTGAAAACGAATAATGTCAGCCTCTTCTTCTGGTTTTTCCGTCTCTGGTCTCTCTCCTAACGCCGTTATCGGCATTGTCGGCGGGGGGCAGTTGGGCCGCATGTCGGCCGTGGCCGCTGCCAAGCTCGGGTTTCGCGCCCATATTCTCACACAGGACGCCAATGGGCCGGCCGCACAGGTTGCGCATCAGGTCACACTTGGCGCGTATGATGATCATAAGGCGCTGGAGGCGTTTGCCCGCGCTGTTGATGTCGTCACCTTTGAATTTGAAAACATCAGTGCGGACGCGCTGGATTGTCTGGCTCAGCATTGCCCGGTACGCCCCTCAGGCGCGATCCTGCGCATCAGTCAGGATCGTCTGGCCGAAAAAATCTTTTTGTCCGACGCAGAAATTCCGCTGGCTCCCTGGCTGGCTGTTACGGACCACGCATCCCTGCACGCAGCGGCTGAAACGCTCGGCTTCCCGTTCATCCTGAAAACCACCCGCAATGGGTATGATGGAAAAGGGCAGGCCCGCGTTTATGAGGACTCCCAGCTGGAAGAAGCCTTTGCCTCACTGTCTCCTCACCCGCTGGTGGCAGAAGGTATGGTGGATTTTGCCTGCGAAATCAGCGTGATGGTAGTCAGGGGTACGGACGGCACAACACGCTGCTTCGCTCCCGGCCTCAACTTCCATCGAGACGGCATTCTGGACCTCACACTGGCCCCTGCCCCCGTGCCTGAAGAAACAGCCCAGCGCGCACAAGCTCTTGCTGTGACCATTGCAGAAAAGCTGGACCTTATTGGCATTCTTGGCGTGGAGATGTTTATTGATCGCACTGGCGCTCTGCTGGTGAACGAAATCGCACCACGCCCGCATAATTCCGGCCACTGGACAATGGATGCCTGCCCGGCTGATCAGTTTGACATGCACATCCGTGCAGTTGCAGGCCTGCCCCTCCCCGCAGCTCTTCGCCATTCTGATGCTGTGATGAAAAATCTCGTTGGCCCGGATGATATGGCCTTATGGCCGGATATCCTCACCACACCAGGGCATATCCCGCATCTTTACGGCAAGGCGGAAGCCCGTGTGGGCCGCAAGATGGGCCATGTGAACATCCTGTTCCCCTACGGTAGCCTGCCCGGCATGCTGGGCATTCAGGACGCTCTTGGCGCGCTGGCTGAAAAGCCTGAGTTCCAGTCATGAACATCTCTCGTTAGCCTCTTAGAAAAACCCTTCCTCTTTCAGGCTAAGCAGGCCGCCACTGCCAATAATGACATGGTCCCAGACCGTAATGCCCAGAAGGCTGGCGGCCTGCGCGATGCGCTGCGTCATGACAATATCATCCTGTGAGGGTGACGGGTCCCCACTTGGATGGTTATGGACCAGCACCAGAATGCTCGCCTGAAGCTCCAGCGCGCGCCGCACGACTTCTCTGGGGTAGATGGGGGTATGGTCCACGGTTCCGCGCCCCAGCATCTCATCAGCCAGTAAGCAATGCCCGGCATCCAGAAACAACACCCGCACCTGCTCCACCATCTCATGCGCCAGCATGGCGGTTAGATAAGCATTTAACTGCGCCCGGTCTGCCAGCACGCCGGTGCGCTTCAGCCGCACACGTTGCAGGCGCACCGCTGCTTCCTGAACCAGCCTGAGCGTGACCCGCAGTGCCGGAGCGTGCCCAAGCTCTTCCTGCATAGCCTGATCAGAAGCTGAGAGAAGGGCCGCAAAAGACCCGAACTGACGCAGCAGAGACAGTGCCCATGTTTCCGCAGAAGCGTGGCGCGGGGCAACAAGTGTGATCAGTTGCGTTAGAGTCGCGTGGTCATCTGGCGTTTTGGCAAAAAAGCTGGCCTCTGCCATGCCGGGTGCAAACGGAAACTCTACCGATGGCGGCACCGCCTGCAAATCGCCAGCCTCAATCCTGAACCCTGCACTATCTGCCAGTTCGGATTTGGAGGACTTGCCTTTGCCTTTTGGCAGCCGGTTTACCATGCCTGCTGTTCCAGATGCCTGAAGCTGCGCCAGCGGCGACCTTTTAAAACAACATGATCATGCATGGTCACAGCCAGCAGAGGTGCTGCTTGCAAAAGCGCCTGCACCAGTGGGCCATCATGCAAAAGCTGACGGTCAGGCTGCACACCCGCCCCGACCAGCCTTACGGTAATAAGTGAACAGGCGTGTAGAGCCAGCGCCCTTTGGAGAATGGTGGACACACTCTCCGGCACCGGGACAGGCACCGTCTCAACTCCGGTCTCTTTCCCACCCTGCACACAGGCGTGGGACGCTGCTCCTGCGGACTCCGGGGTAGCCTCAGCTTCAGGCGGTTCACCCGTTTTGACAACTTCATCCGCCAGCAACTGGTTCCGGCTATCCAGAAACAGAACATGCAAAGACCCGGCTGTGGCTGTTGCCAGATGCGCCGCGCAATAGGCCAGCAACTTGTCCCAGCTACCGAGGTCTACCCGCATAGGCGCTTCCGGCGCAGCCAGCCGGTCTGCTGCCAGAGGCACTATACTGAGCAACGCCGCATTCCCACGTGTGGCTCCGGCGGCCTTCAGTGCCTCAACCGGGGCTTCCAGCACAGCAGCAAGAGACCCAAAATGGTTGATAAGCGCCTTGGCCAGCGGCTTGGTATCCCGCCGAGGCACACCCGGAAAAAGCAGCATTTCCAGCAGCTCATAATCCGCCAGAGAGGTGGCTCCTGCACTCAGCACCCGTGCCCGCATCCGCTGCCGGTGCCCTGTGGGGCCGGTTGAGGAAAAAGGCTGCCCGCCCTCCGCTTCTGCAAAACTGCTCGGTTTTTCTCCTTTTTCGGAGGACACCATGCCACTGCTCCGATTGGCCTCAGGCTTTCAAGACGATATAAGGGAGACGTGAATATGTCCGAACACCCTTCCTCCGCGCTTTTTTCATCATCCTCGGGCCAAGGCGAGTCCTATCTCGCACGTCTGAACCCCGAGCAACGCACAGCGATTGAAACCACGGATGGCCCCCTGCTGGTTCTGGCTGGTGCCGGCACGGGTAAAACACGGGTGCTCACCACGCGCTTTGCCCATATTATGCTGACAGGCCGTGCCAAACCCTGGCAGATTCTGGCTGTGACCTTCACCAACAAAGCCGCAAAGGAGATGCGTGAGCGTGTCTCCTTCCTGCTGGGTAATCCGGCGGAAGGATTATGGCTGGGCACCTTCCATGCTTTGTGTGCACGTATGCTGCGCCGCCATGCCGACTATGTAGGGCTGACCAGCAGCTTCACCATTCTGGACACAGATGACCAGCTCCGCCTGCTCAAGCAGGTTATTGTCGCCTGGCAGATTGATACCAAACGCTGGCCCGCCCCGGGTATTCTGGGCGTTATCCAGCGCTGGAAAGATCGCGGGCTGACGCCTGCGCGCGTGACAGATTCAGAAGATACCGACTTTGCTGATGGCCATTGCCGCGCCATCTACACGGCCTATCAGGCCCGACTGATCCAGCTGAATGCCTGTGATTTTGGAGACCTGATGCTCCATGTCACCGAAATTCTGCGCACCCGGCCTGATGTGCTTGCGCAGTATCATCGGCTGTTCCGCTATATTCTGGTGGACGAGTATCAGGACACCAACACCGTCCAGTATTTGTGGCTGCGTCTGCTGGCCCTCCGCCCCGGTGAGCCTTCCAATATCTGCTGCGTGGGGGATGATGATCAGTCCATCTATTCCTGGCGCGGAGCGCAGGTGGGCAACATCCTGCGGTTTGAAAAGGATTTCCCCGGCGCACAGATTGTCCGGCTGGAACAGAATTACCGCTCCACACGCCATATTCTGGGCGCGGCAGCGGGTCTTATTGCCCATAATGATGAACGACTGGGCAAAACCCTGCGCTCTGGCCGGGACGATTCTAATGGTGAGAAAGTTCTTGTAGTTGGGGTTGGCGATTCTGATCATGAAGCGCGCGATGTCTGCGGCATGGTCCAGAAAATGCAGAGTGACGGTCATTCTCTGGCAGAAATGGCCGTTCTGGTCCGTGCCGGCTTCCAGACGCGAGCTTTTGAAGAAAAGCTGGTTCAAAGCGGTGTGCCCTACCGCATTGTGGGCGGCGTCCGGTTTTATGAACGTGCCGAAATTCGTGATGCCCTCGCCTATATGCGCCTGCTCAATCAGCCTGCGGATGATCTGGCGTTTGAACGCATTATCAACACCCCCAAACGCGGCATGGGTCCGGCGGGTGTGCAAAAGCTGCACGCAGCTGCACGCAGCCGCCAGATCCCTCTGACAGCCGCAACACAGATCCTGCTGGCAGAAAAGGTCCTGAAAGGAAAAGTGGGCGATCAGGTCCGGGTGCTGATGACCGCGCTGGACACCGCCCGCGAAATTCTTGCCAGCCAAGGTCATGTGGTGGCCATAGAACACCTGCTGGAAGAAAGTGGCTATCTGGCCATGTGGCAGGCAGATACCTCGCCTGAAGCCCCCGGACGGCTGGAAAACCTGAAGGAACTGGTGCGCGCTCTGGCCGACTTCGGCACGCTGGGTGAGTTTCTGGAGCACGTCGCACTGGTGATGGAGCATGATGAGAACGCCGGAGACGCGCGCATCTCTCTCATGACCCTGCATGGGGCCAAAGGGCTGGAGTTTGATATTGTTTTCCTGCCGGGCTGGGAGGAAGGCGTTTTCCCCTCCCAGCGCACGCTGGATGAAGGCGGCAATTCCGGGCTGGAGGAAGAGCGGCGGCTTGCGTATGTGGGCATTACCCGTGCGCGCAAACATGCCATTATTTTCCATGCCGCCCGGCGGCGCATTTACGCCAACTGGCAGGATTCCATACCCAGTCGCTTTCTGGATGAACTACCGGACGAACACGTTATCCGGCACGAAGACCGTGATGCATCGCTGCGCGGCCTGCGCTCTGCGGACTCGGTTTTTGCTGGCGGCGCGCCGCTTATCGCACGCAGGCGCCGGGACCCGCTGGCAGCCCAGACTCCGTCTTTCCAACTGGGCGAACGCGTCCGCCACCCGCGCTTTGGGGAAGGCATTATCGTCTCAGCCGATCACCATCATGTTGATGTCGCGTTTGAAGACGTTGGCATCAAACATCTCCTGTCCTCCTTTTTAGAGAAATTTTAATGGCCGTTGCTCCACGTCGTCATGCCACCGCTCTTGAAACGGTTGCGGTCACCGTTCCGGAACCTGCTGTAGAAGCCTATGAAAATGCTATTGGCAGCGTCTGCACCACCGTTGGTATTTTTGAAGCCAACCCGGAAGGCACGCTCTGGCGCGTAGAAGGCGTGAAAGACGCAGGGTACAGGGAAGATGAGCTGGCAGCAGCCCTCCTGCTGGCCGAGCTGACCAGCGGTGTGGACGCCCCGCTGGAGCGTGACGCAACGGAAGCCGAAGGCTGGCTGGCCCGTACCTATGAGTCCTTCCCTGAGCAGGATGTCGGGCAACGATTTGTTATCCGTGGCACCCATCTGCCGGACGTAAAGCACCCCACCCGTATTGCGCTGACACTGGATGCCGGTGTGGCCTTTGGTTCTGGCGAGCACGGCTCCACCCGTGGCTGCCTGCGCGCACTGGAACGCATTGCCTACCGCCGCCCGCGCAACATTCTTGATCTGGGATGTGGCTCCGGCATTCTGGCCATGGCTGCGGCAGCCCTGCTGCACAAAAAGGTGCTGGCGGTTGATATCGAACCGTGGTCCGTGCGTGTGGCCGCCCAGAACGCAGAACGGAACGGGCTGGGCCGCGCGCTCACCTGCCGTCTGGGCAATGGCTGGAAAACCCCGGAAATCCGCCACACTGCGCCGTATGATCTGGTTTTTGCCAATATTCTTGCCCGCCCACTCTGCCTGATGGCGAAGGATCTGGCCCATAATCTGGCCCCCGGCGGCACGGTTATTCTGGCCGGCCTGCTCCGCACCCAGATCCGTATGGTTCTGGCCGCGCATCGCAGGCTGGGGCTGGTGCTGGAGCACACCTTTACAGAGGGCGACTGGGCCACACTGGTCCTGCGCCGCCCTTACGCACCAACGCACTAAAAACTGTTTTGAGGTCTGTCATGCCGTCCGCTTCCTCCACCCGCCTCGCTGCCCTACGCGCCCTCCTGAAACAGAACGGACTGGACGGACTGATCATCCCGCACAGTGATGAATTTCTGGGGGAATACACCCCCGCCTGCGCGGAACGTCTGGAATGGCTGACAGGCTTTAGCGGCAGTGCAGGCATGGCACTGGTGCTGGCAGAGTCCGCTGCAGTGTTCTCAGATGGCCGCTACATCACCCAGATGGACCAGCAGGTGGACGGCTCCTGCTGGGAACGTCAGCATATCTACCAGACGCCTCCCACCACATGGCTTGCGCAGAAAGCGCCCGACACGGCGCGTATCGGGTATGATCCCCGCATTATGAGCAGTGCGGAACTGCGGCCCTTCACCACTCTGGCCAGCATCTCTCTGGTGCCCACCGACGGGAACCTGACAGACCGCCTGTGGACAGACCGCCCAGCCTTCCCCGCAGCTCCCGCCTCCCTTCATCCGCTGATTTACGCAGGCGAATCCTCTCAGGATAAGCGAACCCGTCTGGGCCATGCTCTGGCAAAAGCCGGACAGGCAGCCGCCGTGCTGAGCGATTCGGCCTCCATCGCGTGGCTGCTCAATATTCGCGGCACGGATATCCCCTGCACTCCTGTGGTTCTGGCTTTTGCTGTGCTGCACGCGGATGCCTCGGTGGATCTGTTTATTCAGGCCAGCAAACTCCCCGCAGAGGTGCGGGCGGGGCTGGGAGCCGATGTCCGCGTGCATGAGCCTGAGGGCATGGAAGACGTTCTGGCGTCACTCAGCGGCAAAACCGTCGGCGTGGATCCAGCCAGCAATGCAGTCTGGTTTGCGCAGACCCTCGCCCGCCACGGCGCCACCGTGCAGGAAAGCCCGGACCCGTGCGTGCTGCCCAAAGCCTGCAAGAACGCGACCGAACAGGCAGGCACCCGCAAGGCCCACCTGAAGGACGGCGTGGCCCTGTGCCGCTTCCTGCACTGGCTGGATACAGAAGATGCCCGTGGCACCACGGAACTTCAGGCCGCCAACAGGCTGGATGCCTTCCGGGCCGAGGGCGCTGAATATCAGGGCGAATCCTTCCACGCCATTTCAGGCGCGGGGCCGAATGGCGCTGTGATCCATTATCGCGTCACACCGGAGAGCGACCGGACACTGAACGCCAATGAAGTTTATCTGATTGATAGTGGCGGCCAGTATCCTGAAGGTACGACGGATGTAACCCGTACAGTCTGGACCGGCCCGGATGCCCCGCCTGCCCGCCTGCAGGAAACCTTTACCCGCGTGCTGAAAGGCAATCTGCGCCTTGGCCGCACCCGCTTCCCTGCTGGCACTACCGGCCACGCGCTGGATGCTCTGGCGCGGTATGACCTGTGGCAGGCCGGTCTGGATTATGACCACGGCACCGGCCACGGGGTTGGCAGCTTCCTTTCCGTGCATGAAGGCCCTGCCCGCATTTCCAAGAATCCGTCTGCTATTACGCTGCAGGACGGCATGATTCTGTCCAATGAACCTGGCTATTATGAGCCGGGAGCTTACGGTATTCGGCTGGAAACGCTGATGCTGGTGCAGAACAAGGCTGGAGAAAACCGCCCCGGCCACACATTCGAGACACTGACCCTCGCCCCGTTTGATCGCCGACTGATCGATGCGGCCCTTTTGGGAGAAGAAGACTGTCAGGTGCTGGATGCCTACCATGCGCAAATCGTGGCCCAGATAGGCCCTCACCTGCCATCTGAAGCCCAAAACTGGCTGAAAATAGCCTGTGCCCCACTCAACAGGGCGTGAGAGAGACGGTTTTTGCAACAGGTCACGCAATTGGGAATCGCCTGCTTGGCCGAAGAAGAGCAGAAAAGCTGCGAAGTGAAGGGAGCTTCCAGAATGACGACAAACAGCAAAACCATCCCCACCACTCTTATCGCCGGTGACGGGATCGGCCCTGAGATTGTTGAATCAGTTATCGAACTTCTTGATGCAGTCGGGGCCCCCTTTGAATGGGACCGCCAGCTTGCCGGCATGGCCGGGGTGGATGCGGTCAATGACCCGCTACCCAAAGAAACCATTGAGAGCATCCGCCGTACGGGTCTTGCTCTTAAAGGTCCGCTGACCACACCGGTTGGCGGCGGCTTTAAGTCGATCAACGTGACGCTGCGTCAGGAATTCGGGCTATTCGCCAACCTGCGCCCCACCAAAACCATTGTGCCTGGTGGCAAGTTCGACAAGATTGATCTGGTCCTGTTCCGTGAAAATCTTGAAGGCTACTACGCTGCAATGGAACACTATGTTCCAGTTGGTGACGATCCTAAGGGCATTGCCCTGAGCACCGGCTTCAACTCCCGCGTTGAGTGCCGCCGTATTGTGAAATTTGCTTTTGAGTATGCGCTCAAAAACAACCGCAAGACGGTTACCATCGTCCACAAAGCCAACATCCTCAAACTGCTGACCGGGCTCTTCCTTGAAGAAGGCCGTAAGGTTGCTGAGGAATACAAAGGCCGCATCGCCTTTAACGAGCGGATTGTGGATGCCTGCGCCATGCAGCTGGTGCTCAACCCGTGGCAGTTTGACGTGATTGTCACTACCAACCTGTTTGGTGACATTCTGTCTGACCTCACGGCGGGCCTTGTTGGTGGTCTGGGCATGGCTCCGGGCGCAAACATTGGTGAAAAAGCCGCTGTGTTTGAAGCTGTGCACGGCTCTGCGCCGGACATTGCCGGACAGGGCATTGCCAACCCGCTGGCCCTGCTGCTGGCAGCAGTCATGATGCTCCAGCATATTGGCCGTCAGGATCTGGCTGACCGTATTGACCACGCTATCAAAAAGGTCATTACGGAAGGTACAGTCCGCACGAAGGATCTGGGCGGCAATGCGTCGACCAAAGATCTGACAGCCGCTCTGAAACAGCAGCTGGTCTAAGCCTTTCTTAAAAAACGGGAGACCGGGCTCTGTCCGCCTCCCGTTTTTTTCTAGCTGCCTCTGGTGTTTTAAAGAGCAGTTCCTTTGCACATCTTTGAATGTGATGCGTATCATAGCCCGTATGATACCCAGCTTTTCCGGCCAATGGCCTCTCCTCCGGCTCTCTCCGTCCTGCACGGTCACCACCACAGAACTTGTGTCCCGGCACACACCGGAAGCCGAGGCGGATATCACCCGGATCTGGGCAGAAGCCTGCCGGAAAACCCCTACCCTTTTTAATGGCTGCGTGTTTTCAGCTGACCGCGTGACCCGCACAGGAATTTCCGGCCACTGGACAGATTACCGCTCTGTTCTTGCCCAGATGAAAAAGCCTGCCTTGTTTGCGCAACTGCGTTTACAGCCGCTTGCCGTCATCGGCCTTTTGGAAACACCCGAAGGCTATATTCTGGGCCGCCGGCACCCTTCATCTTTGTATCAGGGGAATTTCTGGCAAAGTCCGCCAGCTGGCAGCATTGAACGCCGCGGGGAAAGCACAGCTGTGCATCTGGACGAGCAGCTTTTAGCGGAAGCTGAGGAAGAACTTGGCCTGAAAGCGGAAAGCCTGACCATCGGGCCGCCGCGGCTTATTGCCCGCCATCCGGGCACCCGTATTCTGGATATTGGCATCCCCATGCGTACCGCGCTCTCTTTCAGCGCGGTTGAGGCATGCTGGAAAAACTCTGCCAATCAGGAATATGACCAGCTCGCACTGGTACCTCACGCAGAGATTGCGGACTGGCTAAAACGGCCAGACCTGCTCCCAACCTCCCGCGCCCTGCTGGCTGCAAATCTGGCGCCCTAACACCAGACGGGATTATTTAATTTCAATCCCGATCTGTTTGATATCGTGGAAGGTAATATCCGGGTTCTGTTCCTGCGTACGGCGCATCATGAATGCTGAAGTCGCGAGAAACACCGGATCATCATCCAGATCATCCGCCATGGCGGAGCGATTCGCCATTGCAAAATCTTCAATTTTCTCACGCGTGCCGGTCACCCAGCGAGCCAGAGAGAACGGTACGGCATCAAACCCGATCGACACCCCATATTCCGCTTTCAGCCGCGCCTGAAGCACGTCGAGCTGAAGCGTGCCCACTACGCCCACAATCGGCTGCGCGCCATCCTGCGGTTTGAAGAGCTGCACTACCCCTTCTTCGGCAAGCTGCGTGAGCGCCTGTTTCAGCTTCTTGGCCTTCATGGCGTCATCCAGCCGGACGCGACGCAGAATTTCCGGAGCAAAATGCGGCACACCGGTAAATTTGAGGTCTTCATTCTCTGTCAGCGTATCGCCAATGCGCAGCGTACCGTGGTTGGGGATACCCACTACGTCACCCGCAAAGGCCTCTTCCGCCAGCTGACGGTCCCGTGCAAAAAAGAACTGCGGCGTATGCACGGCAAAGCTTTTGCCTGTGCGGCTATGGCGCAGGCGCATGCCGCGCGTCAGCTTGCCTGAGCAAATCCGGGCAAAAGCAATACGATCCCGATGGTTAGGATCCATATTGGCCTGAATTTTGAAAACAAGCGCCGTCATTCCCGGCTCGTCCGCTTTGACCGTGCGGGTTTCCGCAACCTGATTTCGGGGGGACGGCCCAAACGCGACCAGCGCATTCAAAAGGTCCGTCACGCCAATTTCCTTCATGGCGCTCCCGAAGAAAACCGGCGTCAGATGCCCGGCATCAAAGGATTCCCGGTCAAACTGTGGCAGAGCGGCTTCCACCAGCTCCAGTTCTTCAGAAAGCTGCACCATGCGCGGGTCGGACTGTGCCAGCGTGTGCTGCGTGTGCAGCTCTTTAGTCCGCAGGTCATACGTGCCCACAAACCCGGCGGCACGGCCTACCGGCCATGTTGCGGGAGATGTATCCAGCGCAAGAGCGGACGCAATTTCATCCAGTAGCGCAAACGGGTCCTGCGCCTCACGGTCCATTTTGTTGATGAACGTCACGATGGGGATATCGCGCAGGCGGCAGATTTCGAACAGTTTACGCGTCCGGTCCTCAATGCCTTTTGCGGCGTCAATCACCATCACGGCAGAATCAACGGCTGTCAGGGTGCGGTAGGTATCTTCCGAGAAGTCTTCATGGCCCGGTGTATCAAGTAGGTTGAAAATACACCCGCCATATTCAAAGGTCATGACGGAGCTGACGACGGAAATCCCGCGGTCGCGCTCAATAGACATCCAGTCAGACCGGGTGCGCCGCCGCTCCCCTTTGGCCCGCACATTCCCGGCAAGCTGAATGGCCCCGCCTGCACGCAGGATCCGTTCCGTAAGCGTGGTTTTACCAGCATCTGGATGCGAGATGATCGCAAACGTACGACGGCGGGCAATTTCCGTGCTGAGGTCAGTGGCGAGCGCTTCAGACATAACAGACAATCCGGCTGGGAAAGATACGGGTTAAAACGGCAAACGCCGGGTGGAGAGGGGACCCTCCACCCGGCGCTGCACAAATCGGGCCGAAGCGCCGATTAACGAGAGTAGTATTCGACCACCAGGTTCGGTTCCATCTGCACCGGATACGGCACATCAGCGAACTTCGGACCACGGACGAACGTGCCCTTCATCTGACGGTGATCAACGTCCATGTATTCCGGAACGTCGCGTTCACCTGTCTGCGTAGCATCCAGCACGATGGCCAGCTGCTTGGACTTTTCACGCACTTCGATCACATCACCATCCCGCACCAGGAATGAGGGGATGTTCACTTTGCGGCCATTGACCATGATATGGCCGTGGCTGATGAACTGACGAGCAGCGAACGGCGTGATGGCGAACTTCATGCGGTAGATAACCGCATCCAGACGACGCTCGAGCAGGTTGATCAGGTTTTCAGACGTATCGCCCTTACGACGCACGGCTTCCTGATAATAGCGACGGAACTGCTTTTCGCTGATGTTACCGTAGTAACCCTTCAGCTTCTGCTTCGCCATCAGCTGGACAGAGTAATCAGACGGCTTGCCTTTACGGCGCTGACCATGCTGACCGGGACCGTATTCACGACGGTTAACCGGGGACTTAGCGCGGCCCCACAGGTTAACGCCGAGGCGTCGGTTAATCTTGTATTTGCTCTCGAGGCGCTTACTCATAGGGCGCTCTTCTCTTCTCTGTCTGCGCGAAACACGGTGTTCTGTGCTTCATCATGGTGCCGGTAGTCTCTGTCCACCGTGGATCAGAGCGGGCGCAGTCCGTATCACCGGCAGGCGGGAGCATCTGTCCACCTGCATCGGCCGTCCTGTCCACATTCCCGGCAATGGGAGCAGCCATTACGGAAAGAGGGGCTTCCTGTCAACTCAGCACAGCCCTGCCCGTGCCTGCCGGACAGCAGAGCCACCTGTTTTCGTACAGGACAACATAGCCTTTATAGATAGTATTCCCACACTTTGTGCTCTAGATTGTACATTGATCTATACAAATAACCGTAAAGAATAAGGAAAATCCGCCATGCCATTTTCTAAAAAATGGGCGCTGTTTGTCGCTCTGGGTGCGGTGCTTATTGCTCTGGGCTTTATTGCCTGTGTGGATGCTATTTCCGTCACGCTAGCCAGTACAATTTTTATTGGCATGCTGCTGATTATTGCTGGCGCCTTTCAGATTGCTCATTCGTTTGCCGTGCGGGACTGGGGCGGTGTTCTGTTTTCAGCGCTGTTTGGCCTGCTTTATATTGTTGCGGGCGGCATGATTATTGAAGAACCTGCAGCCGGTTCCGTGATGATCACGCTCTTTGCCGCAGCATGCTTTATTGTTGTCGGCGTCATGCGCAGCATCATGGCCATCCAGTATCGTAGCCTGCCCGGCTGGAGTATTGTGCTGGCCAGCGGTCTGATCAGTCTGGTGGTTGGCCTGTGCCTGTATTTCACGCTCCCCTGGTCCGGCCTGTGGCTGATTGGTACCTTTGTTGGTGTTGAACTGATTACAAGCGGTATTGGCTGGGTTCAGTTCGGCTTAGCCTTACGTCAATCCGGCGCTCAGCCAGCTATCCGTCGCCTGTAAACGACAAAGCCTCTTTCAGCCGTAAAGCGCACGTATCTCAGGCATAAAAAACACAAAATTATGCCTGAGATCTTGTGAAAACCCTAAGACGCCCTTTAAAACCATCGCTCATGACCTCCCATGCTCAAAACATATGAAAATGACGGCCAGCCTTGCCGATATCCATGAATTGGTTGCTCGTTTCACTGGCCCGAGCATGACACAGACCCTGTCCAGAATTGAGGGCATGGCACAAGGCACGACGGCACAAAGCAGCGCCAATTTTCTGGAAAATGCTGGCATTGATCGTGACACTCTTAGTGCCGCAGCCGAAATGAAGCGGCTGGCAGGCCAGATCAATGTCACCATTCATGCACTAGGTATTTTATTGTGTCTTCCGCATATCCTCGAAACTGGCGAAAAAGTCGAATATGTATCGCTCGGTGCAGGAAATACCGGGCGTAAATTTGACCTTGAAACCAACCTTCGTGTTGCAGAGTTCAAATTCATCACATGGCGTGGCGGTGCAGAATCTATTCGCCAGAATGGTGTGTTCAAAGATTATTTTCTACTTGCAGAAGACCCCACCAAGAAGAAAAAACATCTCTACCTGCTTGAAACCAAGCACGCTCTTAAATTTTTACAGAGTAATCGATCTCTCTCGAGTATTCTAAGCAGAAATAACAAACTGCACACCATGTTCTTTAAGCGCTTTGGCGAAACGTTTCGAACCGTCGGAGAGTACTACGCAGCACACAGCCACACGGTAAAAATTGATGACGTATCACCTTGGCTCTCTGAGCTTACAGAGGGCTTGACCGCCACGTAATTCATACCCTGCAGTTCTTGTGAGAAAGCGACCAAACCCACGCATCCTTAAGAAGGAGATTCTGAGGTATCAACTGGATCGTGAGACGATGCTGCGGAAGGATAAACTGGCATCTTACTATCCAGCCCCAGCAAAGCTCTTGCTGCCACGCCGGGACGTTCACTGTCTTTATTGGCCGCGTCCGCACCAGGTACCAACTTAATAGCGCGTTCGCCTTCCTCGCGCTTGCGCCGCAGCTTTTCAATGTTTTCCAGCACCAGTGGATATTCCTCCACCAGGCGCCGGAAACGTGAGGCACTAATAACCATGAAGTGCCCGAACTGCACAGCGCGGATATTGGCCGGGCACCGCTCGTTGCCAATGGTGGAAAGAGCACCAATCAGATCGCCTGCTCCGTAGAGAATATCCCGCTCCGCAACATGCGCCTCTGCCAGCCCAGCACTAATGAAATAGATGTGGCGAATTTTGCGCCCACGGCGGCAGATCAGCTCCTGCGGGGCCACAAAGCGCAGAGACGTTGTGGTTGCCAGATCATGCAGTTCCGCATTGGGCAGGCCCCGGAAAACGGCAGCATGCTTCAGGCGCGTTTCAATCCCGCTGCGCAGGTCAAAACTCAGCGGCTTGTCCAGCCGGTGGCGGCGGCGTTCCAGCTCTTTTAAAAGCTCACGGTTCAGCTCATCGCTGATCAGGGATTCTGCCAGCAGAGAGTCATACTCTTCGCCTTCCAGCCGCAGAACAATCTGCCGGAAAATCCGATTTTCCAACGCTTCTGAATAGCCATGATAATGCAGCCGCAGGGTTTCCAACGCCTCATCCAGCAGCTTGCGCTGCCGCTGAAGCACCTCCGCCACAACCTCACCAATACGGCTGCCAAGCGTGGGCTCCAGCCGCTCGCTCATAAAGCGGGTGAGTGAGATGGACACAAAATGGGCCACCATCAGCATTTCAAAACGCTCGGCCATGCACAGCATCAAAGGCCGGTCGATGCGCAAATTCTTATGGATCCACTGCGCGGCCTTAAAGCGCAGGGAGGGACTCAAACGTCTGCGCAGTGCGCGGACATAGCCCAGACGCCCTTCCAGCCGTGCGCCATCAATCGCCGCTTCAGAAGACCGCAGAAGCGTTTCCATCACCCGGCGGGACAGGCCCTGAATACGGAACAGGTCCAGCAGAACAGAGCGCTCCTGGCTGGCAATGGTTATCAGAGCTAGGTTCACGCGTTGCGTGTCGCCCAGCGCGGTATCAAACGAGTTAGCGGCCTGCTCCTCATGCGCACGGCGGTCCACCTGCTCAATAACCGTGCCGGTTGCATCCGTGGAAAAGCCCAG
>NZ_CALLXM010000088.1 GCF_937875265.1 uncultured Acetobacter sp. | reverse complement strand
TTGTAACAACCAGCGACTCGGGCAGTGTCCCGGCTTTTTCCAGCCGGTCGAGCACCGCCACAATATCGTTCACATGGCCAAGGATGGGCACATTATGCAGCCGTCGGCCTGCCTGATGCGTTCCAAGGGCCACCATACCCACCACACGGATGCCCGCTGCCGGGTTGCGCTCCAGCGCGCGCAGATACAGATCAGCCTCCGTATCCACCCCCACCAGCACCACCCGCCGCTGGTCCGCCTTGCGGGCCGCCAGCCGGTGCGCCAACCGATATCCGATGCGCAGGCCCCCCAGCATGATGAGCAGCACCAGCGCGTAGATAATGGGAAAGGTCGAGCTGGGCAGGTGGAAGCCCGCAAGCACCAGCCCCACAGAAAACAGCACCGCACTGGCAACAGAAGCCCCGGCAATCCCCAGCAAATCAGACACCCCAGAGAACCGCCAGTACTGTTGCGGCATTCTGAAGGGCAGCCCGCTGACCAACAAAGTGATAGCCCCACCAGCCAAAAACCAGAGCGGGTGCAAAAGCCCATCCTGTGGCGCCGCCAGCCACCGCGCAAACGGCGCAGCCAGAGCAGCCAGTATCCCATCCAGCAGGATATTGACTATGATTCTGTTGAGCGGGCGCAGCCGGGGGCTACGGTGCAGAGACTCAGAGCGTTGCAGTGCCATTACCTTGCACCTATAGCCTAGCGCCTGCCATCCTAGAAGCTGCACAACCTGACGAGACCATGCCCATCGTCCCCTCTTCTCTTTTTCTGGCGGTTTTCTGCCTGATCTGCGCCGTTTTTTTCACCAGCTTTCTGGTGCGACTAATGATCCGTGTGGCCGTTCTGGACCATCCGGGCCACAGAAGCGCGCATGAACGCCCTACCCCCAAAGGTGGTGGCGTGGGCGTGATGGCCTCATTTTTTGTGCTGTTCCCGATTCTGCACCTTGTAACGGGTCAGCCCGTGCTGAGCGCTCCGGTAATTTTAACAGCCCTCGCCACGGCCCTGCTGGCCGGGGTTTCCTGGCTGGATGACCTGTATCAGTGGCCACCCTCCATCAAATTTGCGGCCCAGTGTCTGGCTGCGGTTCTGGTGGTGGTCGGGGGGAACAGTCTGCCCCTGCCACCGGCATGGGGTGGGGCTGTTGTCGGGGCCGTACTCTCCATGCTGTGGCTGGTGTTCATCACCAACGCCATCAATTTCATGGACGGACTGAACGGGCTGATTTCCGGCTCACTGGCGACAGGGGGCCTCATTCTCGCACTCATCGCCCCGGCCTTTGGCGTGCCGGACCTGTTATGGTCTTCACTCTTGCTGTGTGCCTGCCTGTGCGGCTTTCTACCATTCAACTACCCGAAGGCCCGTATTTTTCTGGGGGATGTTGGGAGCCAGGGCTGCGGGCTGCTGGCAGGAGCGTCGGCGCTGCATATCGCCCACGTGACCCCTTTGCCTTCCGGCTGGCTGCTGGGGCCATGCCTGCTGTTCCCGCTTATTTATGATGTGCTGTTCACACTGGTCCGCCGCAAACTGGCCGGACACTCTCTGGTGCAGGCGCATAGGGGGCATTTGTATCAGGTGCTGCACCGCAGCGGCATCAACCCGGCACTTATCACACTGGCGGAATGGGGTTTTGTGGCCTGGGGGGCTCTTGTGGCGCTTTATACTGCACCCATGCCGCTCATTCCCGGCCTTGCCAGCGCGCTGGGGCTACTTCTGTTGCCCCAGCTGCTCTGGACAGGCTTTGCCGCCCTGCAAACCCGCCGCCACCCGATTGGTCCGTGGTAAGCGGCGCGTTCTAAGGACGTCAGCCGTTTCGTTTATTTCTTCAGTTCAAGCGTCAGGCCCTGAGCAGACCCGGCAAGACGTGCACCTTTGGAGATGGTCTCGATCTTGATGCGAACGCCGTTTTTATTTTCCATAACAGCCCCACCGAGGCCGTTGCCCAGTGTTGCTTCCCCGTGGGCTGCGCCATAGGTACCGTCAAAATCCTGCAGGCGATGCAGGTTATAGACAGTTCCGGTACCTTCAATTTTGGAAAAACCGACAGCAGCAATCGTCCCGCCGGTAATGGTGAATTTGTAGGTGTGCCCCCCGTAGCTCAGGTTGCCATCGCCCCATGTGTAGCCGAGCCCCACATCGGCTGATTTAGCACTGAGGGTAATTTTGGCGGTTGGTGCACCCATCGCATCAGCAGCGTGTGCTGCAGGCATTATGCTGACTGAAGAAAACGCCAGTGCCGCTACAGCGGCAACAGAAGTAAACCGCATTGGAACGTTCCTTATTTCTCTGTGTTCTTTCCCAATTTCATCCTCCCGACGGAAGGCCGGTAGAATTTGGAAAAGCATTCAGAAAAAACGCTCCATGCAGATAAAAGTTTCTCGCACCCGACCTACCTGCCGTTTCCCCTTTAAAAAGAATTCAGCAGACAGGCCGGTTAAAAAATGCCCTCAGGCTGCAGCAACACGACGCAGTGTGGCACGGCGGACGGGTTTGTCTTCCTGATGTGCCTTTTTAGCTTCGTCTTCAGCTGCTCCACCCATGATGGAACGGATTTCCTTCAGGTAAGCCGCCCCTTTGGGGGTGCGCTGCACCAGAACGGAGCGACGATCCAGCGGATCAACCTTACGGCGGGCCAGATCCAGCTCACCCAGACGGTCAAGGGCGCGGGTAATGGCGGGCTTGGACACATTCAGGCTGGAAGCCAGACCACGTACGGTGTGGCCAGATTCATCAAGATAGCAGGTCAGAAAGACCGCAAGCTGCCTTGCAGAGAGGTCGGGGCCTTCGCCACGCACCAGTGAAACAATGGTATCGCGAAGAGTTTTAACCAGCTCTTCGGCTTTTGCGGCAGTATGTGCCATCAGAATCTTGTCCTTTCCATAAGGTCCGATCACTGCCCTGACGGCCAGCTTTCGGTTTTTAGTTTTTACTTCCGGCATACTTGATGAGGCTTATATAGGAGCCGGTGTACATGTTTAAAACCTGTACAGTAAAAATAGTTCCAGAAATGTGACATTTCTTTACGACATCGGGTCAGTTTTTGTATCAAAAATTCGACACACCGCATCAAAAAGCGCCCGGACCCCAGGAGAATCGCCACCTTCAGGCCGTCCGGGCCTGTCACTATCGTTCCACGCATAGCTGTCGATATGCGCCCACCGCTGGCCAGCATTTACAAAACGCTCAAGAAACAGTCCGGCTGTTACTGCACCTGCCATCGGTTTAGAGGAAATATTGTTCAGATCAGCCACCGGGCTTTTCAGCCATCCCGCATAACCCTGCCATAAAGGCAACCGCCATAGTGGGTCAGCCTGCCGCTGGCCCGCGTCCAGAATGGACTGCGCCACGGCATCATCATTACTGAACAACGCGGGCAGGTCCGGCCCCAGCGCCACACGGGCGGCGCCGGTCAGAGTGGCAATGTCCATCAGCAGGTCCGGGGCGTGCTCACCCGCCTCGCTCAGCAGGTCACACAGCACCAGTCGACCTTCAGCATCGGTATTGCCAATTTCCACGGTCAGGCCCGCGCGACTCTTCACCACATCCAGTGGCCGCATGGCATGTCCAGATACACTGTTTTCCACACAGCCAAGCCGCGCTTCCAGCCGCACCGGCAGGTCCTGCGTCATAATCAGCCGGGCCAGAGCCAGCGCACTCGCAGCGCCGCCCATATCTTTTTTCATCCGCAGCATGCCCGCAGAAGGCTTGATGTCATACCCGCCAGAATCAAAGCACACGCCCTTCCCGACCAGAGACAGCAGAGGGGCGGATTTCCCGGCCTTGCTCCCCTTCCAGCGAGCAATAGCGACACGCGGCCCACGTTCGGACCCGTTCCCCACATGCGCCAGCAACGGATAAGCTTTATCCAGCGCCGAACCCTTGATGATCTCCACATCCGCGCCAAACGGCGTCAGCGCGGCCCGTGCGGCCCGAGCCAGCTCAGATGGCCCCAGCAGGTTGGCAGGCGTATTAATCAGATCCCGCGCCAGCCAGACTGATCGCGCGGTCTCTGCGGCCAGACCTTTCTGCTCGGCAGCCGTCACGACCAGACGCGGCCCTGTATGCGGTGCTGTCTTCCCAGCGGATTTCAGGGAGAACTGATAGGCCCCCAGACAGAAGCCCAGAATCACATCTTCCCGCGCGATGTCGGCAGGTATTTTTACCTGCCAGTCTCCGGCGGGCAGATCCCGCGCCAGAGCCCCAAACAGATACGGGTCACGCTGCCCATTTTCCGGCACCCCAAACAGCCCCACCGGTGTTCCACTGGCATCGGGCACCAGCACAAGCTGGCCCGGCTGGCCGGTAAAGCCACAGGCCTGCGTAAAGGCAGCCCCTTTGGCACCCAGCAAGGTGGCAAGAGCCTTGGGGTCAGCCCCCCGCACGCCATGCACGGTGCGGATGGCACCTTCACCCGTCTTGCGGCGGCTGCGGGATACAATGAGACAGTCTGGTTCACGAACGGACATGGACACTTCCTCCTTACTAAAACCTGCGCCGGGAGCACCCCCGGCGCAATGCCCCGCAGAAGGGAACGGGTTGCTTTTGAACGCATACCAGCGGACCATGGCAGGATGATGGATACCCCTAGCCGTCAGGCCAGCCGCCTGCGGTCCCCCGCCATTACCGAGGATGCTCCCGTTCGCGCTGTACTGGGGCCAACCAACACCGGCAAGACCCATCTGGCGCTGGAACGGATGCTGGCACACACCTCTGGCATCATGGGGTTTCCGCTCCGCCTGCTGGCCCGGGAAAACTATGAACGCATGGTGCGGCTGAAGGGCGTACGCGCCGTGGGCCTCATTACGGGGGAAGAAAAAATCATCCCCTCGGGGGCGCGCTGGTTTTCCTGCACGGTGGAAGCCATGCCGATGGACCGCCACGTGGACTTTATCGCTGTGGACGAAATTCAGCTCTGTGCAGACCCGGAACGCGGCCATGTGTTTACGGACCGGCTTCTGAACGCACGCGGGCAATCAGAAACCCTGTTTCTGGGGGCTGAAACCATTGCGCCGCTCCTCCGCACGCTGATCCGGGGCATTGAGATCGAGGCCCGGCCCCGCCTTTCTGATCTGAGCTATACCGGCTTCACGCGCCTCTCCCGCCTTCCGCCCCGCTCCGCCATTGTCGCCTTCTCTGCCGGGGATGTGTACGCCATTGCCGAGGCCATCCGGCGCAGGCGTGGCGGCTGTGCTGTGGTGATGGGCCAGCTTTCCCCCCGCACCCGGAACGCTCAGGTGGAGCTCTACCAGAAGCGGGAAGTGGATTACCTTGTCGCCACGGATGCCATTGGCATGGGGCTGAACATGGATATCCAGCATGTGGCCTTTGCCGGACTTTCCAAATTTGATGGCTCCCGCCGCCGGATACTAACCCCGGCTGAAGTCGCGCAGATTGCCGGGCGCGCCGGGCGCGGCGCGCAGGATGGCACATTTGGCACCACAGGCGACTGCCCGCCTCTGCCTGAAAATATTGCAGAAGCTGTGGAAAACCACCAGTTTGAGGCCCTGCCCCATCTCTACTGGCGTAACAGCGCGCTGGACTACACATCCCCCCGCGCCCTGTATGCCAGCCTGTGCCAGAAGCCGCCGTATTCCGGGCTGCGGGCAGCGGAACCCGCGTCAGACATTATTGTGCTCAGTGCGCTGATGCGGGACGCCACCATCCAGAGCCTGAGCAAAGAACCGGGCCGCACCCGCCTGTTGTGGGAAGTCTGCCAGATTCCGGATTTCCGCAAGCTGGGGGAAGACAGCCATATTCGCCAGTGCGCTCAGATTTTCACTGTGCTGGTCAAGGAAGGGCATTTGCCTTCAAGCTGGATGGAACCCCGGCTGGCGAACCTGGAACACACCGAGGGCGATATTGACGCCCTGATGCAGCGGCTGATGGGCATCCGTATCTGGGCCTATGTCGCCACACGCTCGGACTGGGTGGAAAACCCGCAGCTCTGGCGCGCCCGCACCCGCGCCATTGAAGATACGCTTTCTGATTTGCTGCACGAACGGCTGGCGGCCCGCTTTGTAGACAAACGCGCCACCAGTCTGGCCCGCAGGCTGGAAGAAGCTGACAGCAAACCCCTGCTTTCTGCCATTACCCGCACCGGAGAAGTGAGCGTGGAAGGCCATGCCGTGGGCCATATGCAGGGCTTTGCCTTTATCCCGGATCAGGAAGCCGCCCGGTCTGACCAGCCTTTGCTGATGCGGGCTGCCCGCCGTGCAGCCCGCAGTGAAATCCCGCGTCGTGTCACGCAGTTCCTGCAAACGCCGGATGAAAGCCTGACGCTGGACCCGGCCACCGGCACCCTGCTCTGGCTGGGGGATGCCATAGGGCATTTGCAAAAAGGGGAGGACCTGCTGCGGCCTGCCGTGCATGTGACAACGGCTGAGTTTCTGGAGCCATCGCACCGCGAACGCATCCGCATGCGCCTGACTGCGTTTGTGACGGCAACCCTGCAAAAAACCCTCGCGCCTCTTTTCCGGGCAACACAGGCCGTAGCTGATAAACCGACTCTGCGTGGGCTGGTGCATGGCCTGACAGAACAGGGCGGCGTGATGACGCTCCCCCCGGACACTTTGATCCCCAAAAAAGACAGTCTTTTTCTGCACAGGCTGGGCCTGCGGGTCAGCGACAGGCTTTTGTTCTGCCCGCAGCTTTTGCGCCCGCGCCCCATGATACTCCGCGCGTTGCTGGTGCAGCTCCATACTGGCCACCCCGTGCCCCCGCTCCCCAAACCAGGCGCGGTATCCTGCCGCCTGCCGCCTGAGACTAAACTTTCAGCGCAGGATCGGTCCGTGCTGATGCAAATCGGCTGGCAGTGTGCTGCAGATTTCCTGATCCGGCTTGATATCGCACAGGAGACGCACAAAACCCTGTCTGAGCTTGCCACCCATTCTGGCGGCTGCCCGCTTCAGACAGACACAGCCTCCCGTCTGGGGGTGCCTGCGGCTGATCTGCTGATGGTTCTGTCTGATCTGGGCGTGCGGGTGCAAAAAGCGTCTGTTCTGGGCAAAAAACAATTCGGGCCTGCCACACCAGCAATGCTACTGCCGACACGCCCTGTCGCCCTTGC
Organism: uncultured Acetobacter sp.; assembly: GCF_937875265.1. Lineage (GTDB taxonomy): Bacteria > Pseudomonadota > Alphaproteobacteria > Acetobacterales > Acetobacteraceae > Acetobacter. The sequence goes on along the minus strand of NZ_CALLXM010000088.1, from coordinate 14,680 downwards.
ACGCAAGAACAACAAACACAGCCCCAGGGCACGCGGAGGCATGACACAGGATAATACCGGCCCGTTTGCAGCCCTCGCAGTGTTGCAAAAACGTCGTTAGATACAGCTCTGCTCAGTAAGAAAGAGTAATACGTGGTAGAAGCGGGTTGCCACGGAACAAAAAGCCCCTCATATCTTCGCCATCCTTGGTGGCATGGCCCGGAATGACCATGCCATTTGTCCCGGGACCGGACCCGATCCGATCCCCCTAAAAATCTTCGGAGATGGCAATGACCTACGTGGTCACTGAAAACTGCATCCGCTGCAAATTCATGGACTGTGTGGAAGTCTGCCCTGTTGACTGCTTCTACGCCGGTGAAAACTTCCTGGTGATCAACCCGGATGAATGCATTGACTGCGGCGTGTGTGAGCCTGAATGCCCTGCAGAAGCGATTTTCCCAGACAGCGATGATCGCGCAACAGCCTGGGCAGAACTCAACGCATCCTATTCCACCAAATGGCCGAACATCACCCGTAAGGGCACGCCCCCAGCTGATGCGGAAGAATGGAAAGACAAGCCCGACAAGGCTGGCCTGCTCTCCCAAGAGCCGCATAAAGGCTGAAGCCCCCACTCTTTGGGTGCTTTCAAAACGGCGCGTTGACCCCCTTCATCGGGTGGTCCGTGCCGTTTTTTATGGCCAGATTTTTAAAAGCAAAAACAAAAAAAGCCCCGGAATTGCTTCCGGGGCTTTTTCCTTACCAAACACAAGACCCTGCCGATACGAGACCGGCAGAGCTGTCCCTTATTAGCGGGACATCATGTGCAGGGCGGTGTTGTTCATGATGAACATCGTGCCGATGAGCAGAATCACGACGAAACCAACAGTGAAGAAGAAACACATGTTGTTCCAGCGCTGCTCGGACCCGTTGCCCATGTGAAGGAAGTAGTGCAGGTGCACCAGCACCTGAACAAAGGCAAGAACTGCAATAGCTGTCAGCGTGCCTGAGGGAGAGAGGCTATGGCTAACAACAACGCCAAAAGCCACCGCCGTCAGGATAACAGCAAGAACAAACCCGATAATGTAGGACGATACACTACCGTGGCTCTCACCCGAAGGGGATGTGTGAAGATCGCTCATCAGATCATGCTCGCCAGATAGACATAGGTGAATACGCAGATCCAGACGATATCCAGGAAATGCCAGAACAGGCTCAGGCAAGTGAGCTTATTCATCATACGTTCCGGGATCTCGGTCGTGCCCATCATCTGAACAATGAGGGTCACAATCCAGATCAGACCACACGTTACGTGCAGACCATGGGTCGACACCAGCGTGAAGAAGGCGGACAGGAACGCACTGCGATCCGGGCCAGCACCTTCATGAATCATGTGCGCAAATTCATTCAGTTCCAGGCCAACAAAGCCCAGACCCAGAAGGAAGGTTACACCCAGCCACATGATGACTTTGCTGATCTCATTCTTATGAGCAGCGATCATGCCAAACCCATAAGTAATGGAAGAGACCAGCAGAAGGGCTGTTTCCAGCCCAAGTCCACTAAGTTCAAACAGTTCATGACCGCTCGGGCCGCCATTGAACTGGTTACGGAGAACTGCAAACACGGCAAAAAGTGAGCCGAAGATAATGCAGTCGGTCATCAGGTAGACCCAGAACCCGAACACCACCGGAGATTCGTGATGGTGTTCGTCGTGGCCTGCGGTCTGAACAGTTGTGTCGTGCGCCATTACTCAGCTGCCTGTGCCATGAGTTTACGGGAATGTTCGTTCTCGATCCGGGCAACTTCGTCAGCAGGGATGTAGTAATCGATATCCTTGTTGGCGCTACGGGCAATAACCGTCCCGATCACACCGATCAGGCCGATGGCTGCCAGCCACCAGATATACCATACAGCAGCAAAGCCGAAGATGAAGCTGAACGCACCGATAAGGAACCCGGCAGCCGTGTTTTTCGGCATGTGGATCGGAGCATACGGCCCACCAGCGCAACGCGTATCAATGCCGTTTTCCTTGTCGTGCATGAACGCATCGAGTTCATGAACATGGGGAACAATAGCAAAGTTATACGGCGGCGGAGGAGAAGACGTAGACCATTCCAGAGCGCGACCATTCCACGGATCACCCGTGACATCACGGTTTGCGGGCAGGTTACGATCACGGATCGTCACGTAGAGCTGGGTCAGCTGACACACAATCCCGAACAGGATCAGCACAGCACCGACTTCAGCAATCAGCAGCCAGATGTGCCATTCCGGATTGTCGTAATGGTTCATACGACGGGTCATGCCGTCGAAGCCCAGAACATACAGCGGAACGAACGCGAAGTAGAAGCCGACGAACCAGAACCAGAAGGCACGGATGCCCCAAGCTTCGTTCATCTTGAAACCCATGACCTTCGGGAACCAGAAGTTCATGCCACAGATGTAACCGAAATACACACCACCGATAATCACGTTATGGAAGTGGGCAATCAGGAACAGGGAGTTATGCAGAACAAAGTCAGCACCCGGAATGGCCATCATCACACCGGTCATACCACCGATGGTGAAGGTCACCATGAAGCCCACAGCCCAGTACATGCAAGCATGAAACTGAACGCGACCCTTATACATGGTGAACATCCAGTTAAAGAGTTTCACACCTGTCGGGATCGAGATGATCATGGTCGCGATGCCGAAGAAAGCATTCACGTCCGGACCAGCACCCATCGTGAAGAAGTGGTGAACCCACACGACGAAGGACAGAACCATGATGGAGCAGGTTGCGTAGACCATGGTGCCGTAGCCGAACAGCGGCTTGCCGGAGAAAGCAGGAACAACTTCAGAGAACACGCCAAAGGCGGGGATAACAAGAATGTAAACTTCAGGATGACCCCAGGACCAGATCAGGCTGAGATACAGCATCTGGTTACCACCACCATCATTGGTGAAGAAGTGCATACCGAAGTAACGGTCCAGACCCAGCAGTGCGACAGCAACGGTCAGCACAGGGAAAGAAACCATGATGAGGATAGAGGAGCAGAAAGCTGTCCAGGTGAAGACAGGCATCTTCATCCAGGTCATGCCCGGAGCGCGCATCTTCACGATCGTCACGAAGAAGTTCACGCCGGTCAGCAGCGTGCCGACACCGGAGAGCTGAATGGCCCAGATATAATAATCCACACCAACGCCAGGGCTGAACTGAGATTCAGACAGCGGAGGATAAGCCAGCCAACCACACTGTGAGAACTCGCCGATGAACAGGGAGACGTTCACCAGGACGAAGGCAATCGCTGTCATCCAGAAGCTGAGGTTGTTCAGGAACGGAAACGCAACGTCGCGTGCACCGATCTGAAGCGGCACAACGAAGTTGAACAGACCGGTCATGAACGCCATGGCCAGGAAGAAGATCATGATCGTTCCGTGAGCGGAGAAGATCTGATCGTAGTGATGCGGTGGCAGATAGCCGGGGTTGCCTGCGTAGGCAAGGGCCAGCTGGGTACGCATCATGATGGCGTCCGCAAAACCGCGGAACAGAGCAACCAGCGCCAGTACAATGTACATGACAGCCAGACGCTTATGATCAACAGACGTCAGCCACTCTTTCCAGAGGTAGCCCCATTTGCCGTAATAGGTAATCAGCCCCAGTACCGCGAGACCGGCAATGGCAGCACCCAAAAATGTGCCAACCAGGATCGGCACATCCACTGGGATGGCCGAGAACGATAGTCTCCCTAGCATAGATCCTATTCCTTCATATTCATGTCGGACATCGCGGACTGCACCTGAATCATCTTGCCAGTGCTTTTGTCCATGACCATGCCGTTGTTGTATTTGGCCACGATCGCGTTGAACAATCCGGGTTCAACATGCGCGAAATATTCGACAGGATTTGCTTCGCTCGGGGCAGCAAGCTTCGGATAGGTCTGACCATCCAGCTGCTCGGAGGAAGACTTTACTTTATCAACCCATGCATTGAATTCATCGCCACTCACAGCCAGCGTGCGGAATTTCATGTCAGAAAAACCACGGCCACTGTAGTTGGCGGATTCACCCAGATAGTCACCCGGCTCGCTGGCCAGAAGGTGAAGCTGGGTCTGCATCCCTGCCATTGCGTAAATCATGGAACCAAGACGCGGGATGAAGAAGGAGTTCATCACGGAATCAGAGGTGATTACGAAATCGACGGGAGTGTTAACCGGAATAGCCAGCTGGTTGACGGTCGCAATACCCTGTTCAGGGTAGATAAACAGCCATTTCCAATCCAGAGCCACAACTTCAACATGAAGCGGCTTGGTGGTTGCTTCGGCTTCCAGCGGTTTATACGGGTCAAGAGAATGACACGTCTGGTAGGTGATCACTGCAAGAAAGAGAATGATCAGGGAGGGCACGCCCCAGATGATCAGTTCGACTTTGTTGGAGTGAGACCACTTCGGAAGATATTCCGCACTGGTATTCGACTGGCGGTAATGCCAGGCAAACGCCAGAGACAGAATGATGGTCGGAATGACCACAATCAGCATTGCGATTGTAGAGGTGGCGATTAGTGACTTCACCCCATCGCCAACCGGGCCCTTCGGATCCAAGACATCCATCTCACACCCGGCAAGCAGCAACGCTGACGATAGGCCGCCCAATCGCGCCATTCTCGCCAGTAACTTGTTTTTCATCGCACGCCTCTTGGTTCTGACATCTACTTAGCCTCACAAAGACTCTTCGCTCCTGCTGCCATAGAAGCCCGACAACAGCAAGAAACCGCGCTCCGGCTTCCCTTGGGGGCCAAAATACCGACAACCCCGGCACAGACTCACATCTCCTTCCCATAAAGAGATGAAAAGCCTGAGCCGGAACGACAGCTCAGCAGGCTCCTCGGGCAGCGAAAACGCCTTGCGCCCTACTTTATTCCTAAAGCGCAGATTCTCAATGTCCGAAAAGTTCCATCAGCCTTTCGTCACAGTCGATCTATTCCCTAAAGAACATTTCGCTCCTGTGTTATTTCGCCAAATTTTGAGGGTTACAAGCCTTCACTATTTATTACGAATTATTTCAGACTAAAAATGTACTGATATTTTTTCTGTTTTAAATCAAAGCATTATATTGATAGAGCTCAATTCACAGGGTTGTGATTCGACTCATCATGCTAGACATAAGTCTTATTTTGAACGCATTCCAAACGAACAAATATCCTTACCGTCACTGCATAGCAGATCACACAAAAAAGCCCGACCTTTGCAGGCCGGGCTTTTCCATATCCGTTCAGACTCCCTGACAAAGGAGTCTGAGGTGTGCTTTTCCGAAACTTTAGTCGTTGGAGCTCCGCACGCCCATGAACTGAAGCAGGAACTGGAAGAGATTGATGAAGTTCAGATACAGGCTCAGCGCGTCATACACGCTACGCTTGGCTGCCTCATCCGGCCCTTCGTATGCTGCATACTGCGGGTAGGTCACGCGGATGCGCTGCGCATCAAAAGCACTAAACGCTGTGAAGATAAGCACCCCGATAATGCTGTAGACAAAATACAGAGCTGAACTTTTCAGGAAGATATTCACCAGACCGGCAATGACCAGTCCAAACAGCCCCATCATCAGGAAAGAGCTGAACTTCAGCAGGTTTGCCTTTGTGGTGTAGCCCCACAGGGACATAGCCCCGAAGGTGCAGGCCGTAACCAGAAACACACGCACGACAGAGACACCCGTATAAACCAGAAAAATACTGGCCATACTGGCGCCCATGGTGGCGCAGAAAGCCCAGAAGAGAGCCTGTGCCCCCTGACGGGACAGTCGGTTCACACCAAATGACATCACCAGGACAAAGCCCAACGGCGCAATCATGGCCAGATCACCCAGCAGGGTGGGACGCAGAGCCAGTCCGCCTGCCGTAGGGGCCAACTGGAAAAATAAACTCCGTAAGCCAGTAAAAGCCACGGCATAGGCCACGATGCCTGTCAGCAGCAGGCCCGAAGCCATCCAGTTATAAACACGCAGCATATAGGCACGCAGGCCAGCATCCAGAGCGCCCGCCTCAGCATTCCAGCCTGAAGCCGCAGTGGGTGAACGGTAGTCGTGACTGAACGACATCTTTTCCTCTCCTTGCCCGGCCATGCCGGTGTTGCTTTATACTTGTGGCTGCCCTGCCCCTGCGTCAAGGGTTAGGAACGTTTCTCTACGTGTCTAGCGTCTGCATAGGGCGCCGTTCATGACCAGCCTGAGAGTTGATGAAAGCCTGACGATGTACCTTATAATTGGCGCAACGCTTCCCGCAGCATTACGGAGCACCTTGCTTGGGCTACAGACTCATTTTCCAGACAAAAGCTGGATTCCGGAGTCTTTTCTTTTTCTGCCTTTCTGCACGTTGGGAACCATTACCGACCGGATGCTGTTAGAGGAAATTGATCACAGCTTGCGGAGCATATGCCCCAGTAAGCCGATCCCATTCACAACAGATGGTTTTGAACTTTCCAGACGCAAGGACCGAATCACTCTCGGAATAAAGGTACACGCCCCACCCCTTGATCACCTTTCCGTGAAAATTGGCGCAGCAATGCAACGTTCCGGGATACAGAAATTAAAATACTCCAGCCCTCTGACAATTCCTCTGGCGATGGTGACTGACGTCCCTCCTCTTAACGTCAGTCAATGGATTCAGATGCATCATCCTCAGACATTTTCTATAGAGTCCATTTCTGAAATTACCCTTTTCAGCTCTTGGAAAAACCCGGAAACGCCGCTGATTATTCCGGAGGAGGAATATCCTTTTGGGGTCGTTATTTAAGTCTTTTTGTTTTTGTTATAACAGAACCCGTCACAAATATTTTCGCGCTTCACGCCGCCAATTTACCGGCTCTACGCCTCTGTAACGGCTAGATAATATCCAGGAACATGGAGGCTGCTATTCATCTGGCGTGATTGACAGAAACTGGCCTGATTGGCTGAGTGTGAGAAACCGGCCTGCCGGCTTTTTTTTCTTCTTTCCTCACCTTAATATCAGTCGAGGACGCTAACGCATGACCCGCCCCGCCTCCGCCAAGAGACGTTCGCTGCTAGGAATTCTCGCGGCTGGAACGATCTGCGCCGCATCACTGCCGTATGCGGCCGTGCCTGCTTACGCTGACGCCCAAAGCAATACAGGGGAAGCGATTATCCATGCGGATGATCACCCCGAAAACTGGCTTTCTTACGGCCGTACCTACACGGAACAGCGCTTCAGCCCGCTTGAAGATATCAACCGCTCCAACGTTGGTAACCTGAAGCTGGCCTGGTTCTATGACCTGGACACAAACCGTGGGCAGGAAGGCACGCCTCTGGTTGTGGACGGCGTGATGTACGCGACCACCAACTGGTCCAAAATGAAGGCGCTTGACGCCGCGACCGGCAAACTGCTGTGGGCCTATGATCCGCGCACACCCGGCAACATTGCTGACAAAGGTTGCTGTGACACGGTTAACCGTGGCGCTGCATACTGGAACGGCAAGGTCTTTTTTGGAACATTTGATGGTCGCCTGATCGCACTGGATGCCAAAACCGGCAAGCTGGTGTGGAGCGTGAACACCATCCCCAAGGATGCCTCTTTGGGCCAGCAGCGTTCCTACACGGTTGACGGTGCTGTGCGTGTGGCAAAAGGCCGCGTGCTAATTGGCAACGGCGGGTCCGAGTTCGGCGCACGTGGTTTCGTAACCGCTTACGATGCTGAAACCGGCAAGATGGACTGGCGCTTCTACACGGTTCCCAACAACAAGAACCAGCCTGACCACGCTGCATCAGACTCCGCGCTGATGAACAAAGCCTACAAGACCTGGAGCCCCACGGGTGCCTGGACGAAGCAGGGCGGCGGCGGCACGGTCTGGGATTCCATTGTTTATGACCCGGAAGCCGATCTGGTTTATCTGGCAGTCGGTAACGGCTCTCCCTGGAACTACAAATATCGTTCTGACGGGATTGGCGATAACCTGTTCCTGGGTAGCATTGTCGCTGTTAAGCCTGAAACCGGCGAATACGTCTGGCATTTCCAGGAAACACCGATGGACCAGTGGGATTACACCTCGGTCCAGCAGATCATGACTATTGATCTGCCGATTAACGGGGAAAAGCGCCACGTTATCGTGCACGCTCCCAAGAACGGCTTCTTCTACATTCTTGATGCCAAGACGGGTGAATTCCTGTCCGGCAACAACTATGTGTACCAGAACTGGGCGCAGGGCCTCGACCCGAAGACCGGTCGTCCGATCTATAACCCTGATGCGCTGTACACCCTGAACGGGAAAGAATGGTACGGCATTCCGGGCGATCTGGGCGGGCATAACTTTGCTGGCATGGCCTACAGCCCTAAAACGGGTCTGGTCTATATCCCGGCGCAGCAGGTTCCGTTCCTGTATAAAAGTCAGGTTGGTGGCTTCAAGGCCCACCCGGACTCCTGGAACCTTGGTCTGGATATGGCCAAAGCAGGCCTTCCCGACACCCCCGAAGCCCGCACAGCATTCATGAAAGATCTGAAGGGCTGGATTGTCGCCTGGGATCCGAAGAAGCAGCAGGCAGCATGGGTTGTTGACCATAAAGGCCCGTGGAACGGTGGTCTTCTTGCAACAGGCGGTGACCTCCTGTTCCAGGGTCTGGCAAACGGTGAATTCCACGCCTACGACGCAACGAACGGCGCTGACCTGTTCCACTTTGACGCACAGAGCGGCATTATTGCCCCGCCCATTACCTATAAGGCACAGGGCAAGCAGTATGTGGCCGTGGAAGTGGGCTGGGGCGGTATCTACCCGTTCTTCCTGGGTGGTCTGGCCCGTACGTCTGGCTGGACAGTCAACCATTCCCGCGTTGTGGCTTTCTCTCTTGATGGCAATGCTGTTCTGCCCCCGCAGAACGACAAAGGCTTCCTGCCCGTGAAGCCGCCGGCACAGTATGACACCAAGGTGACAGACAACGGCTACTTCCAGTTCCAGACCTATTGCGCCGCCTGCCATGGCGATAACGCAGAAGGTGCGGGCGTTCTGCCTGATCTGCGCTGGTCCGGCTCAATCCGCCATCAGGATGCATTCTATAATGTTGTCGGTCGTGGCGCTCTGACCGCCTACGGCATGGATCGTTTTGATACGAGCATGAAGCCTGATGAGATCGAGGCTATCCGCCAGTTCATCATCAAGCGTGCAAACGAGACCTATCAGCGTGAAGTGGATGCTCGCAAGAATGACAAGGGCATTCCTGAAAACGCGACCCTCGGCATTACGCCGTAATGGTCCGGCAGAGTCATGACGTCATTCGGCACACAAGCGATACAGTGGTAAAAACGATGATCAAAGGACTAAAAGCCGCTCTTGGAGTGGTCACTGTCGGGCTTCTGGCAGGAACTTCTCTGGCCCATGCTCAGAGCACTGATGATGAACTGGTTAAAAAAGGTGCGTACGTTGCCCGTCTGGGTGACTGCGTAGCCTGTCATACAGCGCTGCATGGCCAGATGTACGCGGGTGGTCTGTCTATTCAGACCCCCATTGGCACCATCTATTCCACGAACATTACACCGGACCCCACAAACGGGATCGGCACCTATACGTTCAAGGAATTTGACGAAGCCGTACGTCACGGCGTGCGTAAGGATGGCAGCACGCTTTATCCGGCCATGCCTTATCCGTCTTTTGCACGGATGACGCAGGACGACATGAAGGCGCTGTATGCCTACTTCATGCATGGCGTGAAGCCCGTGGCACAGCCTGATAAGGCTGCCGGGATTTCCTGGCCGCTGTCCATGCGCTGGCCGCTGTCTATCTGGCGTTCCGTGTTTGCTCCGGCACCCAAGGATTTCACGCCGGCTCCGGGCACGGATGCTGATATTGCCCGCGGTGAATATCTCGTCACGGGTCCGGGCCATTGCGGTGCGTGCCATACGCCACGCGGCTTCGGCATGCAGGAAAAAGCACTCGACGGCTCTGGCGGTGCTGACTTCCTGGCCGGTGGTGCACCGATCGATAACTGGATTGCTCCCAGCCTGCGGAACGACCCGGTTGTGGGTGTTGGTCGCTGGTCTGAAGATGACCTCTACCAGTTCCTGAAATCTGGCCGTACAGACCATTCTGCCGTCTTTGGCGGCATGGCTGACGTGGTCGGCTGGAGCACGCAGTACTTCACGGATGCTGATCTGCACGCCATGGCAAAATACCTGAAGTCTCTGCCTCCGGTTCCGCCGGCACGGGGTGACTACACGTATGATGCCTCTACGGCTCAGGCTCTGGACTCCAACAACACGTCCGGCACCCCTGGTGCAAGCGTGTATGTTGAACAGTGCGCTATCTGTCACCGTAATGACGGTGGTGGTGTAGCCCGTATGTTCCCGCCGCTGGCTGGAAACCCTGTTGTAGTGTCAGAAAACCCGACATCTGTCGCCCACATCATTGTGGATGGCGCGGTTCTGCCGCCAACAAACTGGGCTCCGTCCGCTGTGGCCATGCCTGGCTACAAGAGCGTTCTGTCTGACCAGCAGATGGCTGACGTCGTAAACTTCATCCGCACCTCCTGGGGTAACAAGGCTCCGGCTAACGTTACAGCCTCTGACGTCCAGAAGCTGCGTGTTGATCATGCACCGATCTCCACCACCTCCTGGGGCTTTGGTGGCAGTGACACGGCAACATGGGGTGTCTTCCATCCGCAGCCTTACGGCGCTGGCTGGACGTTCTCTCCGCAGACCCATGCAGGTGAAGACGCAGCACAGTAAGCCGCTTCTTCTCTCGCCCTGCCCCTTAACCGGGGCAGATTTGAAACACCGCGATGGGTCTGCCATCGCGGTGTTTTTTATTGTGGAACGGGTTAGCCCACCACATATCCCTGCAATGGCGTCCCTTTTTTCCAGACACACACCTGATTTTCCAGCAGGCCCCACCGCCGGGCAGGAAGACGAAGCTCTGGCCAGATTTCTGGATGAGCTGCGGGGCTGTCAGGCCTGTGCGCATAAACTGCCACTGGGACCGCACCCTGTTGTGCGCCTCTCCCCCCGCGCCCGTTTGCTGATTGCCGGACAGGCCCCCGGAACGCATGTGCATAATACCGGCATCCCGTTTAACGACGCCTCCGGCGAACGCCTGCGCGCCTGGCTGAATATGAGCCCGGAAGTTTTTTACGACACAGAGCGTGTTGCCATTGTGCCTATGGCTCTGTGTTACCCGGGTGTTTTACCAAAAGGGGGAGACCGGCCACCGCCGCCTGAATGTGCATCCCTTTGGCGGGAACGCATTCTGTCCTTCCTACCCAACCTGAAGCTGACCCTACTTGTCGGGTCTTACGCGCAGAATTATGCTTTGGGGAAAGGTAAGGTTTTTGAACGGGTTTTAAATTTCCGTTCTTATCTGCCTCAGTATTTCCCCCTCCCTCACCCTTCATGGCGAACGGGAGCGTGGGAGCGGAAAACACCTGAGTTTCAGAGCGAAGTGATTCCCGCCTTACGGGATGCTGTCAAACACGCTCTGGAAGAGTGAGTTTTTCATTCCTCCCGCTCCCTTGAACCCCAGTCACCCGTACAGAAGACTGGACGAAAACACGCTGTATTCAGGGGACAAAGAGATGTGCCGGATTATGACCCGACACACTTGGCAAACAGCCTTTTAAAGCACCAGAATCAGGCGAATGTCATTCACATTCGTCAAGGTCGGACCGGTCATCACCAAATCACTCAGCTCTTTAAAATAACTATAGCTGTCATGGCGTTTTAGAAAATCTTCTGCGTTAAGGCCAAGGGCCTTACCCCGCGCAAGAGTTTGCGGGCCGATCAGGGCACCAGCGGCGTCTTCCGTGCCATCAATCCCGTCACTATCCCCGGCCATCGCCCAGATCCCCGGCTCACCAGACAGACTTTGTGCGCAGGCCAGCAGAAATTCAGTGTTGCGGCCACCCTTCCCCGGTTTTTCACCTGGCCTGATGGTCACGGTTGTCTCCCCGCCACTGAGCAGAACAGCCGGAGCGGCGACGGGCTGGCCATGCAGCTTGACGGACCGTGCAACACCCGAAAACAAGATCCCGGCTGAGCTACTCTCTCCTTCCAGTGCATCACCCAGAATAACAGGCGTAACACCAGCCCGCCGCGCAACCTCTGCCGCTGCTTCCAGCGCAAAGAACGGCGTTGCAATCATCGTCAGGCTGTTGCCTTCGGCCATGGGTGGGGGTGTCTGCTTTGCCGCCTCATCTTCCTGCTTCAGCACGGCCAATGCTGCGGGCGGCAGCGTGAGGTCATACTTCTGAATAATGCGCAGCACATCCTGAGCCGTAGTCTCATCCTGCACGGTGGGGCCGCTGGCAATGACCGCAGGGTCATCACCCGGTACGTCGCTAATCACCAAAGTCGCAACCGTTGCCGGATACGCGGCCTGTGCCAACCGCCCTCCTTTGATGGCTGACAAATGACGACGGACAGTGTTCATTTCCGTAATCGTCGCGCCGGAATGCAGGAGCTTACGAGCAATCTGCTTTTTCTCATCCAGCGTAATGCCCTCCGCTGGCAGCGCCAAAAGGGCCGAGCCTCCACCTGAAATCAGGGCGATCACAAGATCATCCTCGCGCAGCCCCTGTACAGCCTTCAAAATATCCCGCGCAGCCTGCTCACTGCGTTCATCCGGCACCGGATGTGAGGCTTCAAGCACACGGATGGACTTTGTGGGCGTGGCATGACCATCCCGCGTGACCACCACCCCTTCCAGAGGGACATCCGGCCATGCAGCTTCCAGCGCCGCAGCCATGGAAGCCGCAGCCTTACCTGCCCCGACCACCACACAGCGCCCTTTGGGTTTTTCCGGCAGGAAGCGGGCCAGAACATGAAACGGGCTGGCGCTGGCCACGGCAGCGTCAAACATCTCGCGCAGGAAACCCCGCACATGCGCTTCAGACCAGTCTGCTGGCCGGATGGTAGACGCAGTGTGAAGACTATCTGACATAAGGCTGCCTTTTTTTCTTGAGCATTACCCCATGATGTTCCGATAATGAACTCAGGGGACAGGGTTACGCTTTGTAATCTAACGCGTGACCAGCCCCAAGAGTGGCAAGGCGCGCGTAAGAGCAAACACGCCTGAAGTCATTTTTTTGTGAACCCTGACTTACAGGGTCTTTTCAAAATCCAGACCAAAATCCAGCGCTTTGACGGAATGCGTCAGCCAGCCGACTGAAAGCAGATCAACCCCCGTTTGCGCAATGGCCGCAGCCGTCAGCGGGGTAATGCCCCCGGATGCTTCCGTCACCAGGCGACCCTTGATCATGTCCACGCAGGTTCGCAGCATGGGCACCGACATGTTGTCCAGCAGAACGGCATCCACCGCTTCAGCCGCCAGCACATCCTGCAACTGCTCAGGGGTGTCGACCTCAACTTCAATTTTTACCATATGGCCGGCAGCCTTACGCGCCCGCGCAATGGCCTCCTGCACGCTGCCCACCAGCGCAATATGATTATCCTTGATCAGAATAGCGTCATCCAGCCCCATACGGTGGCTGATCCCCCCGCCAGCACGCACAGCATATTTCTGCACCGCCCGTAGGCCCGGCAGCGTTTTACGTGTGCAGCACAGGCGCGCTTTTGTGCCTGCCATGCTGTGCACAATGTCCGCCGTTGCCGTGGCAATCCCGCTGAGATGCGACAGAAAATTTAGCCCCACCCGCTCACCTGTCAGGATGGAACGGGCAGACCCTTCCACCACAGCCACCACATCACCGGGTTCCAGCTGCGCCCCTTCCACTTTCAGGCGCTCAAACAGCAGGGAGGGGTCCATCAGATGAAAGGACAATCTGGCAAGATCCAGCCCGGCCAGCACGCCTTTTTCCCGGCAACGCAGGGAAACCCGAACGCGCTCGGTTCCTTTCAGCACGGCGTTGGTGGTAAGGTCCCCTCCGCGTCCAAGATCTTCCAGCAGGCCAGCCCGCACCAGCGGTTCCAGCATGATATCAGGCAGGGCAGGCAGCATGGACACTCTCATTTTCTCTTATAAAAAAGCGGGGAAACAGCTTTAAACAGCCAGCATACGCTCAATGGACAGGCGGGCACGATCTGCCACACTGGGGTCCACGGTGACCTCCACTTCCATTGTTTCCAGAGATTTACGGATGGCGGACAGCGTGATGTGCTTCATGTGCGGGCACAGATTACACGGGCGCACAAACTCTACTTCCGGGTGTTCCACAGCCAGATTGTCGCTCATGGAACATTCTGTGACCAGCAGCACACGCCCGGCTTTGCCTGACCCTACAAAGTCTGACATGCCTGCGGTCGAGCCGGAAAAATCGGCTTCCGCCACAACGTCCGGCGGGCATTCCGGATGTGCGAGAACCACAAGCCCCGGCCATGCGGCACGCCACTGGCGAATCTCTTCGGGCGTGAAGCGCTCATGCACCTCACAATGGCCTTTCCAGGTGATGATTTTGACCCCGGTTTCATTGGCCACATTTTGCGCCAGAAACTCATCGGGGATCATGATCACTTCATCCACGCCCAGACTTTCAATGACCTTACGGGCATTGCCGGATGTGCAGCAGATATCGCTTTCCGCCTTCACATCCGCTGAAGTGTTGACGTAGGTCACCACCGGCACGCCGGGATAACGGGCGCGCAGAAGCCGGACATCAGCTGCCGTGATAGAATCTGCAAGTGAGCATCCGGCCTCAACAGACGGCAGAAGCACCTTTCTGGAGGGGTTCAGCAGCTTTGCTGTCTCAGCCATGAAAGCCACGCCCGCCATGACAATCA
>NZ_CALLXM010000087.1 GCF_937875265.1 uncultured Acetobacter sp. | reverse complement strand
CCAGAACCCCACGCAGCACAGCCGTTTGAAGATAATCTTCCAGCCCCATATCCCGTAGACGGGTAATGGCCGCTGCCGCGGAGTTAGTATGGAGTGTTGAAAGTACGAGATGCCCGGTTAACGCGGCCTGTGCTGCAATCTGTGCTGTTTCAAGGTCACGGATTTCCCCCACCATGATGACATCCGGGTCCTGCCGAAGAATGGCACGCAGCAGGGTTGCGAAGGTCAGGCCGATCTGCGGGCGGATCTGAATCTGATTAATCCCGGCCAACTGATATTCAATAGGGTCTTCAATCGTGACCACCTTGCGCTCGGTCACGTTCAGCTCTGCCAGACCGGTGTAGAGCGTTGTGGTCTTACCGCTGCCGGTTGGCCCCGTAACCAGCACAATGCCGTTCGGTTCTTCCAGTGCCGTGCGCAGCTGGTCCGTCACGGCGGAAGACAGACCCAGACGCCCGTAATCAAACCGGACGGAGCCTCGGTCCAGCACACGCATCACAACAGATTCACCATGCAAGGCGGGAATGGTCGAAACACGAAAATCAACGGAGCGCCCCCGCACCGCCAGCTTGATGCGTCCATCCTGCGGCAGACGTCGCTCAGCAATATCCAGACGCGCCATGATCTTGATACGGGAGATGACCGCTGCAATCAGCCGCGCAGGCTGGCTATCCATTTCATGCAACACGCCATCGTAGCGGAAGCGGACACCCAGCCGGTCTTCAAACGGTTCAAAATGGATATCTGACGCCTGCGTCTCAACCGCCCGGAAAATAATCTGATTAACCAGCCTGATAACAGGGGCCTCACTGGCCAGATCCTTCAGGCGATCTGCATCTTCCTCCAGAGGGTCACCCTCTTCCCCTCCGGCCTCTGCATCCGCAGCGTTTTCCATTGCCTCCGGATAAAGGCGGCTCAGGGCGGCCTCAAGATCAACCGGCAAGGCCGCCATAGGCCGCACGGGCACGGATAGGGTCAATGAGACAGCTTGAACAACAAAATCATCCAGCGGGTCAGCCATAGCCAGCGGCAGAACACCATCCTCCAGCGGCATGGGAACCGCACAAACCTGCCGCAGAAACGGGGCACCGAGAACTTCCGGCAAAACCGGCTCTTCAAGACCAGCCAGCACCCCGGAAGACACAACGGGCCACCCCGTAAGCCTGGCATAAGCGGATGCCAGCGCCCCTTCACTCACCAGACCAAGCTGGAGCAGAATAGCCGCCAGCCCCTGCCTGTTTTCAGCCGCTACACGACGTGCGCGTTCCAGAACCGCTGCATCGCAGGTGTTTGCCTGCAAAAGAGCATTCCCCAGCAGGGCTTCACTTTGCGCACGTGCATCCGGAGCCTGAAGAACGGAAAAGCTCATGAAATGCCATCACTTTTCTTATGGGCTGATATTTGCCACGCTTGCAGACCAGCAGAACCTCCGGCAGAAGACACCTCATGGGCTGGTTTCTTTTGCTTATTGCACCGTTTATCGGAAGCTTTCTGGGTGTCCTTATTCGCAGGCTTCCGCGTGGGGAGCCCGTTGGCATGGACCGTTCGCGGTGTGAGGCATGCCATCACGTTCTCAGCCCTCGCGAACTGATCCCGCTTTTCAGCTATGCTCTTCAGCATGGGCGCTGCCGGGCTTGCGGCACAACAATTGATCCGTTCCATCCGGCAATCGAACTCGCCGCCACGGTTGTTGCCGCACTCGCCCTTGCTGTAACCGGAGCAGACAACCCCATGCTCTGGGGCGACGTTCTGCTGGGCTGGGCCTTGCTGGCGTTAAGCTGGATTGATTTCGAGACCTTCCGCCTGCCAGACGTGCTGACCCTACCCCTGCTACTTGGCGGCCTTGCTGAGGGCATACTCACATCTGATGGAGCCCCGCTTGAAAGCCGGGTTGCCGGTGCGCTTGCAGGCTGGGCACTGCTGAGCCTGGTGTCCGTACTATACAAAGCCTTACGGGGGAGAGCCGGATTAGGCGGCGGGGATGCCAAGCTCTTTGCGGCAGGCGGCGCGTGGCTCGGCATCGGGGCATTGCCCGTCGTCCTGCTCGGAGCTTCCGTCTGCGGTCTCATATTCGCCCTCGTTCTGGCGGCACGGGGCCGCCATCTTCACGCCAGAATGATGCTGCCGTTCGGCCCCTGCCTCGCGCTGTCACTCTGGATTACGCGCCTGCTGCAACACGATTTGGGCTGGTTATAAAAGAACCGACACAACGCGACCAGATCAGCATCCAGCGGGTTGGATACGTTTCATCAAACTGTCACAATTTCCCCCTCGCCACCCTGAAGCCGTGAATGTTAATCACCCGTTCACGTCATTGGATGTAAGGCATGCTTCCCCTGTTTACACGTCTCCCCGGTCCGGTTTGTAAGGGCATGTCTGGCGGGCATACCGCGTGACAGACGCACGCCTTCCTACCGGCCTGACCGGACAGGTCCTTGCCTGTAGCATAACTTTTGCAGGACTGGCCTGTATCGCCCTGACAGGGTTTTCGCTTCTTTCATTTTATCATGGTCGCGATGCCGTGTTGGAAGACAAGCGCGCCCTCCTGAGCCACACTGAACAGCTTGTCCGCCAGATCCCTGAACTCAAACAGCGCTATCAGGACCGTCATGCGTCCACTGCCAGCACACGCTTCCTTCTTGCGGGCCAGAGTGATTCTGAAACTGCGGCTAACCTTGTTCAGACTGTTCAGGCTCTTGCCGCCCGGCACCAGATTGAAATTTCCAGCCAGGAAACAGTGCCGCCGCATCCTGTCGGTCATTTTCGCGCCATTAGCATACGCATTGCACTGACAGGCACATGGTCCGCCTTCATTGCACTTCTTGATGATCTTGAGCACGCAGAGCCCCGCCTGCTGGTTGAAGATCTGGATATCCAGCGCGCCCGCACGGTTACTGAAGCCACGCGCGGACACAGCAGCGCCGTGGATGCCACTCTTTCCATTACGGGTTTCAGAGCCGATCTCGGCGCGCCCGGCCAAACCTCTCCGACACCCTGAGGACCATGCCGCATTTTCTTCGCCGCTTCAGCGCCGCCTCCCTTCTTGTCTCCCTTGCAGGTTGCACCCAAAAGCCGCCCGAACTGGCTCCTCTGCCCGTCCCCAAGCATGATATCCGCGCCACAGAGCGGGAAGATGGGGCCGTAGCCCCTCTGCCCCCCAATGGGCAGTCCTTTGTCCGCATGGGCAGTGGCACCGGGAGCAGCACTGGGCAAAACGATGCCAGCGGCGGCGGTGATATCTCGCTGAATTTTGCGGGTACGGATATCCGTGCGGTGACCGAGCAAATTCTCGGGGCCATCCTGCATGTTAATTATGTGATTGATCCTGCTGTTCAGGGCACAGCAACCCTTCACACGGCCCAGCCCCTACGGCACGACCAGCTTATTCCCACACTGCGGGTTCTGCTGGCGGGCGCAAATGCTACTCTTGTGACACAGAGCGGTTTGTATCGCGTTGTGCCTCTAGCAACAGAAAGCGGAGGCCCCGGTTCCGGCGCAGGCTCAGCCAACAGCACCACTGCCGTCCCACTGCGCTATACAAATGCTGCTGGCATTGCAAAACTCATTCAGCCCGTTGTGCAGGGCGGCGGCCATGTGACGGCTGACCCGGAAAGCAATACCGTCATCATCTCGGGTGACCCGGCCACGCGAGAAACACTGACGGAACTGATCCATACGTTTGATACTGACGCCCTTGCGGGGCAATCCTATCTGCTCCTGCCTGCTACCACCGGCACGGTAAGTGAGCTCAGTCAGGCCTTACGCACAGCGCTTGGCATGCGCCGCACCAGTGGCGATGGCACAGGCAATGAGTCCATCCGCCTGTTCCCTATGCCCAGTATCGACTCAATTCTTGTCACAGCCCGCCAGCCCCGCCTGATTGAAGATGCTCGTCGCGCCTTTTCCGTTATTGAGGCTGGCCGAAAGCAGACCGTGCGCAACTGGAGTGCGTTCTATCTCCAGAGTGGCAGAGCGAATGACGTTGCTTACGTCCTCCAGCAAGCCTTCACACCCGACCACATTACAGCCACACCAACGCCTACCCCGAAACAGCAGACGGGCATGTCCTCAAACACGAGTGGCAGCTCATCAGGTTTTGGGAACATGTCCGGGTCTTCCGGCCTTGGTTCAAGCCAGTCTGGTTCTCTTGCCTCTGGTAACAACAGTTCCGGAGATTCCAGTTCCAGCGCTTTTGGTTCTTCGCAGAATAGCAGTAGCGGGCAGAGCCAGAGCAACAGTCAGAGTGATGGCATCAGCAATAATCCGCTTCTCGGCGGGCTGGGCAATCTGAGCGAAAACAGTGAGACCAGCACACATATTCGCATTATCCCTGACCTGCAGAACAACTCCCTGCTGGTCTATGGCACGCGAGCGGAAACGGAAACCATTTCCGCCATGCTGCACAAGATCGATATCATGCCGCTTCAGGTCATGGTGGATGCAACTGTTGCGGAAGTCACACTTAATGACTCCCTGCAATATGGCACGCAGTTTTTCTTCAAGTCCGGCGGCATTAACGGCATTCTGAGCACCGCCACGCAAAGTCTTGGCTCGGCCAATCTGGTTTCCTCTCAGCTTTCCTCGGGTTTTCCGGGTTTTGTGCTGGGCGGAAGCGGGCAAGGTGGTGCACCGTTCGTGATCAATGCGCTTCAGACCGTGACCAAAGTGCGGGTTCTCTCTTCACCGCAGCTTATGGTGGTTGATAACCAGCCTGCCTCCCTCATGGTGGGCAATCTGGTCCCGTATCTGACCGGGGCAACAACAAGTGTTGTCACGTCCAATTCCACCATTACCAACTCCATTAATTACCAGCCGACCGGGGTCATTCTTCAGGTCACGCCGCATGTAAGCACGACTGGCCTCGTCACGCTGGATATCTCCCAGCAGGTCAGTTCCGTCTCGTCTACAACCACGGTCACCGGCTCATCCAGCGGCAGCATCAACAGCCCGACCTTTTCCCAGCGGCAGGTAACATCCCGCGTGGCGATTGAGGACGGGCAGACCGTGGGCCTTGCCGGCCTGATTACCGACAACGCATCTCGCGGCAATCAGGGGCTTCCCTGGCTCAAGGATATTCCCATCCTCGGCATGCTTGGCAGCCAGCAGACCAACACGCGGGAACGCACGGAACTGCTTGTGCTGATCACCCCTCATGTCATCCGCAGCCAAAGCGATGCCCGCGCCATGACGGAAGATTTGCGCCGCAACCTTGCTCAATCCGCAGCTCTTGCTCCTGAACTGGCACGCACACCACAGACAGGCTCAGCAGACCCGCAGCGGCGTATTCTGAAAGCTATTGGCTTGCATGACTGACCGCGCCTGAGGGCGAGCATCATGAAACGGAACCCACGGCACGAGGCACATCAAAGCGATTCAGGCTTTGCTCTGCTTCTCGTGTTATGGACACTTGTGGCAATCAGCCTGATTGTTACGGCTATTCTTGCAAACAGCCGCTCAGAAAACCG
>NZ_CALLXM010000086.1 GCF_937875265.1 uncultured Acetobacter sp. | reverse complement strand
GATGAGCAGGCAATGGCCGACATCCGCCGCGGTGTTGAGGTCGTGCACGCGCTGGGCCGGATGGATATCGGGCAGGGCTGTGTGGTGCAGAACGGTCTGGTGCTGGCTGTAGAGGCTATGGAGGGCACAGACCGCATGCTGGCGCGGGCCGGGGAGTGTCGGCAGCCGGGTGAGGGCGGGGTGCTGGTCAAGCTCCTCAAGCCCGGGCAGGACAAGCGGGCGGATATGCCCACCATCGGCCCTGCCACCGTACAGAATGCCCATAAGGCAGGTTTACGGGGCATTGCGTTTGAGGCCGGGCATACCCTGCTGACAGACCGGGATGCCTGTGTGGCGGAAGCCAATCAGGCCGGAATATTTTTGATAGCGGTAACCCCGGAGCACCTCACGCGCTAAACCCGAAGCGAAACAGAGGAGATACAGCATGATGGCACGCTATTTGCACACTATGGTCCGGGTGAAGAATCTGGATGCCAGTATTGCGTTCTATAAACTTCTGGGCATGCACGAACTGCGTCGGCGCGACGTGCCGGATGGAAAATATACCCTCGTTTTTATTGGTTATGCCGATAACGCTGCCGGACAGGCCGAAATCGAACTGACCTATAACTGGGGGCAGGATGACGGGTATGAGGTCGGCACCGGCTTTGGTCACTTTGCCGTTGGCGTGCCCGATGTTGCTGCCGCGGTGCAACAGGTGCGCGCCGGTGGTGGCAAGGTCACGCGGGATGCCGGGCCGGTCAAATTCGGCACGTCCATTATTGCCTTCGTGGAAGACCCGGATGGCTACAAGATTGAGCTGATTCAGCGCCTGGACTAAGCGTTCCACTCTGCTCCGGTAGGATGCTTCAGGGCTGCTGCGTCTGTTTCAGGCGGATGAGCGCGCGATCCAGAGACTCGTCAATGGTTCTGGCGGCCTTGAGCACCTGAGGGTCTGTGCTGGTGCCAAGCTGCTCGGCAGCCAGCATGGCCGGGGATAAAATATTCCTAATATCGTGGCGCAGTTTGGGGTCAGTGTCAGCGCATGATGCTGTTGGTGCCGCGTCTGCATTTGCAGTGGGCTGAGGAGGCTGGGCCGTGGCCGCAGGCGGCGCAGAGGCCGCCTGAACGGGGGCTGTTCGGCTGGTTTTTAGTGAATCTATAGGTTGCGGGGCAGTGTTATGGCTCGAATCAGGCTGGAATGTGGGCCTGAAGCGCAGGCTTAGCCAGATCCCGATGCCTGTTGTGAGAGCAACGGGCAGCAAACCGGCAGGGAAGGAAAGGCCGAGCAGACCCGCTGCCACAGCGCCGGAAAGGGGCAGGCAGAACAGGAGCAGCACGGTGCTCAGGGGGGAATGAGAGGTGCTCACGGAGAACCAGCCCTTCTTTTGTCGGAACAGAGTATGCCGGGACTCTGCCGATATGATTGACGTTCTCCTTTCTGAACATTATAAGCCGCCCCTTCAAGACAGGTGGTCTGGGGCTGCCTGCATATCTGTTTAATGAAGGGAGTGCTGCAATGAAGCGCACTTATCAACCGTCCCGGCTGGTCCGCAAGCGTCGCCATGGTTTTCGTTCACGTATGGCAACTGTTGGCGGCCGCAAGATTATTGCAAACCGTCGTTCCAAAGGCCGTAAGCGTCTTTCCGCTTAAGCTTTTTCTGGCTGACGGGCATCATGCAACAGCATGAGAGTCTGGAGGGAGCGGGGGCTGAGCCCGTTCGTTCCCAACGCCTTAAAAAGCGGAAAGAGTTTCTCTTTCTGGCCGCGCGTGGGCGTAAAGCGCCCGTGCGGGGGCTGGTGCTCCAGCTTTTTCAACGGGCCGACTCCAATGCTCCGCGCATTGGCTTTACCGTAACAAAAAAAGTTGGAAACTCTGTGGTTCGCAACCGCGCCCGCCGCAGGCTGCGCGAGGTTGTCCGCATTGTGGAAACTGAAACACCTCTCAACGGCCTTGATCTGGTTCTGATTGGCCGCGCTGCAACCCTGAACCGCTCTTTTGCGGATCTGGTGGCAGATTTTCGCAAAGCCTTGCAGCAGTGTCTTTCTCAGGCTGACCGGAGCGCAAAGCCCGGCCAGAAGTAAGACATCCACCTGTCTTACCGGACAGGAAGATGCTTTCCCGGCTTGCATTCCTGCTCATCCTGCGCTGGAAACCAGAGTGCCGTGAAGACTCCGTGTTTCGCGGTTGAATTATCTGTTCCGTTTCGTGCAGGGGGGCCAGCAGGCCAGCAATGGATACAAGACGTCTGATACTGGCAACGCTGCTGTCAGCTGCGGTTCTCATCGGGTTTGATTATTTCGTCCCGCAGGCGCCCAAGGCCCCTGTGACACCGCAGACCACGCAAAGTGTCTCCGCGCCACCGTCTGGTGCCGTGCAGCCTTCTCCAGTCCCTTCTGCTCAGGCCGGGGCTGAAACCCCGGACGGGCCGGATACGCGTTTAGCGATTGATGCCCCTGCGGTGCAGGGTTCCATCAGTCTGCGTGGCGCACGGCTGGATGATCTGGTCCTCAAAAAATACCGGGAAACCGTAAAGCCTGACAGCCCGGACGTGCGGGTTCTGTCACAGAGTGCGGGAACCACGCCGGACTATATCGACTTCGGCTGGCGCGCCGCAGCCGATACATCTGTGCATCTGCCCGATTCCCACACACTGTGGAAAGCTGACGCGGCCAAACTGGATTCCACCCATCCCGTCACCCTGTCATGGGATAACGGGCAGGGTCAGACGTTTGAAATCGCTATGGCGGTGGATAAGGACTTCATGTTCACCGTCACCCAGCGCGTGCATAACGCCAGTGGTCAGGCGGTCGCGCTGTATCCGTATTACCGCGTTAACCGTGGGTATACGCCGGAAGAAACCGGCGGCATGCTGGTGCATGAAGGGCCGATTTCCGTCATTGACGGTCGCCTGAATGAAGGCTCCTACAAAGCGCTGCGCAACGATGGTGTGCCGCCGGACAATGTGTCCTGGAGCCATCAGGGTACGGGCGGCTGGGCTGGCATTACCGATAAATACTGGCTGATGGCCGTGCTGCCGGACCAGAGCACGCAGGGTGTGGGAACTTACACCTACCTGCCCGCACAGCACATGTATCAGGTTGGCTTTACGGCCAGTGCGCCTGTGCAGGTTGCCGCCGGGCAGACGGGCTCTTCTGAAGCGCATGTGTTTGCCGGTGCGAAGGAAGTCCGACTGCTGGACCGGTATGAGCATGATCTGCATGTGCCCATGTTCTGGAAAGCGGTGGATTTCGGGTGGCTCGCGTTCCTGACGCGCCCCGTGTTCTTCGTGCTGGACTGGCTCTACACCATGATCGGCAATTTTGGTCTGGCACTGCTGACCTTTACCGTGATCGTGAAGCTGCTCTTCCTGCCGCTGACCATCAAGCAGATGCGCATGACGTGGAAGACGTCTCGCCTGAAGCCCAAAGTGGACCAGATCCGTGCGCGCTATAAAGATGACCCGATGGCTATGCAGCAGCGCATTATGGGCCTGTATCGGGAAGAGGGCGTAAACCTGTTCGGTGGTTTCCTGCCGCTGCTTATTCAGGCTCCGGTATTCTGGTGTCTGTATAAGGATCTGTATGTAACCATTGAAATGCGCCACGCGCCGTTCTTTGGCTGGATCAAGGATCTTTCCGCACCGGACCCCACAAACGTGTTCAACCTGTTTGGACTGATCCCGTTTGACCCGGCGCAGATGCTGTCTTTCCTCTCCCTTGGCGCATGGCCCATCCTGTATGGCGCAAGCATGTTCATGATGCAGAAGATCAGCGCCAGCTCCACCACCATGGACCCGGCCCAGCAGAAGGTGATGACGTTCATCCCGCTGGTGTTCACCTTCTTCATGGCGCATCAGCCAGTTGGTCTGGTGATCTATTATTGCTGGAGCAACCTGCTGACGGCGTTGCAGCAGTTCATCATTCTTGGTCGCTTCAAGGCGGCTGATAAGAATGCTGCCGGCACCACCACTGTAGTGAGCAAGCGCTGATGCCCGAAGCCGGAACCGACTTTCGTGAGTTGACGAATGATGAGCAGATTGCTGCCGCCCTGGAAGAGGGGCGGCTGCTTTTTGCGGGGTCGTGCGATTTTATTTTCGGGGCGCAGAAGCTCGGGCAGCTCCCGCCGCAGACCCTGCCGGAAATTGCTTTTGCCGGGCGTTCCAATGTGGGCAAGTCCACTCTTGTTAATGCGCTGACGGGCCGGAAGACGCTTGCGCGTGCGTCCTCCCAGCCGGGGCGGACCAAGCAGCTGAACTTTTTTGACCTCGCAAACCGGCTCATGCTGGTGGATATGCCGGGGTATGGCTTTGCCAAGGCTGCCAAGTCCGTCAAGGAAGACTGGCAGGACATGATGTTTGACTACCTGCGCGGCCGTCCTGGCCTGCGGCGGGTTATGGTGCTGCTGGATGCACGTATTGAAATCAAACCGCATGATCTGGAAGTGATGAAGCTGCTGGACAGGGCGGCTGTCAGCTTCCAGCTGGTGTTGACCAAGTGTGACGCTGTCAAACCCACCGCCCTTGCCCGCAAGGAAGAAGAGGTTCTGGCCCTGACAAAGCGCCATCCTGCGGCGTGCCCCTTCCTTTCCCTGACCAGCAGCGAGACCGGGCTGGGCATAGAGCAGCTGCGCGCAGAACTTGCGGCGTTTGCTCTGCCGCCGCAATAACTCCCGGCAGGATTATCGAGCAGGATTTTCAGCCCATGACCGACTCCTCTTACTCACCTCCTGACTTGCATCATGAGGCCGCTGTGCTGGCCGGTGCGCTGCCGTATCTGCGGCGCTATGCGGGTGATACCATTGTGGTCAAATATGGTGGTCACGCGATGGGTGACCGGGATCTGGCCCTGACTTTTGGCCGGGATATTGCCCTGCTCAAACTGGTGGGTATCAACCCGGTAGTGGTGCATGGGGGTGGCCCGCAGATCAACCAGATGCTGGAACGGCTTGATATCCGTTCCACCTTTGTGGATGGCCTGCGCGTGACCGATGCCAGCATGGTCGATGTGATCGAAATGGTGCTGGCTGGCTCCGTGAACAAGGAAGTGGCGGAACTCATCAGTCAGGCCGGTGCGCTTGCTGTGGGTATTTCCGGCAAGGACGGTAAGCTGATTACCGCCCGCAAGCTGGTCCGCACCGTGCGTGACCCGGATAGCCAGATTGAGCGCGTGCTGGATCTGGGCTTTGTGGGGGAACCGACCAAGGTGGACCCACGGGTGATTTACGCCCTTTCCGGCTCGGGCCTTATTCCGGTTATTGCGCCGGTGGGTCTGGGTGAAGATGGCGCGACCTATAACATCAATGCCGATACCGCAGCCGGTGCCGTAGCCGGTGCCGTGCATGCCACGCGCCTGCTGATGCTCACGGA
>NZ_CALLXM010000085.1 GCF_937875265.1 uncultured Acetobacter sp. | reverse complement strand
ATGGCGGAGGGGATGGGATTCGAACCCACGATACGCGATAAACGTATAACGATTTAGCAAACCGTCGCCTTCAGCCTCTCGGCCACCCCTCCGCAAAAAGAGTATGAAGTTACACGACGTTTGCAGAGATGCTTTTAGGGGGTTCTGAGCATTCCGTCAAACCCCCTGAAAGGCTTATTTGCAGGTTATTTTAACTCCCTGCAAAAATTTTTCCGCGTGGCTGGAGCGCCTATGCGTCCAGCTTAGATTTCAGTGCATCGTTCACCAGTGCGGGGTTTGCTTTCCCCTTGGTTTCCTTCATCACCTGCCCCACAAAGAATCCGAACAGCTTGTCCTTACCGGAGCGATACTGGGCGACTTTGTCTGCATGTTTGGTCATGACGGACTCGATTGCAGTATCAATCACGCCAGTATCAGTCACCTGACGCAGGCCTTTTTTCTCCACAATGGCATCCGGGCCTTCACCCGTTTCCACCATGTCTTCAAACACCTCTTTGGCAATTTTGCCATTGATGGTGCCATCAGCAATCAGATCCAGCATCTGGCCCAGAGCTTCCGCGCTGACAGGGCTGGTTTCAATGGTTTTGCTGGTACGGTTCAGGGCTGCAAACAAATCCCCCGTAACCCAGGAGACCGCCAGCTTGCCATCACGGCCTTTGGCGACGGTTTCATAAAAATCCGCCACAGCCTGCTCGGCGACCAGAACACCGGCATCATAGAACGGAATGCCGTATTCGGACTGGAAACGGGCGCGCTTGGCATCCGGCAGCTCCGGCAGAGCCGCCTTTAGCTGATCCACCCATGCCTGTTCGATCACCAGCGGCAGAAGATCCGGATCCGGGAAGTAGCGGTAATCATGCGCGTCTTCCTTGGAGCGCATGGTGCGGGTTTCACCCCGTGCCGCGTCAAACAGGCGGGTTTCCTGATCAACCTCACCACCGCTTTCCCAGATTTCCACCTGACGAGCCGCTTCCACTTCAATCGCCTGCATGACAAAGCGAATGGAATTGACGTTCTTGATCTCGCAGCGCGTGCGGAACGGCTCACCCGCCTTGCGAACAGAGACGTTCACATCGGCGCGCATGGAGCCTTCTTCCATGTTCCCATCACACGTGCCCAGATAACGCAGAATCTGACGCATTTTGCGCAGGTAAGCCCCAGCTTCTTCCGGCTCGCGGATATCCGGCTCGCTCACAATTTCCATCAGCGCCACACCGGCCCGGTTCAGGTCGATCATGGATTTGGTAGGATCCTGATCATGGATCAGCTTGCCAGCATCCTGTTCCATATGCAGGCGTGTAATGCCGATTTTTCGGATTTCACCGCTGGACAGCTCAATTTCAATCGTCCCTTCGCCCACAATCGGGTGTGCGAACTGGCTGATCTGGTATCCCTGCGGCAGATCCGCATAGAAATAGTTTTTCCGGTCAAACCGGCTTTCCAGATTGATGCGCGCGTTCAGCCCCAACCCGGTCCGCACGGCCTGAGCCACACATTCCTTGTTGATAACCGGCAGCATGCCCGGAAAAGCGGCATCAACCAGACTGACCTGAGAGTTCGGGCCGGCCCCGAATGTGGTGGACGCACCAGAAAACAGCTTGGAATTGCTGACAACCTGGGCGTGGACTTCCAGCCCCACCACAATTTCCCAACTGCCGGTTTTGCCTTCAATCACGTAGCTCATACGCCTGCCTCCGCATGCAGGGTGGGCTTATGGGCAAAGCCCGCAGCCGCCTCCAGCGCGCCGCCAACGGACAGCACGGTTTCTTCATCAAAATGACGGCCAATAATCTGCAACCCAAGCGGCAGACCTTTGGAATCCAGCCCAACCGGCACGGACAGAGCCGGAACCCCGGCCATGCTGGCAGGCACGGTGAAGATATCGTTCAGATACATCTGCACCGGGTCATCCATATTCTCACCCTGCGCAAAGGCCGCACTCGGTGCCGTTGGCGTCAGTAGAACATCGACCTGCTCAAAAGCCTGCACAAAATCACGCTTGATCAGGGTGCGGACTTTCTGAGCTTTCAGATAATACGCATCGTAATACCCGGCGGACAGCACATAGGTGCCCATCAGGATACGGTTACGCACTTCCGGCCCGAAGCCTTCCGCACGGGTGCGTTCATAAATGCCATCAAGCGAGGCGGCATCCTTACGCTCACCAAAGCGAATGCCATCATAACGCGCGAGGTTGGATGAGCACTCTGCCGGAGCAATAATATAGTACGTGGCCAGACCATATTTGGTGTGCGGAAGAGAGACATCCACAACCTCACACCCGGCCTCACGCAGCCAGGCAATGCCCTGCTCCCACATTTTGGCAATTTCTTCCGGCATGCCGGGGGCACGGTATTCGGCAGGAATGCCAACCCGCAGGCCCTTCACGCTCTTGCCAACAGCCTTGGAAAATTCCGGTACAGGGCGGTTGGAGCTTGTGCTGTCTTTTTCATCAAAGCCAGCCATAGCTTCAAGCATCAGCCCGGCATCCGCCACGCTGCGCGTCATGGGGCCTGCCTGATCCAGAGAGCTTGCAAAGGCAATGGTGCCCCAGCGGCTGCACCGGCCATAGGTCGGCTTCAGCCCGACAATCCCGCAGAACGCGGCAGGCTGACGGATGGAACCACCCGTATCCGTGCCGGTTGCGGCCAGCGCCAGACCAGCAGCCACAGCAGCAGCAGAGCCACCAGAAGACCCACCGGGCACCAGAGCGGCATCATCACCGTTGCGTTTCCACGGGTTCATCACGGAGCCAAAAGCTGATGTGATGTTAGCGGACCCCATGGCAAATTCATCGAGGTTGGTTTTACCCAGAAAGATCGAGCCAGCTGCAAGCAGGCGTGCTGTCACGCTGCTTTCATACGGCGGCACAAAGTTGGCCAGAATTTTGCTGGCAGCGGTGGTTTTCACACCCTTTGTGCAGAACAGATCCTTCACGCCAACCGGCAGGCCGTCCATCAGCCCGGCTTCACCCTTGGCATAACGAGCATCAGCCGCATCGGCAGCGGCCAGCACATCCTGCTCGGGCAGAACCGTAATATAGGCATTCAGCTGCGGGTTCAGGCGGCCAATGGCATCCAGATGCGCCTGAGCGAGGTCACGGGCAGAAAATTTGCGGGCAGCAAGCCCCGCGCGCGCTTCGGTAAGCGTCAGTCCGGTCAGCATTATTCAACAACCTTGGGTACTGTGTAGAAGGGGCCGGATTTTTCCGGCGCGCAGGACAGAATGGCGTCACGGCAGTCACCATCCGTCACAACATCTTCACGTTGGCGCAGGGCCTCCGTCTCGGTGCCCACCATAGGGGGCACGCCCTCAACATCCACCTCAGAGAGCTGATCAACCCAGCCAAGGATGCCATCCAGCTTCTGGCGGACGGTTTCAAGCTCCGCGTCTTCAAGGCCGATACGGGCCAGTTTTGCGATACGTCGGGTGGTCGCGAGGTCGAGCGACATGAAAGCAGACTCTCTTCAGCTATGGAGGAAAAAAGCCCTAGCATAATCGGGCGCAAGGCAACATACCGTGCAGACATGGCTCTGTTCAACCTTACCGACCTCGCCGCCACTCTGGCCCACGAAGCACGCCTGCTGGGCATTGACCCTGGCCGCAAACAAGTGGGGCTGGCTCTTTCTGATGTTTCCCGCATGGTGGCGACCCCGCTGGAGACCGTAAAGCGCGGCAAGCTGGGTGCCATGGCCGAGCGCGTGCGTGAGCTGGCGGCACGCCACGGCATTGGCGGAATGGTGGTGGGTATCCCCCTCTCACTGGACGGATCATTCGGCCCCGCCGCACAGGCCAGCAAGGACTGGGCCACTGCCCTTTCTGAACAGACCGGCCTGCCCGTCTGCCTGTGGGATGAGCGACTTTCCTCCTCCGCAGTTAACCGCATGCTGATTCAGGAAGCCGATCTCTCACGCAGCAAACGCAATGCGGTGGTGGATCAGCTCGCCGCAGCCTACATTCTGCAAGCAGCTCTGGATTGCCTGCCCCGCGACTGAACCGTGTGCCACTTCAATGCGTTACACCGTGAGCTGAGACAAACCAGATCACACCATGCACCCGCACGGGCCGATCTCACATTTGCCATAAACCAGCCGCATGACATTTATAACGTAGCAAAAGACCATATGGAGACCATTACATGACGTTTGCGACATTCCGGACCGCTCTCACCACCATGCTGGGGGCTGCGGCCTTTACGCTGAGCCTGCCCGCAGC